>NZ_KK211102.1:84503-421427 GCF_000620305.1 Desulfitibacter alkalitolerans DSM 16504 | reverse complement strand
GATCTTGCTTTTTCTTTCTTCTTCCTAATTATGAGCTTCTAGCTTGCATTGTAGTTTTTTTCGCTGTGTAGTTTTCAAAGAACAGGTACTACTGAAAGATCTTTTGATCTCTCAAAATTAAACAGTGATTTCCTTAAACTCCGTTAAACCGACCTAGAAGTATCTTTACTCCTTAGAAAGGAGGTGATCCAGCCGCACCTTCCGATACGGCTACCTTGTTACGACTTCACCCCAATCACTAGCCCCACCTTAGACGGCTGCCCCTCATTCGGAAGTCGGAAATCGGATGTCGGTTGTCTGTTCAGTTGTCAAGTATCCATTGTCTGCTGTCAGTTCTTGTTGCAATCGGCTTAGCCAATTGCTTCTATTTCTGACCTCGGACTTCTGTCCTCTGACTTCTGTTTAGACTTCTGACTTCTGACCTCTGACCTCCGAACGAGTTAGCTCACCGGCTTCGGGTGTTGCCAGCTTTCGTGGTGTGACGGGCGGTGTGTACAAGGCCCGGGAACGTATTCACCGCAGTATGCTGACCTGCGATTACTAGCGATTCCGACTTCATGTAGGCGAGTTTCAGCCTACAATCCGAACTGTGATCGGCTTTTTGGGATTTGCTCCACCTCACGGTCTCGCTGCCCTCTGTACCGACCATTGTAGCACGTGTGTAGCCCAGGACATAAGGGGCATGATGATTTGACGTCATCCCCACCTTCCTCCGGTTTGTCACCGGCAGTCTACTTAGAGTGCCCATCTTATTGCTGGCAACTAAGTACAGGGGTTGCGCTCGTTGCGGGACTTAACCCAACATCTCACGACACGAGCTGACGACAACCATGCACCACCTGTCTCTCTGTTTCCGAAGAAAACTCCATATCTCTATGGACGTCAGAGGATGTCAAGCCCTGGTAAGGTTCTTCGCGTTGCGTCGAATTAAACCACATGCTCCACCGCTTGTGCGGGCCCCCGTCAATTCCTTTGAGTTTCAGCCTTGCGGCCGTACTCCCCAGGCGGGGTACTTAATGCGTTTGCTGCGGCACTGAAGGGGTCGATACCTCCAACACCTAGTACCCATCGTTTACGGCGTGGACTACCAGGGTATCTAATCCTGTTTGCTCCCCACGCTTTCGCGCCTCAGTGTCAGGGTCAATCCAGAAAGTCGCCTTCGCCACTGGTGTTCCTCCTAATATCTACGCATTTCACCGCTACACTAGGAATTCCACTTTCCTCTCTTGCCCTCAAGTCATACAGTTTCAAATGCATGCCCGAAGTTAAGCCCCGGGGTTTCACACCTGACTTGTTTGACCACCTACACGCCCTTTACGCCCAGTAATTCCGGACAACGCTTGCCACCTACGTATTACCGCGGCTGCTGGCACGTAGTTAGCCGTGGCTTCCTCCTTGGGTACCGTCACCTTATTCCCTATTCAAAAATAAGACTTCTTCCCCATTGACAGAGCTTTACGACCCGAAGGCCTTCTTCACTCACGCGGCGTTGCTGCGTCAGGGTTTCCCCCATTGCGCAATATTCCCCACTGCTGCCTCCCGTAGGAGTCTGGGCCGTGTCTCAGTCCCAGTGTGGCCGTCCACCCTCTCAGGCCGGCTACCCATCGTCGCCTTGGTGAGCCTCTACCTCACCAACTAGCTAATGGGACGCGGGTCCATCCTTTATCGGAAGCTTATTCCAGAGGCCTCCTTTTCTTACTGTATGATGCCATACTGTAAGCTTATCCGGTATTAGCTCCAGTTTCCCGGAGTTATCCCAGCTTAAAGGGTAGGTTACCCACGCGTTACTCACCCGTCCGCCACTGATTGGAAGTCAGTCATCGGAAGTCCGATGTCCGCTCTTGTCTGCAATTGGCTTGCCAATTGCTTCTATTGCAGACTTCTGACCTCTGACGACTGACCTCCGCTCCGTTCGACTTGCATGTGTTAAGCACGCCGCCAGCGTTCGTCCTGAGCCAGGATCAAACTCTCCAGTTATATTTTTTCTAGCTTAAGTCTTAACCTAAGCTAGTTTTTAACTTTCGTTTGACCTGCTCGTTTTTTTGGACTTGTTGTCCTGTTAATTCTTTACTGTTTGTGCCTTACTATATTATCTTCATAATTTAGTTTGGCTTTAATATTAACGGGTTTAATTCTATCACTGTTCAATTCTCAAAGATCATTTTTTTCTTGCTTTTGTCTTTTGTTTCTTCTTGCTTTTGTCCTGCTTCTTTGTGGCAGGAACTTTAGTTTAGCACATCTGCTTTAGTTTTGCAACTGGTATGTACTGGAACTTTTCGTTTTTATCTGCTGTTTTTTGGGTTGTTTCTGTGTTTTGTTTGTTGTTCCAGCTACATTTCTTTGCTTTACTGCTCCAGACGACAATAGTTATGATAACATCTCTTTTTCTTCTTGTCAACTGGTTTTTGGTCATATTTATCCAATTCTATACAAGTTTTATAGATTGCAAGTTTTCCATTTTTCCCATCCCACGATTAAGCACTCTGCCTTAATTGGCTATTCATAATATTTTGTGTGTCTATGAGTCAAAGCCCAGGGGCCCAAACTCAATGTCTGGGCCCTATAATTCTATTTATCTTCTTTTTTCACTTTTTCAATTACTATAGCACAGTCTGGACATACAAGCTGACACATTTTACAGGCTATACATGGCTTGCCGTGTCCAGGTTCCACAGTTGGTGTTCCAAAAACACCTAGTTCCTTAGACCAAGCTATGGTATCAACAGGGCATTTTTCTATACAAAGGCCACAGCCTTTGCATAACCCAGGAAATAGGTGAAAAATTCCTTTGCCATCTTCTTTTACAACAGCTTTAAACTCAACGGCCACTTTTATCCCTCCCTAGACTTGGTCTTTAACTAGATCAATGCCCCTTTCAAGGGCTTTGTAGTTTAGTTCCCTTAACTTAGGATCCTGCTCAAACTTGTAACCTAACTTTTTTTCTATGGCAGCCTTGGCCTGTTCACCTGTTACGACACCGGTCATTCCAATTACCGCCCCCATAATTATTACATTAAACACCCTTGGATGAAATTCTTCCTTGGCCACATCAATAGCTGGTATGCCAATAACACGCCTGGCATTTGTGGGAAGATCATTTTCAATGCCTTTAATAGCCGCATCATATACAAAAAGAGTATCTTCATTAACATATTTTCTTGTCCTGCGAACAGCCCTATCACTTAAAGCTATAATTATGTCGGCAAATTTAAACTTTGGAGAGCCAATGGGCTCCTCTGATATTTGCACATATGCAATCGAAACCCCTCCCCTTTGTTCAACACCAAAGTTAGGTATATATAAGGCTTCTTTGCCCTCCTCGTAAGCAGCTTCCACCAAGATATTAGCAACGGATTGCACTCCCTGACCACCTTCACCCGCTAAGGCAATCTTAGCTCCCTTTGCCATGATCAACCCTCCCTTTTGCTTTCGCCTGGAACTTTTATCTCGCCGACCTTGAAATACTTGACCATATCTTCTTCAACAAACTTCCATGTTTGTTCTGCGTTGGTTCTCCAGTTGGTTGGACATAGGGAAAGAACTTCAACAAATGAGAAGCCTCTGCCATCTTTGACATTTTCAATGGCTTTTTTTATGAATTTTTTCATCTGCCTGGGATTAGCCACAGTTGCTCTGGCAACATAGGCACCTTCCTGGGAAACTGCAGCAACCATTTCTGGCCCTTGAAAGGGAGGACCTGTCATTTCCACATCTCTTCCATAGGGGCTGGTTTCTGTCTTTTGCCCCGGTAACGTAGTGGGTGCCATCTGCCCGCCGGTCATCCCATACTGGGTATTGTTGGCTAATAGTACTAAAACTTTATCGTTTCTGGCTGCTGAGTTGATCAAATGCTGCGAACCGATTGCATATCCTCCACCATCACCCATGTATGCAATACCAATAACCTCTTCATCAGCTCTTCTAATACCAACAATTACTGGTGTGGTACGACCATGGTGTGTTTGGATTGTATCCACATTAAAGAAATCCCATGCTAATAAGGAACAGCCTATATCACAACCAAATACTGTTTTATCTGCAATTTCAAACTCATCTATGATTTCTCCCAAAGCCTTAAGAATTAATGGATGACCACAGCCTGGACAAAATTTGTGAGGTTTTGTCTCCAAGCGCCAGCTTTTAGGCATCTGAGGTTGAATAGACATTTTTTTTGCCTCCTCTTGTATAAATAATGTTTGGAGATACACCATCTCATGTAAGGAGGCGCATCTCAATTCGGGTTTTAAGTTTGGCTTTGTGCATAGTTCTTTTGTGCTAATGCGAAACAAGACAGAGGAACCGTCCCCTTGTCTGGTTATAGTAGTTTTTTAGCTTCTTTAACAACCTCTTCTACAGTTATTCCCTCTCCAGGCCTAAAATATGGGGTTATAGGAGTACTGACTCCATAGATGGCTTCTTTTACTATTTTATCAAACTGTCCATATGCCGACTCAACAACTAATATGTTTTTAGCCTGGCCTGCATATTTTTTAAGCTCCGCATGGGGAAAGGGTCTTAATGTGATGGGTCTAAAATGCCCCGCTTTTAAACCCTCTTCTCTTAACAGCTTTACTGCTCCCTGGGCAGCCCGTGATACAATACCGTGGGCAAGAATTAGTACATCTGCATCATCACAATTATAGGAAACATATTCTACTACCTCAGGAGCCATTTTATTGTAATTATCAACTAAATCCATTACCACTTCATACAGCTCATCTTCCATGTTGTATGTATTTCTTAAATGAATAGGTTTTCTATCCACACCTGGCACACCAGGTTTACGAACAATTGGCTCAGGATCCACCATCTGTATTCCCCTAACCTCGGGGTCGTACATTACAAGCGATTCTCTCATTTTAGACTGATATCCATCACCAAGAACAAAGGTCGGCATACGATATTTCCAAGCAGCATTAAATGCTTTAATAGTATAGTCATAGAGCTCCTGATGGTTTTCTGTTGAATAAACAATCCTGAGCCCCTCACCATTGCCGCCAAAACACGTTAATGTTGTTTCCTGCTGAGAATATATAACAGTAGCAGTTGATGGACCACCCCTTTGGCAGATGATGAATACTGCAGGCACCTTCATCATTTCTGCCATGGACATAGGCTCTTGCATTAAAGTATTTCCTGGCCCAGCCGTTGCAGTGAATGCCTTTCTTCCACTAAAAACTCCACCTAAGCAGGTGAACCCAGCGGATATTTCGTCCTCGGTTTGCAAAAACTTTTTACCATATTTTGGAGCTATTCTTGTCCAATAGTGCATAATTTCATTTTGGGGTGTAATGGGATATCCATACATGATCTCTGCCCCTGCTGCAAGTGCTGCCCAAGCAACTGCTTCGTTTCCAGTAACAAACACTTTCTTTTCGCCTTCTATAGGTTTTACAGCCATTATATTTAACACCTCCTAAATATTCTAATCAACTTAACATTTTATTACAGGTAAATATATAATGCAACTAATTACCAAAAGGTTTCAGGCATAAATCTTTCAATGTAAAATACAGGGTTGCCTGCACAGTCTACATCACCCAAAATTGATTGGTGTTTTTTTTCAGCAGTTGTGAACACAACTGGTATATGAAGAATTTGGGAAGCTTTATCAACTATTTTCGCTCCATTTTGAATAACATCAATATCTGTATCGCTGCCCAGATGAGTATTATTTACAATCCCATCCACACGACCAAGACTTCTTATGTAATCAACAATATCCTCTGGGATACTTGTCATTGGTCTTGATACATTGACGATTGCATAAATTTTGAGATATTGGTTTTCGTAAGCCCCATGAATAAGATTTAATGTTTTAGCACCTTCTACACCATACCCTACATCTAATATTAAATCCCCTGTTCTTTTTAACACCCACCTGAATTCAGGCTTTATTATACTGCCTGCTTCACCTAATCCCATGGTTTTGCGACTTTCCCAGGCAAGAACCGTTAAGCCCATAGCCTCTAATTTCTTTTTAATAGGACGCAGGGTATAAAAAGGCTCAACTATATCTAAATCAACGAGGGTTACACTTCTGCCCTGTTTCATTAACCATAGAGCCCTATTTACTGCATTTTCACTTTTGCCACTTGCATATTCACCTATATACGCCTCCACAATACGACTTTCCAAGCTTTTTCACCTCTAGGTTATTATTAGCATCATATAATCTTTAAATACTAGAATAAGGCATTTAGATAAAAATTTAAAGGGTATTAGAACAAAGATTTAAAGAAAGATTTAAGGCTATTTTTCTTTAAAAAAACAGCCTTTCACTAATTTTTTAGCAAAAGGCTGAACACAGTTTAGTTGTTTTGGCACTTAAACGCCTTTAAACTAAACCTTTTAAGGGAGGTAATGTAAAATTATCATTTGCATTCCATTGCCATACGCTTGTAGGCTTCATAACGATCTCTAGCATCCCTTGCAGCCTTGTCAAATAAAGCTTCAGCTACTTCAGGGAAGGCTTGCATTAATGTTGTATAACGCCCCTCAGACTTTAAAAATTCTTTATAATCTATAGTAGGCTCCTTGGACTCAAGAACAAATGGGTTCTTTCCTTCTTCTTTTAGTAGTGGGTTATATCTCCACAGATGCCAGTATCCTGCATCTACAGCTCTCTTCATTTCTTCCATGGCTTTAGCTAGACCACCTTTAATTGAATGGTTAATACACGGAGCATAGGCAATGATTACAGATGGTCCGGGATAAGCTTCAGCTTCTGCCAGTACCTTTATGGTCTGATTCATATTTGCCCCCATGGCTATTTGAGCAACATAAACTTCACCATAGGTTGTAGCAATTAATCCCAGGTCTTTTTTCCTGGTACGTTTTCCAGCTGCTGCAAATTTAGCTACAGCTCCTGCAGGAGTAGACTTTGAAGCCTGACCGCCTGTGTTGGAGTAAACCTCTGTATCCAGAACCAGGATATTAATGTCTTCTCCTGTGGAAATCACATGGTCCAGTCCACCGTAACCAATGTCGTAAGCCCATCCGTCTCCACCTATGACCCACTGGGATTTTTTAACTAAAAAGTCAACACGATTAGCAATTTCTTTAACTGCAGCATTATCCATATGCTCTGCAAGCAAGGAAACTATTTTAGCTGCAGCATCTTTGGAGATCTGGGCATTATCTTTGCCTTCAATCCACTCACGGAATGCAGCTTCGAGTTCATCACTTACACCCTGCTCAATAGCATCTTCCATAAGCATTCCTAATTTTTCTCTAATTTTCTTAACGCCTAACACCATACCATAACCATACTCAGCATTGTCTTCGAATAAAGAGTTAGCCCAGGCTGGACCTTTCCCTTCTTTATTCGTGCAGTATGGTGTACTTGGAGCTGATCCACCCCAAATGGATGTGCAGCCTGTAGCGTTAGCTATCATCATTCTATCGCCAAATAACTGGGTTATGAGTTTAACATAGGGAGTTTCTCCACAGCCAGCACATGCACCAGAGAATTCAAGTAATGGTTGAACAAACTGGCTTCCCTTTATGGAAGTCAATTCCATGAGGTTATCTTTTATTAATATATTTTTTACAGCGTGGTTCCAGTTATCTGCCTGTAAAGCAATTTGCCCTTCTACTGGCTTCATAATTAAAGCCTTTGTCTTGGCTGGACATACATCTGCACAGCTGCCGCAACCAGCACAATCATATGGACTCACTTGAATACGGTAATTTAATCCTGCCAATTGCTTGCCAGCAGCCATTTTACTTGCAAAAGTCTCTGGAGCAGCGGCTACCTCTTCCTCATTTAGCAAGAAAGGTCTAATAGCTGCGTGCGGACATACAAGGGCACACTGATTGCATTGGATACAATTATCCATATTCCACTCAGGTACAAAAATGGCAATCCCACGTTTTTCAAAATGACTAGTTCCCTGCGGGAAGGTTCCATCCTCTCTTCCAACAAATGTACTAACTGGAAGCTTATCACCCTGCTGTCTATTCATTGGTATAACTACTTTCTCGATAAACTCTGGCAGATCAGAAGCAGCAGCAGCTTCCTCAACAGCATTAGACCAATGGGCTGGAACATCAACTTTTACTAAAGCTTCGGCAGCTCTGTCAACTGCCTGGCAGTTCATGGATACTATTTTTTCTCCCTTTCTGCCATAGGTGTGCTCGATGGCTTCCTTCATATATTTTACTGCTTCTTCATAGGGAATTACATTTGCAAGCTTGAAGAAAGCAGACTGCATTACCATATTGATACGGCCGCCAAGGCCAATTTCACCAGCAATATCTACTGCATTAATGATATAAAAGTCAATATTATTATCGGCAATATACTTTTTCATTTTGGCCGGTAGTTTATCATCCAGTTCCTCTGGCGTCCATAGGCAGTTTAGAAGGAAAGTCCCGCCTTCTTTTAAACCCTCCAATATTTCATATTGATCTACATAAGCCTGCTTGTGGCATGCAATGAAGTCAGCTTCATCAATCAAATATGTGGATCTAATTGGCTTTCTACCAAAACGCAGGTGGGAAATAGTTACACCGCCTGATTTCTTGGAATCATAGGAAAAATACCCTTGAGCATACAGGTCTGTATGGTCACCAATAATCTTAATTGCATCTTTATTGGCGCCAACTGTTCCGTCTGAACCAAAACCCCAGAACTTGCAACGTGTAGTTCCTTCATCAGCAATACGAATCTTATCTACCTCAGGTAAGCTAAGACCTGTCACGTCATCAACTATACCAATTGTAAAACCATTTTTAGGCTCCCCTGCTACAAGGTTGTCAAATACAGCCTTTAACTGACTAGGAGTGACATCCTTGGAACCTAATCCGTAACGTCCACCAATAACCATAGGGGCATTTTCCATGCCATAGAATAAAGTTCTTACATCCTCGTATAAAGGCTCACCCAAAGAGCCAGGCTCTTTACACCTATCCAATACAGCAATTCTCTTAACAGTTTCTGGCAGCACATCAAAGAAATATTTTGCTGAAAATGGACGATATAGACGAACCTTAATCATGCCAACTTTTTCGCCTTTACTAATTAAGTAGTCAATAGTCTCCTCTAGGGCTTCAGCAGCTGATCCCATGATGATGTATACATATTCAGCATCTGGTGCACCATAATAATTAAATGGACGGTAGTCTCTACCGGTAACTTCACTAATTTTCTTCATGTAATCAGCAACAATGTCAGGTACTGCTTCATAGAACCTGTTGCTTGCTTCCTTGGCCTGGAAGAAAATATCTGGATTCTGGGCAGTTCCCCTTAAAACAGGATGCTCTGGATTTAAAGCTCTATCTCTAAACTCTTTAAGTGCCTGACGGTCGATTAGATCAGCAAACACCGAATAGTCAATAGCCTCTATTTTTTGTACTTCGTGAGATGTTCTAAAACCATCAAAAAAGTGCAGGAAGGGAACTCTAGACTTAATGGCAGCCAAATGGGCAATACCACCCAAATCCATAACTTCTTGTACACTACCAGAAGCTAATAGGGCAAAACCAGTCTGACGACAGGCCATAACATCTGAATGATCCCCAAAGATTGATAAGGCATGCCCAGCTATTGCCCTGGCACTTACGTGGAATACTCCCGGCAGCAGCTCCCCTGCTATTTTATACATATTAGGAATCATTAATAATAGGCCTTGAGAAGCTGTATAAGTAGAAGTTAATGCTCCAGCTGATAAAGAGCCGTGAACAGCACCAGCAGCACCAGCCTCGGATTGTAATTCTGACACCAATACTTCCTGACCAAAGATATTTTTTTTGCCATTGGCACTCCACTCATCCACAATTTCCGCCATGTTGGATGAGGGGGTAATTGGATATATAGCAGCTACTTCTGTCATTGCATAAGAAACGTAACCAGCTGCAGTATTTCCATCCATAGTTTTCATAGTTTTTTTCATATTTAATTTCACTCCCCCAATGAATTTTCACCGTTTAACACGTTCACATAAGCATACTTTAAAAAGCTTATCTTACAAGCACACCTCCTTGCAATTAATCCATATGAACCTTTCAGCAGTATAAATTCAAATATCCCTTCATAGATAGCCCACTTTAAGCTTCTTTTGAAAGGTTTTAAGTTGCAATCTGCTCAAAAAAATTATATACAACAGCATCTAGCAGGA
Source organism: Desulfitibacter alkalitolerans DSM 16504 (assembly GCF_000620305.1). Lineage (NCBI taxonomy): Bacteria > Bacillati > Bacillota > Clostridia > Neomoorellales > Desulfitibacteraceae > Desulfitibacter > Desulfitibacter alkalitolerans. Next base: position 411,306 of record NZ_KK211102.1, on the reverse strand, counting down.
ATTTTATAAATATTTAAAACATTGCCAAAAATTGCTGTTAAGCCCCTGATACAATAGAATTTATTTAGTTTTTTATATCTACCATTTTTTAAAAGATATAACCATTTACAGTATAATGTATACAACTGCCCACGTCAACACGTTATGTTCTAGATTTCACAAATTTTGTCTGACCAGCTTAATGGTAAGACCACCTAGCAGCTTTTCCATGGTAATTGGCAATATATGGATAGCATCAGACATAAAAATATAGGATAAATAGTATACACATTCTACTATCTACCCTATATTAATAGTAATCTATTTAACCTTGACTGGTATTTAAACTTTTAACCTAAGATTATACAAGAAGCTGTAATACTACCATCAATCCCAGGCCAGGCAGCCCAAGTATTCCTGCCGTGAGTATTGTTACTATATTTGCAGGAATGTACATGCCAAAAACCCCACCAATATAATTAAATGCCCAAATTAGTATCATTCCAAAAACAAGGGAATAACCAACCCTAAAGACCACTTTTACCGGCCTGACAACAAGTTTATTTAAAATGGCAACTATTACTAGTAATAATCCTATGCCAAAAACAACCTGCATAAATTCTATACCCATAACCCCACCCCCTATTAACATTTTGCTTATAAAATCATATGCATCTTTAATAACTTTATGCCAATTTTTGGACTTATATGAAATCTCCTGCATATGTTTATTAATAAGAAAGATGGAGGGATTTGTATGGGTATAATAGGATTTCTTAAAACGCTGACCAACCATAAATCAGATGCTATAAGTGAATTAGGTGAATTAGGTGAATTAGAACTAAAGGTCTTAGAGGCTAAAAAAGACTGGCAGGCCGCACAAAAGGTATGTGATGAGGTAACTGATCCAAAGCACCTTGATAATGCCATTTTAAAAGCCGTTCGTGCAGAAAGAAAGTACATGCATTATTTAAAGCTCGTCAAACAGTCAACGGGCAAGGGAACCAGCTAGTAAAAAGGCTGTACCAGCTTTTAAAGATATTGGTACAGCCCTTTTATTTATTTTTATTCATGGCCATTTGGATACTTAAATACCTTGCCTTCCCAGTTTCGTATTAAAACATGGCCCCTGCCCTGGGATATTAGGTATTGGGGCAGGATAGGTGTTTTCCCATGCCCATCAGGGGCATTAATAATATACCAGGGAATAGCCATTCCTGAAGTATATCCCCTGAGCTGCTCCATGATTTCCAAACCATCTTCAATTCTAGTTACAAAATGGCTGGTACCTTTAACCGATTTGGCATGGAAGATATAGTAAGGTCTAACATGAATCTTTAATAATTCATGGTTAAGCTTCTTCATTACATTAGGATCATTGTTTATATTCCTTAATAATACCGCTTGATTTCCTAATGCAATTCCTGCCTTGGCCAGCATTTTTGCAGCCCTTAAAGTATCTGGCGTAATTTCTCTCGGGTGATTAAAATGTGTATTTATATATAATGGATGATACTTTTCAAGCATATCGCATAATTTCTGGGTTATCCTTTGTGGAAGTGTGACCAGGGTTCTACTTCCAAGACGAATTATTTCTACTGTGGGTATACTTCTAATCTCTGATAAAACCCATTCTAATTTCTCATCTGATAAAGTTAACGGGTCTCCCCCTGTAACAAGCACATCCCTTATTTCAGGATTATTACGAATATAATTAATAGCATCTTCAATATCTTTTTTGGGAGCAGGCTTATCTATTTCCCCTATGTTTCTTCTTCTTTGACAATGCCTGCAAAACATTGCACATTGATTTGTAATGTTAATTATTAGTCGATCTGGATATCTTCTGGTAATTCGCGGGGCAGGAGAGGTATATTCCTCTGCCATGGGGTCTTCCTTGCCGTAAGGGTCATCTATTTCATGTGCACTTGGTATTGCCTGCATCCATATAGGACATGAAGGGTCATTTGGGTCTAAGATGCTGAGATAATATGGTGAAATTGACCACCTGCATTCCTTTTCTATTTTTTCTATCACCTGCTTCTGTTCATGGCTTACGTCTATAAGCTTGCCCAGAGTTTCAATATCTTCTATTCTATTTTTCATCTGCCAATGCCAGTCATTCCATTGCTCTTCTGTAGCTTTGAAATACTCTAATATTTTTGCCTTTACCTCTTGATGCTGTTCCTGCAAGTCAAACCCGGTGAGAATTTTACCCTTTGCATCCAAATACGGACTTATCCGGCTTTCAAGCTCCTCGGCTCTCTGTAAAGCATGCTCCCTTTTGTTTCTTTCCTTCACTTAGTCATCACCTCTCACTTAGTTTTTCCTTTTTGAGTTTTTTTCTAAACTTCCTTTTTCCGCAAAATAAAATATTCTGTATTTTCCCCAGGTTTCTTCTCGTTTTTCAAGAACAGATAATGTCTTTTCTATTTGTTTTTGGCCTGCTGCTGTTACTATGGCATTTATTAAACTTAATGGCGCAGCAAAAGACTCTATAAAAGATCCTATATTGCTCTCGCTAGTTAAAGTTATATCCGCCCAGTGGGCCAGGGGAGATACTACCGTATCAGTAATTGCCACAACTTTAGCACCCAGCTTTTTTGCATGCTCAACACCTTCAATGGTTTGACGCGTATACCTGGGGAAGCTTATTCCTATTAACAAATCATTCTCTTTAACTTCTGAAAGCTGCTCATATATGCTGCTCACCCCTGAGGGTACAACCTTTACATTTTTACCTATCATTTCAAGATAGAAGCCTAGAAACAAAGCCAGGCAGTGGGCACTCCTTAGCCCAAGAATATAGATGGTAGAGGCATTGTTAATTTCTTTTACTGCTTCTTCAAAGATCTCTGCGGATATATTCTGAAATGTTTTTTTTAAGTTCTGCATGTCGCCAATAAAAATCTCCGGCAAAACAGGTGAGCTTCTTGCGGAATCACTAATCTCTCTAAGTCTGGTAGCTGTACTAAGCTTCCGCCGGACCATCTCCTGCATAGCCTCCTGCAGCTCAGGATATCCATGATATCCAAGGGTGGAAGCAAATCTAATAACAGTAGATTCACTGGTGCCTACTATTGCACCAAGGCGGGCTGCAGTTAAAAATGCAGCTTTTTCGTAGTTTTCTAATAAATACTCCGCTAACATTTTATGCGCTATAGACATTTTGTGAAATTGATTCTTTATCTTTTGTTTAAGTTCCCCTTCTATCATGCCTAACGTCGCCCCCTGAAACTATGCAATTCCTTCGCCAAATTGCCCATGTTTATGCAGTTAATCCTGCAGGCCCTTATTTAAAAAAAATCATTTTCATGAGTCATGACCTTTTAGTAAAACAAATGTTCTTTATAGAACAGTTGTTTATAATATTAATTATATACTCTCCCTTTTGATTCCTGCCTAAAACTAAAAAAATTATCCGACTTTTTTCGCCTGATAGAATAATAAGTCCACAGTTTCAAAGACTTACTGCGGACTTATTCTATGTTCAAATCATGCTCCTTCTTCCTTCAAATGCCCTTGCAAGAGTGACCTCATCTGCATATTCCAGGTCACCTCCTACTGGTATTCCATGAGCTATTCTTGTGACTTTTATTCCAAGGGGATGAATCAAGCGAGCAATATACATGGCTGTCGCCTCCCCTTCAACAGTTAGATTGGTAGCCATTACTATTTCTTTAACTTGACCACCCTCTAGTCTTTGTAATAATTCCTTTATCCTTAACTTTTCTGGGCCCACATTGTCCATGGGTGAAATAACGCCATGGAGCACATGATATAAGCCCTTATACTCTCTAGTTCTTTCTAGTGCAGCAACATCTCTAGGATCTTCAACTACACAAATAATCTCTTTATCTCTATTATCAGCTATACAAGTAATGCATGGATCCATATCTGTTAGGTTGCAGCATTGAGAACATAGCTTTATAGAGGTCTTGGCCTCAATAATTGCTTCTGTTAAGCTCTGTACTTCTTTTTCAGTGTACTCCAGTATATGAAAAGCCAATCTTTGTGCTGTTTTGGGTCCAATTCCTGGCAGTTTATTTAATTCCTTAATAAGCTTTGCTACTGGCTTTGCAAACTCAAACAAGTTCTCAACTCCTAAAACAATCCTGGAATATTAAGACCGCCTGTTATCTTTTTCATTTCATCCTGCATCATTTCCTGAGTTTTTTGAATGGATTCATTAACTGCAGCTAGTATCATATCCTGAAGCATTTCCACATCTTCAGGGTCAACTGCATCCGGGGAAATCTCTATGGACACTATTTGCTGCTTGCCATTTGCTACAACCTTTACTGCTCCTCCACCAGCAGTTGCCTCAACTGTTCTTTGTTCAATTTCTTCCTGCATTTTTTTCATTTGCTCCTGCATTTTTTGAACCTGCTTCATCATTTTACCCATATTTGCCATTCCCATTGTATAAAATCCTCCTTAATTTCTAATCTTTTACTTCTATAACATTACCACCAAAAATTTTGATGGCTGCTTCCACCAAATCACCATCTTTAACATCTTTTTCCTTGTCTTCATTAGAAGCTGTAATACATCTTATTTTAACCCGTTCTTTGAATAAATAAGCCAGGGCATCTTCAATTATCTGTTTGTTTTCTTCTTGCTCTAACTTTTCTTTATGAAAAGAGTGGCTAGGATGGAACTGAATCATAAGGCATCCATCCCCATATTTTACGGGTGTACCCTCCACCAGGAAAGCATGGGTGGTAACTTTATTCTTTTTAACTATTTCCAGCACTTTGCTCCAAGATTCTTTTACTAAGCTTAAAGATAATTCACCTGCATTGACACTTCTATTTTCATCAGATGAGGCTCTGGGTGCAGTCTTTTCCTCTTTAAATACAGGCTCTTTTGCAAGCTCTTTTTGAACATGCCCCTTGGGTATATTTCCACTATCAGTTCTAGCTTGCGGCCTTTGTACATGGCTTGTTTGTTGATTTTCCTTAAGCCTTTTCATTTCATTTTCTAAGTTACTGATTCTTTCTATAATAATATTCATAGTATTCATGGAAGAATCCATGGAAGTTTCTTCTCGAAAGATATATTTAAAAAACGCCATTTCCATAAGAAGCCTGGGGTTGTTGCTCCATCTCATTTCTGTTTCAGCTTTATTAATGCATGTAATGGCATAGTCTAGATCACCCACACTAATCTGATTATGCTTCAAAAAGAATTCTTTCTTATCTTCTATGGTATGAATGAGGAGCTCCTCACCACAGGTTTTATATATTATTAGGTCTCTAAAATAATCCAGCAGTTGATTGGCAAATTGCCTAATATCCTTACCTTCCTTTACTATCATATTCAACCTGTTTATTAATTGTTTAATATCTTTGGAAATTAATAGGTTTACTACATCTGCAACATAGTCAGTTGCAACGATGCCAAGGGCTTCATTGATTTGCTGTACTGTAAGCTTTTGTTCCCCATAAGAAAGACACTGATCCATTAAACTCAGGGCGTCCCTCATGCCTCCCTGGGCCAATCGGGCAATAATAACCAATCCTTCTCTATGGTAGTCAATACCGCTTTTTTCACATATTTCCTCTAAACGATTAACGATTATCCCAGGGTCAAGCCTGCGAAAGTCAAAACGTTGGCACCTTGATAGAATTGTGGCCGGCAGCTTATGGGGTTCTGTTGTGGCAAAAATAAAAATTACATACTCAGGTGGTTCCTCTAAGGTTTTTAGCAAAGCATTAAAGGCTTCAGTAGTTAGCATATGTACTTCATCTATGATATAAACCTTGTATTTGCTAAGAGCAGGTGCTAAATTTACCTTCTCTCTTAAATCTCTAATCTCATCTATCCCCCTATTAGATGCTCCATCTATCTCAAGAACATCAAGGGAATTTCCTGAGTTAATGGCATCACAAGAAGCACATTCATTGCACGGCTCGCCGTTTTTAGGACTTAAACAATTAACAGCCTTGGCAATAATCTTTGCCGTAGTAGTTTTGCCAGTACCCCTTGGTCCGCAAAGCAAGTAAGCATGGGAAAGCCTATTTGCCGATAGTGCATTTTGCAGTGTTCTGCTAACATGGTTTTGTCCCACTAATTCATTAAAATCCTGTGGTCTCCATTTTCTATAAAGAGCAACGTAACTCACTATACCACCACCCTAAGTAAAGTCCCTAATAGTAATTATACCAGAACAGCATGAAAATTGCAGTTTTTCTAGGCTAAACTAAAAATCCTAGGTCCTAAAACCTAAGATTTTTAAAAATACAATATTTAAGACCGTGCACCTATCTTCGAATATTGCTCTCCCAGGCGTCAACCCCATAGTTAGCTACTATCAGGCTGCCCTACGGCACACGAAAATAATCACTTACCGCTGCTTCCTTCCGGACCTGACGGGGTTCATGAGTTTCCGTTGCGTAGGACCTGATGATCAACACCACTTTTGAGGCTCAGTCCCCAACAGAACAAACCCTTGGATTAGGCATCAGCCCTACTATAGCGGATTGTAGGTACAGGGCACCGCTACCTCCCCGCCTAGCACGGTCAAAACTCACAATAGTAAAATTAATGGCGGAGAGAGTGGGATTTGAACCCACGGTACCCGTTAAGGTACACCCGCTTTCCAGGCGAGCGCCTTCAGCCAGACTCAGCCATCTCTCCACTAAAATAATCTTTTATTATAGTTATCTTATCATTATTTCTTTGTCATTCTTCGTAATCTTCGAAAACAAGCCTAGTAGATAAGCTACCTAAAGATATTATCACCTTGAGTATCTTTTGTCAAGATGGATGCCCACCTTAATGCCTGTAAATAGTTGTCATATAGTAGTCATATCACTCATTACATGCCATGGTACTTTTCAAATTTTTTCAAAAGATGTACTTGAATAATACTAACGTCTTTTTTGTGGTTGTTTATGTTTCTTATTGCCATACGGCCCTTCTCGTCTCGGTCCATATCCACGTTTATTGTCAGTTCTTTTTTGGCGAAGGGGAGCCTCTTCAGTTAGCTTAACTGGGATTGTGTCTGTTTCCTTGGTCAACAGCTTTATGGCAGCAGATAATAGAGTTACTGAGTCATTTGCCTCTAACAGGTCCTCTGCAAGCTGATTATATGGATGAAGGTTTCCTTCTTCAACAGCACGCATTAGTTTTTCTACTGCAATTCTTTGCTGACCTTCTATTGCTTCATTTAATGTTGGTATGGGCTTGCGAATCATTTTTCTGTTGGTTAATTGTTCAATTAGTCTTAGATGATTTAACTCTCTTGGGGTTACAAGGGTGACGGCAAGGCCGGCTCTGCCTATACGTCCAGTACGACCAATCCTATGCACATAACTTTCGGGATCCTGTGGAATATCAAAGTTATAAACGTGGGTGACTCCACTAATATCTAACCCCCTGGCTGCAACATCAGTTGCTACCAAAATATCAATAATCCCCTCTTTAAAGTGACGCAAAACACTGTTACGTCTTGCTTGTGTTAAATCTCCATGGATCCCCTCAGCTGAGTATCCACGTTTATTTAAAGCTTCAAAAAGCTCATCCACACGTCTCTTGGTTCTGCCAAATATTATTGCCAATTCAGGAGACTGAATATCTAAAAGCCTGCAAAGAACATCAAATTTTTGCTTCTCCTGAACCTCATAGTAATGCTGCTCAGTGTTTGGAACAGTTACTTCTTTTGTCTTTATCTTAATAAATTCAGGGTTTTTTAAAAATTGATTGGCAAGATTCTGTATGGGTTTAGGCATGGTAGCTGAAAAGAGCAATGTCTGCCTTTCTAAGGGGATCTCTTTAAGAATATTTTCAATGTCCTCTAAAAAACCCATATTTAGCATTTCGTCTGCTTCATCCAGCACAACCATTTCTATCTGGTTAAGCCTCAGGGTCTTTCTTTGCATATGATCCATTAAGCGCCCAGGGGTTCCAACTATGATTTGGGGCCTGTTTTTAAGAGACCTTATTTGCCTATTTATATCCTGTCCACCATAAATAGGTAGAGCACGAATACCTTTAAACTGCCCTATCCTGTTTAATTCCTCGGCAACCTGTACCGCCAGCTCCCTTGTGGGGCAGATTACAATACCCTGGGTTTTCCCATTATCAGCATCCATTTTCTCTACCAAAGGAATACCAAAGGCCGCTGTTTTTCCTGTGCCTGTTTGTGCTTGACCTATAATATCTCGACCAGCCATGGCAGCTGGAATTGCCTGCTCTTGTATTGGAGTAGCTTCCTCAAAACCCATATTTGTAGTGGCCTGAATTACTGGGTGGCTTAAACCCATTTCATAAAATGTTGGCATGTTTCTATCTCCTCTTAAATTTTTATTCTTTACTTGCCTTTTGGTGCATCTATATATAATCAATCGGTTATGCTGCTTAATATGCTATTTAATAGTAACTTTCTTTATATGATGCACTACAAGCCATTTATTTATAATAATGGCCATTTCCCACTATTAAAGGGCATTTCATATTTTTAATGAAATGCCCTACACTTGATAATACCTTAGAACAAAAAATAATACAACTATTATTTGAATTGCAGAGCCTATTGCAGAGCCTATTGCAGAGCCTATACAAAACTTAACCTTAATTGTAAATCCTAAAATTACTCCTTAGTACATATGTTAACTAACTTTTAACGAGTTTTTCTGGCAAAATACGGCATGAAGTGGTCTATTATAAATGCTGTTATAACCCCTGACACTGCCCCAGCTAACAGGATAATAGCAAGAAGTCCCCTGGCCAGGTTCTCAAAATCACCCGGGGAAATATTAGCTATATAAATATTATAGACTGCCACAAAAAGAGCTACAAAGGACGGAATAAATTTAAAGAACCTATTGGACTTAAATATTTTACCCAAAAACCATGTAAAAAGTACAAAAACCATAATAGTAGCAGCTATAATAACTACAAAATTTGTCATGAGTTAATTCCCCCTATCTCTATAGGTATTTGTGTGAACCTTTGAAAACTTCATTTAAAAAAATCCAAATTATGATATAATCGAAAATAGGCTTTCCATGCTCTATCTATTATACACTTTCACTAAAGGAGTTAACAGTATGGCCCAACTATTCTTTCGCTATGGGCAGATGAATGCTTCTAAATCAGCTCAGCTTCTAATGATAGCACATAATTATGAGGAGCAAAACAGGAAGGTTATAATCTTTACACCTTCCATTGATGATAGGTTCGGCAGGGGTGAAGTAGCATCTCGGATTGGTATTAGCTAATCAGCAATAGCCATAGATAATACCATAGACATTCTTGAAACAGTCAAGAATTGTGGCAACTGCTATGGTTTATATATCATTCTAATATATGCTTTTTCGAATCCCATTTTTTCATATAGCTTAATGGCCCTGTTATTATCCTTTGCAACATGCAGAGATATTTTACCCCCTGACAGCTCAATAGCCTTATTTAGAAGCTGGGTAGCTATACCTCTCCCCTTTATTGTTCTTTTAGTAGCTATATACCCAAGATGATAAGTTGGTATAAAATCCTCAAAGCCTGTATGTATTACTACTGAGATCCCTGCTAGTTCACCATTGTAGTAGGCCATTAATACAAACCCTTTTTCAAAAGCTGCATGTAATGCTTCTCTTATCTCACACCTGGGATCTGTATATTCCATCAACCATTCATCCATTAATGAAACAAGTTCGTCAATGGAAATATCAATTTCATCTCTTTCAACCTTCCTGACAGTTAAATTCACACGTCCATCATTTAGTAGGATAACATGATTTCCCTTTGATAGATTCCCTTTTTCTAACTCCTTCATAAAGCCGGCAATGGCATATCCTTGTTCTGTACTAAACCTGATATTTTCTACTTGTTTAAAGATATTAGTATATCTTATTAATTCCTCCTGACTGATTCCAGTTATTATGCCATTAGCATCATATATTGAATCCAGGGCGTCCTGAGCTATAGAGCTGTTGAAATTTAGCAGGTGTCTGTTGTATTTATTGATTTCTACATGAGCATCTTCTATTGGAATGATTTTTAAGCTCTTCTTTTTAAAGGATTCATAGATTACATTACCATAATTAATAGTACAGTTATACAGCCTGGGCAGCTTCTTTATCTTCTTGTTTATCCACAACTGCCTAAAGCCCAAACTCATTCCTGCAACAGAAAAGCCATAACTCATTAGTGAAAATACAGTATCTATTTCCCCCTTAACCTGGCTGTGGAGCTCATCTGATATGAATGATAGAGCTGTCATGTTTAAGATGTTATTCTCCAAACCTAACGTTGCATTATACCATCCATTTTTAGCACATAATTCCTTACTGTAAGCAATACAATCAGATTGTTTATGACCATGCTGGATGATTCTTATATTATCTCTTTGAAACTCCTTGCCTTTAAATACCCTACTGTTAACGTTACAAATAAAGACACATTCAATATCATACTGCTGAGAGATTAAGGCTAGAGATTTAGCCAAAGCACCGTCTGTTCCTGTACATATGGTCCTCTTGTTAATGTCCATGGCATCTTTTATAAGTAAATAAGTTAGTCTATCTATTCTCTGGCCCGACGGATTATTTCCTTCAAGCTTAAGATAGATTTTTGATATGCCCAGCTTGCTTTCAAGCTTCTCTGCTCTTACCAAAGGTGTTTTACCTACCATATTGACAACAATACTTTTACTCATAAGCACCTCCTATAGTGTACATATAAAAATGGCCACAATTTAACCATTCGCCACATTATTTGATAACCCTCCAGCTAATTAACACATAATTGCAGTTGCACTGGGATATTGAGCTTAATCTTGGGGCAATCTATGCCTGGAGGTGTGCAGAATAAAAATGAAGGAAGAAAAAATCAAAGCTTTTTTAGAGACAATTGAGCTGCTTAGAAGGGAACTTGAAAAAATTACCGCTGATGGCGAGTTGTTAACCAGCCATGAGGTTGTCAAAAAAAGTCAGGAGTTGGATAAATTCTTAACAGAATATTATCTTCTTATAAAAGAAAACTCATCAAAAGAATAAAAGATAGCAAAAGAGGCTACCTTACAGTAGGCTCCTTGCTATCCTTTTTGGTAATGATATTAATATTTGTCATTTAAGAATTTTTTCCTTTTTGCCAATCAAAAACCTGTTCAGGAGCCCTATTCATACTGTTCCAAATAACGAGCAGCCTCATCGGTAATATACTCCTCAAACGAATAATATTCTTGTTCTGCCTTTCTGGCCGTTTCAATAGTTTTATCAGGGGGGAACTTCATATTAGTAGGGCACGGCGTATATACCTGGACATAGGTAGGACCCACTTCCCTGGCAATTATTATAGCAGACCTCACAGCCCGGGCTACCTTTTGGGGACTGGCCACCGTCACCCGTACGCAGTATACACATCCAGAAATCTTTGCCATTTCATAAATTGGTATCTTAGGAAAAGACTTCCCCTTGGGTGCCATGCTCAATAGCTGACCCTGTTTGCTCATGCCGCTTTCCTGTCCCCCGGTATTGCCGTATAATTCGTTATCTACCATTATAGTAGTGATCTTTTCCTGCCTGAACCAGGAGTGGAGGGTCAGATCCAGACCAATGTCAGCCAGTCCCCCATCACCTACCAGTACCACCACGTCTTTGACCCTGTCGGGGAAGCGGATTTTTAAGATTCTTTTTAACCCGGAAGCCACGGCATTCTGGTTGCCAAAAGCAGATGTAGCATAATTTACTGCTGTCTGGGCCAGCCCAAAAAATGAACATCCTGGGGTTCCCACAATTACTGTATCTGCAGGCGCTGGCAGTGCAGCTGCAGACAGACGAATACCCAAGGCCACACCGCATCCAGCACAGTGGGGATGTTCCTCCACAATTTCCTTGAAACTGCCCAGCTTAGAAATACCTGTGTTTTCAAAGTATGGACCTTGAGTTACCAAGTCTTTATACTCCTGCGGCAAAATATCAATGAACTCCTCAACGGGAGTAATAATTTTATTGGACATATGTCACCTCTCTAAATCCGGCCTGCAATTTTGCGGGACAAAGCTTTTTTTACTTCACTAATAATTAATTCTTTGGGCATTGTCATGCCTCCGAATACCCTTGGGCCCGCAACAACCCTGCTGTTATAATCCAAGCATGCCTTGATTTCCCTGGCCAGCCAGCCGCCAGCATTGAATTCCGGTACAACAATTAACTCTGCAGCATTAGCGGCAGCCTCCAATTCTTTCACTGGAAACGGTCTGATGGATTTAATCTTAATCAGGCCAACGTCTATCCCTTCACCCTGTAAATCCCGCAAAGCCTCCCGGCACTGGGAAACTGCCGTGCCGGACGCTGCAAGAAATATCCGGGCTTGAGGGTTTTCCACTTCCAGCAGACCGTTCATATATTTGTGAATATATTTACGAGCTCGTTCCGAAGCTGCCAGTACTTCCTGGTGCCAGCTGGCATTTGCCGCGTAACTAATGAAATTACTTTTGTTTAACAAAGGATCCCTTATTGTTCGGATGGGTGGGTTTTCCATATCCAAGGGAGGAACCGGCGCCCGTGACGGATCATAACAAGGCAGTATCTCTTCTTCTGATGGAAGCATTACCTTATCTCGGGTATGGGTGACAAAGAAGCCATCAACAAATACACCAGCAGGCAAATGAACATCCGTTTGTTCGGCTATTACATACGATTGCAGGATCATATCGAAAAAGTCTTGTCCATTTTCGGCGTGGAACATCAACATTCCGGTATCAAGAAGCATTCCCATTTCAATATTTTCCGGCTGTATGGACGGGGGCAGGGAAACACCTCGACACATAAAAGCACAAACAATAGGCTGGCGAGAGCCTGCCCAAACCGGAAACATCTCCATGGCTCGCAAAGTGCCCGGCCCGCTGGTGGCGGTGAAAACTCGCCCACCACCCAGGGAGGCCCCATGAATGGCAGCCATCACGGCAAATTCATTTTCTCCCCTGTAATAATCTTTTATAAACCCCTTGGCATGCAATTCGCCAACCAGCTGCATGCTTTCGCTTTGCGGGGTAATGGGGTAAGCAATAGCCATATCTACATTGGCTCTTTTGACCGCTTCCGCCACTGCCTGGCTGCCAGTTATGAAAGCTGGCTCCCGGGCAGCTTCAAAAAAAAGATGGGCCGGGTCAACCACACGCTGTTTTTTGCTCATTTTTCTGTTCTCCTTTACTTGACAATTGCTGCACCGGGTTTAAGGATTACAGTATGGACATCGTCCCGCCGGTGCACGCTCTCTTTCATCTGCTTTTTCTTCTCTGGAAAAACTGCATCTTTTACAGGTAGAAACTCTGACCTTTATTTCCTCAGTAGGGTGACCGCACCCTTCACAAGGCAATCCCCTTTGCACGCTGGTCACTGAAAAACCGGGGGTGGCGCAATGGGGGCATTGCTGTTTGATTTTTTCCACCAAATCTTCTGCAGCTTTTTGAATATTGCGCATTCTGGTCGGGTTGGCGTGAGCTCGCATATCGGTCTCCAGAAAAACTATTCCGGCCGCCGATTTGGCAAGCCCCCACCTAACCGCGTCTTTCAAGTGCTCCCATGTACTAATGCCCTTAACCACAGATTGATGCCGTTCATTATCCGGCCGCAGGGCCAGCCAGTGCTCCGGAAACCCCGCCTTGCGGGCAAATTCCTCGGCTTCCTGCAAGCTGGTTATCATTTTGTGATCATAATTGGTTTCACTATTGGCACATTGTCCGCAGATTTCCAATTTTTCTTTTTGGTCTATCAGCAAAACAATTTCCACATTCCAAGGCACAAAAGGTATTAATGGATGGGAATTAAAGCTTCCCTCGCTGGCAAGCCCAATGTCTATGCCGGCTAATTTCATCCCTTTCTCTGCTTTTAGCCTGGCGGCGTCCAACTGGGACCCCGGCCTGCTGATTTCCCGGGTAAAGGTGCCAAGCTGATCGGTATCAAATCCCGTTTCAACAATAATCTTACAGCCCGTAGCTTTTTCCAGAATGGGCTTGATAACCTGCTCTTTCCTGTGTTTGGTAAGAAGAACAACACGCCGCCCTTCAAAAAAGGAACTGACTCCAGCCATGACTGCCCACCTATATATTGCTAATCGTAAGAGCTTGTTTAGAGCAAACAGCTACACACAGCCCACAGCCTTTGCAGCGGTTTTCATCCACTTCCACTTTTTTATTGACTTTAACAAATCTAATTACATTTGGGTCAGGACAAGTAAAGATACACAATTTGCACCCGCTGCATTTTTCTTCTATTACCTTAGCCGCAACATACACAGTTGTTTTCCCTCCCACCTTCCGCCTGACTGCTAAAGTGGTACTTCTTAACAGCAACAGCGGCCTTTTCAATTACTTCCGTATTTTTTTCAACCAATTGGGCTACTTTTTCGTATTTGCTCTTCAGGACATCGTCAAGGGCAGCGGTAGTTCCAGAGGCTATAAATTTGCTGCCGCCAAATCTTTCCTGTAAAGACTCTTTGAGGGCCTCGTAGGAGACCAGATCAGCAATGCCCATTAACCCGCCCAGCATCGCCATGTTGGTGGACAGTTCAGTACCTCCTACTTCAACGGCAATACTGGTGGCAGGAATATAATATATTTGAGCGTTTAGCTGTGTTAATTTCTCCAGGTCATCCCCGTTAAGCTCCAGGGGTGCGTCAGCATTGATGAGCACTTTGCCTCCTGGCTGCAGCCCGTCAAAGAAGGGCATGGTGTAGCATTTACCCAGGGTAATTACGTCAGGATGAAAAATCATAATAATATTAGGGAAAAGAACCTCGCCCCTTTCGTAGATACGTTCCGTGGAAATGCGCACATAACTTTCAGCCGGGGCCAACCTTTTTTCAGCCCCAAAGAACGGATTAACAGTACTTTCTTTCCCGTCCCGGGTAGCAGCCGTGCCCAGAATATGGGCAGCAGTAACTACACCCTGACCGCCCAAACCGGACATCCTAATGGATATTTTTTCACTCATTGTCTGTTCCCTCCAGTCTGTTCAAAAGTTCCTGGGCCGCAGGACTAATGTACTCCTTGCTCTGATAAGTCCCGTCTTTTTCACGTTTCTTTATTCTTTCGATTGTTTCCCCTGGTTTAAACTTAAAGTTGGTGGGACAGGGGCAGAAGACCTGCAGATAGGTGGGGCCTATTTCTCTGGCCACCAGGATGGATCTCCTGACCATTTTCTCCAGGCGTCTGGGCTTAGACGGCGAGATTGCCGCCGCATAAGGGCACCCGGACTCCCGGGCAATCTCGGGCAAAGATATTTTAGGAAATTTCTTCCCTGTGGGAGCCATGTTGAGGACTGTCCCTTCAGGTGACATGCCGCTTTCCTGTCCGCCAGTGTTGGCATATGCTTCATTGTCCAGCATTATGGTGGTGATATTTTCCCTTCTAAACCATGACTGCATTACCATGTCCAGACCGATATCAGCGGTAGCCCCGTCACCAGCTATAACTACTACATCCTTGATTTTCCCAGGAAACCTTAATTTCAACGCTCTCTTTAATCCTGACGCCACAGCATTCTGGTTGCCGAAAAGGGAATGAATGTTGTGGATCGCCACCTGGGGAAAGGCCAATGCACTGCATCCAGTGGAGCCCACGATAACTGTATCTTCAGGGTTAGGCAAAGCAGCCAGGATCAGGCGCAGGGACAAGGCCAGCCCACAGCCCGCACAAAGGGGGTGCTCTTCCAAAAGTTCTTTGAAGGTTCCCAGGTCGGAGAACCCAGTGTTTTTCTCATAAGCCCCCTGCTCTATTAGTTCCCGGTATTCTATAGGCATGATGTCTTCAAAGCCGGGTGAAATTTTGAAAATACTTTTACTCACTTCGTACACCTCCTGATTTCCGATAGAATCAATTCCGGGGGCATGGTCATGCCGCCAAAAACCCTGGGGCCGCCCAGGACCTTGGTATTATCCTCTACGACTGCCTTTATTTCTCTGCACAGCCAGCCCACCCGGTTAAATTCGGGAACTATCACAACCTTTGCCTTTCGCGTGAGCTTCTTTATTTCCTCCTCTGGAAAAGGACGAATACTCTTAATTTTTACTAATCCCACGTTCAAGCCCAACTTGCGAGCCTGAGCAATGGCTTCACGGCTCTGGGATACGGCTGTGCCGGAAGTTATGACAAGAATATCAGCATCTGCATATTCCACCTCTAGCAGTCCGCCCAGATTCTTATCAATATACTTTACGGCCCTCTCTGCCGCTGCCGAGATTTCCTGCTGCCAGGAGGCATGTGCTGCATAACTGATAAAGTTGCTCTTCATTACAAAAGGATCTCTCATTTGCCTTACCGGCACATTTTCCATATCCATGACCGGTACCGGTGCACTATATGGGTCATATGGGGGCAGCTTGATGTCAGGCGGCGCTACCTCAACCTTATCTCTGGTATGGGTCACAAAAAAGCCATCGGCAAACACCCCGACTGGAATATGAACATCAGTTTTTTCAGCAATAACAAAAGCCTTTAAAATCATTTCATAAAGATCCTGGGCGTCTTCAGCGTGCAGCATAATAATCCCAGTATCCAGCATGAAAGACATTTCAATGGTATCCGGCTGGATAGTCAGTGGAGAATTCACCCCTCTGGTCATAAAAGCACAGACAATGGGCAGCCTTGCGCCGGCCCAGGTCGAAAATGCTTCAAAAGCCCGCAAAGTTCCAGGTCCGCCTGTGGCAGTAAACACCCGCACACCCCCCATGGAGGCACCGGCCACTGCCGACATCACGGCAAACTCGTTTTCGCCGCGAAAGTATTCCCTAAGGTATCCCTCGGCATATATATCCCCTACCAAATGCATACTTTCTGATTGCGGGGTGATGGGATAAGAGATAGCCATGTCTACATTAGCCCTTTTAATGGCTTCTTTGACTGCCTCACTCCCGGTAATAAACATTTTTTCCCTTTCGGCCTGAAAAAAGAGGTGTTCGGGTTCTACGATTTTTTGTTGGATCATTTAATCTCCTCCCTCATCTGGCTGATAATATCCGTGAGCTTGCTGATCTCTGCCAGCCCTGCACTTCGTAAAGTAATCATGGCATCTTCATGTCCTACTTCCCCGCAGAGGGCGATGGTGTAGCAATCCGTGCCTCCCCTGATTATCTTAAGAGCCACATTGGCATAGTGACAGTGGACGCCTACAAATACGCAGACATCTATTTTGTTATGCCAGATGGTTAAATTGGGGTGGTTAGGGTTGATTTCCACCGCCGGGTTAATCATGGGGTATTTAGGCCGGTAATCCGGCATGGGGATTATTTTGGCGCCGGCAGTCTCTGCTAATTTCTTAATCGCCTTGGCTTTTTCCGCTACTCCTTCCTTCCAAGCCCAAAGAATCAGCGGGCCGGGAAAAAAGACCGGATTTTTGGCCGATAAGATTTTCTCGGCTATTTTTTTCATGGCTTCTTCTTCCGGAACTATCCTGCCTTCCACCAGTGATTCCCCTTCCCCGGGAAGCATTACCCCCATTGAAGCGGCTGCCGGCGGCAGATACCCTTCCGGCCCCGACTGAACTTGATACAAATTTGCTGACATTTTCATTCCCCCTACATAATCTGATATTAGTAAGCTCCTGTAACCGAAAGCAAAACCCATCACAGAAACCATACCATATGCTTTGTTTGAACAACTTTTTATAAAAAAACTTTACTGTCTCATCCCCTTAGGTCCGGTCAGGTACACCACTGCCCATCATCCTAAAAATGTTTTTATTATCTCGTCTATCTGCTCCGAATAATCTATCTTAATAAGCAGGTGCCCCATCTTCCGTTTAGGTGCCGGGATGCCGCTTTTGCCATACAGGTAAATTTTTACGTCTCCTGAAAAATTGGGTATATTTTCTAATATCTTTGGCATATCGCTTCCCAGTATGTTTATCATGACCGCCGGGGTCATCAATTGCGTGGACCCCAAAGGCAGCCCGCAGGTAGCGCGAATTAACTGTTCAAACTGGGAAGTAAAACATGCGTCCAACGTATAATGCCCTGAATTGTGGGGACGGGGCGCTATTTCGTTGACCAGTAAGCCTTGAGGGGTAACAAAAAACTCCACGGCCAACACCCCTACTACCTTAAAGTACTGGGCAATCCCCCGGGCAATTTCCACGGCCATGGACTCCCTTTGTGGAGAAATGCGGGCCGGAACAACAGTAATGTAGAGAATGTTTTCACGGTGTATATTTTCCGACACCGGATAAACGGCCATTCCCCCTGTTTCTTCCCTGCCTATGATAACTGAAATTTCCTGGGTAAAAGAAATCTTTTTCTCCAAAACCCATATACTATCACTGGATTGGACTAAGGACTCTGCTTTACTAAAATCCTGAGGATTATATAGAACAAGCTGACCTTTTCCGTCATATCCCCCTGTGGCTATTTTCAGCACACTGGGATACCCAATCTGTGCAGTCCCTTTCTTCAGATCTTCTGTGTTTTTGACAATAACAAACGGCGCCACAGGAAAGCCAGCTTTTTCCAATTGCTGTTTTTCCTGAATACGGTTTTGTGCGACAGCCAGAATATGGCTTTTTTGCGGCAAATAATAGTTTTTCTCCAGCTCTTCAACTAACCGGATATCAATATTTTCAAACTCGTATATGAGTACATCTGTTTTCTCCGCCAACCTTATTGCTGCTGCCAAATCATCCAAACCAGCCACAATCTGATCATCAGCCACCTGGCCGCAAGGGCAGCCGGGGGTGGGATCCAGGCAGATAATACGGTACCCCATTTTTCTGCCTTCAATGGCTGTCATTCTTCCTAATTGACCGCCCCCCAGGATGCCAATAGTGGACCCTGGGAGTATTACCTTGCCCGGCATCTCAAGACCACTCCCCTTTATCCAGAACCTGCCGTGCTGCCTTGTCCCGACGATCAGCCAGCTTTACAGTAAGTTCTTCGTTACGCACAGCTATAATTTGAGCGGCAAGAATAGCAGCATTTTTCGCTCCCCAGACACCGATAGCCATGGTGGCTACCGGTACCCCAGCAGGCATTTGGACAATGGACAGCAACGAGTCCAGACCCTGAAGGTGAGCAGAAGGGATAGGCACTCCAATAACAGGCAGCAGAGTTTTTGCGGCCACCATTCCTGGTAAATGGGCCGCTCCTCCAGCTCCGGCAATAATAACCATGATCCCCCGCTTCGGTGCGTTTTCAGCAAAACTAAACAACCAATCAGGAGTGCGATGGGCAGAAACAATTTTTTTCTCGTATGGAATTCCAAGTTCATCCAAAACAAGAACTGCCTCCTTCATTATCGGCCAGTCTGATTCGCTGCCCATTATAACCGAAACTAGCGGTTGTACTGTTTTCCCCTCTACACTATGAGTATTTAGCTCTAGATTGGACTCAATCGCTGGTTTTATATTGATAGGCTGCATTAATTACCACTCCTATGTCATTAGGTTTATTTCCCATGTATTATGGCAGTTAGTTTCAATGTTGAGCGAATACCCGATTAAGTGGACATGCTGCCGCTTTATTAATTATTATTGCCAATTCTCATAGTGCGAACTCATAATTTTAGGCATCTTAGGCACTTTAAAACTATTATCATTTACTTAAACTAAAATTGTGAGCAATACGCTTTTCTGAATGAACAAAAAATCCAACACCGGTTTTCTTTTAAAAATCTGGTGTCGGATTGCCCCTTAACCGATAGCATTACCCTTTAGAAAGCCATCCAATTTCGTTATTGCAAATCAATGTCCCGATCCATTACAAAGACAAAAATCCGCTCACCCGTCTTCGTACTTATATCCGTGTGCAAACTAATCACTTTGACTGAGGTAATTTCGGTTAAAATTTCTTCCAGTTCGACACGTCCCTGCTCAACCAATTGCTGCCGCAACTTTTTGACCAGAGCCATACCTTCTTTTTCTCTAGATAAAACCCTTTCAGCTGTTGACAACATCCCCTGCAAAGTAACAATTACCATGTTGCGGATAATGTCAGTCTTGGCTTCAGTAGGGCCTCTCCCGATATAATCCTTCTCCCACTGAATTATTTTTTTTGTTATTTCATCTTCTTTTTGTCCCTTAGTATAAGCCATAGCCAAGCCCCTTGTGCAATTAGATTGCTATATCTTCAAAACACTCATTGTCATTATTAAAATTATAATACAAACACATAAGAATTGCAACGCGTTTCTGCCAATTATAATATAAACACATAAGAATTGCAACGCGTTTCTCCCACAGCTCAACTTAAATTCTCTCGTAATTATTCAACTAAAAGTCATTCAGCTGCTTTTCGTAAATAAAAGCCTGTAAAGCTGGATCAGCACGAGGGGCGTTAGGGCCAGGGCATAAATGGTGCTGAATTGGGCTGTATTAAGCATGGCTATTTCAAACACCTCCATCAACGGGGGCAGCAACAGCACAGAGTGCAATAGTATAATGCCAAGGATCAATGCGTACCAAGAATATTTATTCGTAAATAAGCCTATTTTAAAGATAGATTCATTAGACCTTGAGTTGAAGCCATGGAACAATCTTGCCAAACACAGAGTAGCAAATGCCATGGTGCTGGCTAGCACCGAATCGCCTGTCGATAGACCTATATGGTAGGCAATAATGGTGACGGCGCCGATGATGAAACCTTCCATGAGAATTTGTCTTGCAAAGGCTTTGCTCAGCAACGGGGTTTTAATGTCCCGAGGCTTTTTCTTCATGATGTTTTTATTATGTGGTTCAAGTCCAATGGCAATCGCCGGTAAACTGTCAGTAAGCATGTTGATGAATAATAGATGTATTGCAGTAAAAGGTACTGGCAGAGCCAATAATGAAGCATAAACTACAGACATAACCCCACCGGTATTTCCTGCCAGCAGGAACCGAATTGAATTCTGGATATTAGCGTAAATACTGCGGCCATTGGAGATAGCTTTGACTATTGTCGAGAAGTTGTCATCAGTAAGTACCATTGAAGAAGCATCCTTGGCAACATCTGTTCCAGTAATCCCCATTGCAATTCCAATATCCGCCTGCTTCAGGGCCGGGCCGTCATTGACACCATCACCTGTCATTGCCACGACACTCCCTCTTTCTTGCCATGCCCGGACAATCCTAATCTTGTGCTCCGGGGATACCCGCGCATAAACTGATATCTTTTCAACTTTATTGATGAGTTCCTCATCGCTCCATTTTTCGATTTCAAAACCTTCGACTACTTCAGATTCATCCTTTAAAATCCCAATCTGCCTGGCAATAGCTGAGGCGGTAATCCTATGATCACCGGTAATCATAACAACTTTTATGCCAGCTTTAACGCATTCTTCAACCGCAGGCGCTGATTCTGGCCTTGGAGGATCCATCATGGATATCAATCCGATGAAAACCATATCCCTTTCATCCTCAAGCCCAACCTCGTGCCCTTCCAATACTTCTTTATAGGCAAATCCCAGCACCCTAAGACCATTAGAAGAAAAATCCCTGTTTATTTTCTCAACTTCCCTTTTATGTTCCTCCGTAAAATCAACGATACCCCCCGAGGTTTCGATTTTAGTTATCCTAGAAAGAAGAACATCCGATGCACCTTTCGTGCACATCAAATATCGTCCATCGATCCTGTTGACTGTACTCATCAGTTTTCTGTCAGAATCAAATGGGATCTCTCCAACACGGTGATATTGCTCCCTGACCACAAGCTCGTCGAGACCGTAAATATCCCCGAGATTGACAAGAGCAATTTCAGTTGGATCGCCAATTTCCTTTTTTACGACAGTAACTGAATCATTGCATAAAAGCGCCATTAGGATAATTCTATGCTCCATTGGCTTTTCCAAATCCAATTTATCATATTCCACAACTTTATTATCAACATAGACATACTGCACTGTCATCTTATTCTGCGTAAGGGTACCGGTTTTATCGGAACAAACGATTGAAACACTTCCCAAGGTTTCTACCGCCGGGAGCTTCCGGATAATCGCGTTTTCTTTCGCCATCTTCTGTGTTCCCGTGGCCAGCACAATCGTCACAATGGAACTCAGCGCCTCAGGTATAGCCGCCACTGCAAGTGCTATCGCAAACATGAAGGAATCCACAAGGGGCAGTCCCCTTATCATATCCAGAGTAAAGATGACCGCAGCAATGGCTATAATTGCCATGGCCAGCTTCTTGCCAAAGTTATCAAGATTTACTTGCAGCGGCGTTTTCTTTTCTTGTGCCGTACCAAGAAGGCGGGCTATTTTGCCAATCTCTGTCTTCATACCAATGTCAGTGACAACGATGACTCCCCTTCCGTAGGTGACAAAACTTCCTGAAAAGACCATGTTCTTTTTATCGCCAATGGGCACATCGTCTTTATCAATTACTTCAACGGACTTCATCACGCTCACCGATTCACCCGTTAACGAACTTTCGTTGATCTGAAGGCTGTAGTTCTCAATAATTCGTCCATCAGCACTTACAAAATCTCCTGCGTCCAGATAAAGGACATCGCCAACAACAATTTCCTTTGAAGGAATTTCTGTTTTTTGGCCATTTCTTAAAACCTTGGCTGTCGGCGAGGAAAGGGCTTTAAGGCTATTCAAAGATTGTTCAGCTTTAAGGTGTTGAATCGTTCCAAGTACAGCATTAAGGACGACAACAAACAAAATGACGACTGTGCTCTCAATTTTTCCCAGGAAAGCCGAAATAGTTGCTGCCGCCATGAGGATAATGACCAAAAAGTCTTTGAGCTGCTCAATGAATACCTCAATCGCTGTTTTTTGTTTCCCTTCCTCTAACTCGTTATAGCCGTACTGCTCCCGCCTTTTCTTAACTTCATCATCATGCAATCCTTGTTCTGTAACCCCCAAGGTTTTCAACGTTTCCTCAGGTTTTTTTCGGTAGAATTCACTCATCTTTTTCTATCTCCCTTCCATAAGCAATTTTACAAAAACCATCAATATAGTATTTATCAGGAATTCTATTTTTCTTTCGTTTAGCTATTTCTTAAAATTATGGTTGTAGCTTATAAATAACAAAAGACCCTTCAGCCAGAAAAATATCCTGACCACAGAGTCTCACACAACAAAAGTTTTCAAAGCCGGGATGGCAACTCCGGTTGACGACTTTGAATCCTGAAATGAATCAGGCAGTTACTCCCTCTATGTAACTAACTTATATCTTTAATCCTCAAAACCTATTAATCCGGCAAACCCTATATTTTAAAGCTACGGCATCAAATTAATGCACACTGCAAACATTGAAATTAATCCCAAGGTTCTGCTTGGCTGTACGATAAAGAGTGCTGTGCTGCCTAGTAACGGGTTTTTCCATGGGGGTCAATATCTCAAAAGGTACTTTGATGTAATGTTTTGTCAAAAGGTTATGTCCTCTAATTATTTCCAGCAAGTGCATAGCTCTTGATTGTTAATTTAACACATTTTTATGCAACATGCAAGGGTGTCAGCAATATCTCTGCTTCCAAACTCCTATTTTTTTAATTTTTTCGTACCTCTTATCTAATAATTCTTGTTCACTTAGTTTTTTAAGAGATTCCAATTCACCTAATATATATTGCTTAATATTGTCGGATGTAAAATCCATATCCTTATGAGCTCCACCTAATGGCTCTTTTATTATAGTATCTATAACATTTAATGATAATAAATCCTGTGCTGTTAGTCTCATAATATCAGCTGCTTTTTGAGCAAGATTAGAGTCTTTCCACAATATACTGGAAAGACCTTCAGGTGATATAACCGAGTATATGGAATGTTCCAGCATACACACTCTATCAGCAACTCCAAGGGCTAAAGCACCGCCACTTCCACCCTCTCCTATAACTATGGATATAATAGGTGTTTTTAGTCTGCTCATTTCCATTAGATTTCTCGCTATTGCTTCTCCTTGACCTCTTTCCTCTGCACCCAAGCCGCAGTATGCTCCTGGCGTGTCAATAAAAGTTATTATAGCCCTTTTGAACTTTTCTGCTTGTTTCATTAATCTTAAAGCTTTTCTATATCCCTCTGGATGAGGCATTCCAAAATTCCTTTTAATATTTTCCTTTGTATCCTTTCCTTTTTGATGCCCTATTACTGTAACAGGCATACCCTGAAATATTCCAATTCCAGCTACTATGGATTTATCATCTCCATAAAATCTGTCTCCATGAAACTCTATAAAATCGGATAATAGTTTTTCAATATAATCCAAAGATGTAGGTCTTTCTTGAAGCCGTGCAAGTTTTACTTTTTGCCATGGACTTAAGTTTTCATAAACATCTCTTCTCATCATTTCAAGTTTATTAGTTAATATGTCAATTTCATTGGTTAAATCCAAATTATTTTCATAAGCAAAATTTTTTAATTCGTTGATTTTATGTTCAAGCTCAATAATTGGTTTTTCAAATTCTAACATATTATTCATGGATTCTACCACCACCTGCTGTGTGGATTTTTATAATTTTAGATATGATATTTCTCATATCCTTCCTCTCTGCAATTTTATCAATAAACCCTTTTTCTAGTAAAAACTCTGCTCTTTGAAATCCTTCAGGAAGTTTCTGTCTGATAGTTTGCTCAATAACCCTGGGCCCTGCAAATCCAATTAAAGCCCCCGGTTCTGCAATAATTATATCACCCAGCATAGCAAAACTGGCAGTAACACCTCCTGTGGTTGGATCTGTCAACACAGAAATATATAGTAATCCCTCTTCAGATAGTCTGGCTAATGCAGCAGATGTCTTAGCCATCTGCATTAAGGATAATACCCCTTCCTGCATTCTTGCTCCACCGGACGCTGAAAATATTACCACAGCATTTCTTTTTTCAATAGCTTTTTCTACTGCTCTTGTAATTTTTTCCCCAACTACAGACCCCATGCTTCCCATCATAAAATTAGGATCCATCACACAGACAATACAACTTTGTCCCTGTATTTTCCCCTCTCCAGTGATTACAGCTTCGTTTTCATTAGAATTTTGAATAGCAGTTGTAATCTTTTCGTCATAGTCTGGAAAATCTAAAGGGTTATCTGTCATTAAATCCATATCATACTCTACAAATGTATTTTCGTCTATTAATTCCTTTATTCTATCTCTAGCTCCCATTCTCCTGGGCTTTTCAACTTTTATGAAAATATTTTCGCTTGTTTTGAAACCTTCATTAGAAGCAGAAGATTTTTTTTCCCTGTTATCCGTCAAATTTATTGTAGTATATTTTTTTTTACTAAATAAGTCTTTTAGCATACATCCACTCCCTTTGCTGCAGCATCCTCCCTGTATATTTCTTTCTCTATAAATGAAGTGTCTACCTTGTTGCTTAAAAAGTTTTCATTGTTTAATATTTGCTTTTGAAATTCAATATTTGTGTCTATACCGGTAATTATAATTTCATTTAAAGCTCTTTTCATTCTAGCAATAGCTTCCTTTCTATTTTCCCCCCATACGATAAGCTTTGCAATCATAGAATCATAGTTAGGGGGAATAATGTAACCACTATAGATGTGGCTGTCCAGCCTAACACCATAACCTCCCGGAGGAAAATATCCTTCTATCTGTCCTGGAGAAGGCCTAAAGTTTTTGCCAGGATTTTCGGCGTTTATTCTGCATTCAATAGCATGGCCATTTACTTGTACTTGCTTCTGAGTAATATTTAATTTTTCGCCATAGCCTATCCTAATCTGTTCTTTTATCAAATCTATTCCTGTTATCATCTCTGTTACTGGATGTTCTACCTGTATTCTTGTATTCATTTCTATGAAGTAAAAATTATTATATTTATCTAATAAAAATTCAATGGTTCCAGCACTCACATAGTTAACTGCCCTGGCTGCGCTAAGGGCCATCTCTCCCATTTTATTTCTCAGTTCTTCACTAATAGCAACACATGGAGCCTCTTCTAGCACTTTTTGATTTCTTCTTTGTATGGAGCAGTCTCTTTCTCCTAAATGTATTATATTCCCATGTTCGTCTGCTAATATTTGGAATTCTATATGCCTGGGCTCCTCTATATACTTTTCTACATATAAAGAATCATCATTGAATGCCGCTGCAGCTTCTGATTTTGCCATATTAAATTTTTCTATAAACTCTTTTTCTATATGTACTATTCTCATTCCTCTTCCGCCACCACCGCTAGCAGCCTTGATCATAACAGGGAAACCAATCTGCCTGGCTGTTTCAAGCGCTTCTTCTGCTATATTTGTGGAACTTTTTGAACCTGGTACAACAGGAACTCCTACCCCTATCATTGTTCTTTTTGCTTCAGATTTGTTTCCCATTTTTTCCATAGATTCTTTAGGCGGTCCAATGAATTTTATTCCATTTAATTTACATGCGTCTACAAGCTTTGAATTTTCCGAAAGAAATCCATAGCCTGGATGTATAGCTTCACATTTTGTAACCAAAGCTGCACTTATTATACTGTCTATGTTTAAATAGCTTTTTTTAGGCGACGCAGGACCAATACAAATGGCTTCGTCTGCCATATGCACATGTGCCGAATCCCTTTCTATTTCTGAATGTACTGATACGGCTTTTATTCCCATGTCTTTACAGGTTCTAATGATTCTAAGGGCTATTTCACCTCTGTTAGCAATGAGTATTTTTTTAAACATTTCCGTACTACCTCCCAATCCTCATTAAAGGCTGGCCGTATTCAACTATGTCACCATCTTTTGTCAATATGTCTATAATTTCACCTGCTACTTCGCATTCTATTCCATTCATCATCTTCATGGCTTCAACTATACATAAGGTTTGGCCTTGTTCCACCTTATCTCCTACTTTTACAAAAGGCGGGGCATCAGGACTTGGTGCTCCATAAAAGGTACCTACAATCGGAGATTTTACTATATATATATCTTCATCATCAGTCAACAAATTGTTATATTCAATATCAACCTCAGATTTTCTTTCATTTGTATCTGTCTCTATTTCTTCTATTGCCATGTTATGCTTTAACTTTTCTACAGTTGGTTTTACCCAGTTACTATTTTCATTTGTTAATTTTTTATTTATCTTTATTTTAATGTCACTTTTTTCTATTTCTACTGTTTCTATACTAGTTTTGTCTATTGTTAAAATTAAATCTTTAATATCTTTTATTTCCATGATAGAAGCCTCCTTGTATTTACTAATATTCACTAATTAGTCAATTGTAAAACTCTGTATGCCCTGAAAAATAAGGCTCTGCCTATAAATTATGCTAACTGGTTTTATTACTTGGTGCTAGTACTTGACATTATACTATAGCAGTGATTGAAAATGCAATTGCAATTTCACCATTAAAAATATTTTTTAGTTGATATTTATTTGTTGAAAAAAAGCAAGAAAGCAGGGGAAAACCCCCTGCTTTTTCGATTATGCTTCTCCATTTAATCTCCCTGGCGCATAGTACGGATTATTTCTGTCAATTTTTTCACTCTCTCTATCCCCGTATCACGCAGAGTTATTGATGCATCAACATGGCCTATCTTACCACAAAGAGCAATGGTATAGCATTTAGTGCCCTGTGATATAATTTTCAGAGCCACATCCGCATAAAGGCACTCCACGCCATAAAAAACAACAACATCATAATTCTCATGGGCAATAACCAAATCGCCATGAAAAGGATTAATTTCTACTGCAGTTCTTGCTATGGGATATTGAGGTCGCACATCAAAAATCGGGCGGATCTCGGCTCCCATTGCTTCAGCTAATTCCCTCAGAGCTCTGGCCTTTGCCGGTGCATCTTCTTCCCAGGAGAAAAGGATAATACGTGCCGGTACAACCAGCACCGGCTTTTTAGCCTGGATGACTTTTAGGGCAATCTCGGTTAGTGCTTCCTCTGCAGGCACCATTTCACCGTCTACCAGGGCCATTTCCTTTTCAGGATGTGCAACCTGGGCTGCCGGTTCGGGGCCAACCAGCCAGCAATAATCTTCTGCTTGCTTTTCTCTCATACTACTTCACCCACCTGTTCGATTTTTTCGATGCGCACTGCGCAACCCTTGAGAGCGGAAGCCACAGACATACTGCATACTGCAGGGCTAGTCAAAACATTAGCTGCCGATTCGGCAAAATGGAAGCTCATGCTGACCACTCCCACAGGCACCTCCCTGGTAGTCTCTACCCGCGTGGTAATTGAACCCCGGGGTGAAGTGATCCTAACCATGTCACCGGTACAGACTCCCAATCTCTCTGCATCCTGGGGATTAATACTCATCCGCTCTTCGCCCAAAATCTCGTTCAAGCCTTGAACTCTTCCCGTCATGCTTCTGGTATGATAATGATAAAGTTTACGCACCGTAGTCAAAGTAAATGGATAATTCTCATCAGGTCTCTCCATGGCAAAATGGCGGTAATCTACCGTGGAAAACTGGCCAATGCCCCTGGCAAATCTATCTTCTTCACCGCACCAGGATCTCCTGTGCATAATAGGAGTACCGGGATGCTCTTCATTAGGGCAAGGCCATTGCAGGCCCTGTTCATCTAGGCGTTGGTAACTCATGCCTCCAAAATAGTGAGGGGTGAGCTGCCGCACTTCATCCCAAATTTCTTGAGGCGATTGATGTTTCCAGGGCAGATTAAGCTTTTCAGCCAGGTTTTGGATTATTTCCCAGTCAACCTTGCTTTGACCCACCGGTTTTATAGCGCGGCGTACTCGCTGGACCCGCCGTTCAGTATTAATAAACGTACCGTCCTGCTCGGCAAAAGAGGCCGCCGGCAAGACCACATCCGCCAGTTGGGCAGTTTCAGTCAGGAAAATATCCTGCACTACAAGGAAATCCAAGGATTCCAAGGCTTTTTGCACATGCTGCCTGTCAGGAGAAGAAACCATTGGGTTTTCCCCCATTATATACATGCCGCGGCACCACCTGCTGGGGTTAGGATGAAACATATCGTTGATAGTACGTCCCGGAATTTCAGATAGCTCAACTCCCCAGGCCCTGGAAAACTTCTCCCGTATAACATCACTGACTTTATCAGCCGGCACCGTGCGAGGACTCTTGCCTTCAAAATCAAACTCAAGGGCTGTAACCAGGTTTGCCTCTCCCTTTGCTTCTTTACCCCTGAGACGCTGCCAGTAAGTCATACCATCGCTATGCAATGGCTGATAGCCGGGCAGAACATGGGGCAAGCAGCCCATATCACATGCTCCCTGAACATTGTTCTGACCTCGCAGGGGGTTTACACCTGCATTAGGCTTGCCAATATTGCCAGTCACCAGGGCAAGATTAGTCACCGCAAGGACATTCTCTGTGCCGCAGGTGTGCTGGGTCACTCCCATGCAGTAAAAAATAGCGGCACTAGAAGCAGTGGCATAAATACGGGCGGCACGAACAATATCCCTTTCAGCTACCCCGGTTATCTCAGCAACATCTGCCAGGGGATATCTGGTCATGATAAAATCCTTCATATTTTCAAAACTATTTGTCCGTCTGGCAATATAGTCTTTATCTTCAAGGCCTTCCTGCAATATCACATGCATCAACCCATTAAGGAGAGCAACATCTGTTCCGGGTTTAATCTGCAAATGAACATCAGCTATTTCGGCAAGGGGAATGCGACGCGGATCAACAACAATTAGTTTGGCCCCCTTTTTCACTGCTCGCCTGATGCGGTAGCCCACAATAGGATGATTTGCCGTGGGATTAGAACCCACCAGCATAATGACGCTGCAGCCTTCAATATCGCTTATTGGATTTGTCATTGCCCCGCTGCCTGTGGTAGTGGCCAGACCGACCACCGTAGAGGCGTGTCAGAGGCGGGCACAATGGTCAACGCTATTAGTTCCTAGAGAGCGCAGCAGCTTTTGGAAAAGATAATTGGCTTCATTTGTGGTTCGGGCCGAGCTTAAACCGCCCAGGGCTTCCTGCCCGTATTTTTCCTGTATCTCCCGAAACTTACTTGCCACCAGGTCAAGTGCCTCATCCCAGGAGGCTTCTTCAAAGCGGCCGCTGCGTTTAATCAGTGGTGCAGTCAAGCGATCCGGATGATTGATAAACTCATAGCCAAAACGACCTTTAACACAAAGGTTGCCCTGATTGACCGGACTTGCTGAGTCTCCCCTTGCATCCACAACTGCACCTCCGCGCACACCGAGATATATCCCGCAGCCGCAGCCGCAATAGCCGCAAACGGTCTTGACCTCATAAGTTGGTTTAGCCCCGTTTTTGGGAAGCAATGCCCCCACCGGACAGCGTGCCATACATTCGCCGCAGGACTCGCAGGATGATTCTTTAAGAGGTTTGTCACCAAAGGTACTAATCTTAGTGGCATAACCACGAAAGGCAAAATTAATGGCCCCTGCCCCTTGAATCTCATAACAGGTGCGTACACAAATGCCACATAGGACACACTTATTATGATCCTTGACGATAAAAGGATGGGTATCATCCAGCGGTTCCAGCTCCAGGGCTTTTAATTCTTTCAGGCAGCCTGGGTCAACCGCTACAAAGTTGGTAACTTCCTGCAGCTTGCAGTCATTATTTTTGCCACAAGCAAGGCAATTGGCATGGTGATCAGCCACTAAAAGCTCCACTGCCACCCGTCGTACCTTTTCCACTGCAGGGCTGCCTGTTACAACCACCATTCCCTCTTCCACCGGAGTGTGGCAGGAAACCAGCATCTGACCGTTGACTTCAACTAGACAAACCCGGCAAATTCCCGCCGGTTTCAAGTCTTCATGATGGCAAAGATGGGGAATGTAAATCCCGTTTTCCAAAGCGGTCTGGAGAACAGTTCTGCCTTTTTGAGCGCTAATCTCCAACCCGTCTATGATAAGTTTTATCGTTTCCATATTTTTTTGACCTCCTGAGTTCAAAATAGCTGTTCAGCATTATCTATTGTCAAGTATTCAGTAGTCAGAATTAAGCTAATAAATCTTAGTTCCTTCATCCTGGATCCTGGATCCTGGCCTCTGACTCCTTTGTAGTTACAATTAGTTATTAGAAGCACTCCACAGCCCCAAAAGCATCCGGGCAGACGTCAAGGCATATTCCACATTTAGTACATTTGCTTCCGTCAATTATATGAATTTCCTTTTTGGCCCCAGTGATGGCATCTACCGGACAGGCCTTGAGGCAAATAGAACAACCTTTACATTTTTCAGCATTAATATTATAAGAAATAAGTGCCTTACAACTGCGGGAAGGGCAACGCCGCTCATTAATATGGGCCTCATATTCATCCCGGAAATAACGCAGGGTAGTCTCCACTGGGTTTGGAGCAGTTTTGCCCAGGCCACAAAGGGAGCCCTTAGCTACCCCCTCACTCAATTCCATCAGCAAATCCAGATCAGACATTTTCCCCTCACCCTGGGTAATCCGAGTTAATATCTCATGCATTTGCATGGTGCCCAGGCGGCAGGGGACACACTGACCACAGGACTCCTTTAAGCTAAAATCCAGGAAATACCTGGCAGTGTCTACCATACAGGTATCTTCGTCCATTACTACCATGCCCCCGGAACCCATCATGGAACCAGCAGCACGTAAAGTATCAAAATCAATGGCTGTATCAAGCAATGCCCCAGGCAAACACCCGCCGGACGGACCTCCTGTTTGCACTGCTTTAAATTTCTTGCCTCCTGGAACCCCTCCTCCAATTTCAAAAACTATTTCCCTCATGGTAATACCCATGGGTACTTCCACCAGGCCGCAATTAGCCACTTTTCCGGTAATTGAAAAAACAGCTGTACCCTTGCTGGTTTCCGTACCCCTGGAAGCCAGCCAGTCAGCCCCTTTGTTAATAATCCAGCGAACACTAGCCAGTGTCTTTACATTATCAATCAAGGTGGGTTTGCCATGAAGCCCGGCAATCACTGGATAAGGCGGTCTGGGATAAGGCATCCCCCGCTTGCCTTCCAGTGACTGAATAAGGGCAGTTTCCTCGCCGCACACGAATGCCCCGGCACCTTGAAAGATTTTGATGTCAAACTTAAAGCCGCTTCCTAAAATATCATCACCGATAAAGCCTTTTTCTTTGGCTTGATCAATGGCAATCTGTAAGTTTTTGATAGCCAGAGGATACTCGGCTCTCACATAGAGATAGCTCTCCTGCGCCCCCACAGCATAACCGGCTAAAATCAACCCCTCCAACACTGCATGGGGGTCACCCTCCAGTATCGAACGGTCCTGAAAAGAGCCAGGATCTCCCTCATCTGCATTGCATATCACATACTTAATCTCACCATGGGCAGCAGCACACATTTCCCATTTTTTCCCAGTTGGAAATCCGGCACCTCCCAGGCCACGCAGCCCAGAGCGCTTCACCTCAGCCACCACCTGAGCTGGAGTCATTTCCAGAAGGGCCTTGCGAACAGCACGATAACCCCCGGCCTCCATGTAATCATTGATATCCCGGGGATCCAGCACACCACAGTTTTTTAGGATGGTACGCTGCTGTTTATTAAAGAAGGGAATATCTTGCGCATAAGGAATCCCTTCATTGGTGACAGGGTCACGGTAGTACAGTCCTTTCGCCAACCGATTTTCGTCCATAAGGGATTGAACAATTTTTGGCACATCTTCTGCCTTTACCTTGGCGTATAAAATTCCATCGGGCTCAATAACCACCACTGGATCTATTTCACTAAAACCATGACAACCTGGGGTTTTCACAATAGCCTCCAACCCGACCTCACTTAACTCCCTCTCCATAGCAGCAAGAACCCTATCGGCACCAGCTGATTTACAGCAGGTCCCCTGGCTGATTAAAACCGTTTTCATACTCAATTTAATTGCCCCCCTTTGCAGCGGCAGGGAATAACTCTGCCACTTTTTTAGGGGTTAACTGACCATGAACCTCTTGGTTATTAATGGTAATAGCAGGAGCTAAGGCACAGCACCCGATACAAGCTACCGCTTCCAGAGTGTATTCCAAGTCCTGGGAGGTTTCCCCCTCTTTAATGCCCAACTGCCGTTCCAGGATATCTAAGATTCGCTCAGCCCCCCGAACATGGCATGCGGTTCCCCGGCATACCGCCACATGGTTCCGCCCAACCGGTTTAAACCGGAATTGAGCGTAGAAGGTGGCAGTAGCATAGATTTTGCTTTCCGGCACCCTGACAAACCTGGCTGTTGCCAGCATAGCCTCTTCAGATAAATAACCTAGTTCTTCCTGAATCTGCTGCAGAATGGGAATAATCTCCCTCTCTTTGCCTTGATAACAATTCAGAATATCTTTAACCTTCAGTTCAGTATTTTGTTTGCACATAGCATTTGATCTCTCCCTTTTCGTCAGACTAACTAAACTTATTGTCACTGCGCTTATTAAATTGTAAACCTAATTAAAAAAATAGCCCAACATCAACATGCCTATTCAGCACATGATGTTGGACTTGCATTCAACCAGTTAATATACTCTTTAAATGTCCTTCCAACAATTGTATTATTATCCAACAGCAAACCGCTACTTAAATTCTTTCTCCTTTAAAGGTGAAATCTAAACCGCGCTATGCTCCTGGATAGTTCAACTAACAATCAGCGAGTAACGACCCTCCTCTGTTAGAAGTTTTTTTGCCATAAATTAATCATATACCAATATAGTAAATATTTCAAGAATAAAGACTTTGATAAAAAAATTTATAATAATAGTCAACTTACTCATAATGTAACCTCTACCTGCTGTACCCCAATAAATTTGTTTTGGGTATACTCCTCTTTTTCTACTTCAAGACAAAGCTCTATCGCTTCCTTTATCCTTGGAAGCAATTCCTCCACAGATCTAGCTTGTGTATAACAACCTTTTAAGCCTGGCACAGATGCCACATATACATCATCTTCATCTTTTTCTATAAGAATAGTAAAATTATATTTTTTTACGAATACAACACCTCCAATAAATTCATGAATTATTCTAATTTTCACATATAAAAAGGAGCATACCCATATTATATCAGTTGGGTGTCCTCATTACTACCAAGGTCCAGCTGATGGATAAACGAAATAACATGTTGCTTAATCTTTTTACGGCAAGGACTGTTGCCATTGTACAATACTACGGCACTAAACGGGTAAGTGCCGTAGTATTGTACATTCTTTAGATATATTTTATGCATTTATTTGTAATAATCGACGAAAATTAATATTTCTTTTCAAAATTTACACCTCACTAGCACTGGTCACAACTTTATAATCCACATCATTAAAAACCTCAAAATGCTTCTTGCTGCATTTGATTTTTTGTGCCTCTGAGAGGTGAAGCTTATCCAGGTCTAGGGTGGATTTGGTTTCTCTTATCAGATACAGCTTTTTATCCTCTTCCTTCACAATTGCCCAGTCAGGGTTGTAAGTACCAATTGGAGTTTCTACCACAAACCAGGCCGGCAGTTTGATAAATAGCT
The DNA here is from genome assembly GCF_000620305.1 of Desulfitibacter alkalitolerans DSM 16504. Classification (NCBI taxonomy): domain Bacteria; kingdom Bacillati; phylum Bacillota; class Clostridia; order Neomoorellales; family Desulfitibacteraceae; genus Desulfitibacter; species Desulfitibacter alkalitolerans. The sequence continues at coordinate 377,087 of NZ_KK211102.1, read as the reverse complement.
TGATATCTTCTCTTTCGTCTAATATTTCGGCAAATTTTCTTTCCACATCTGAGTCTACTACCACATGGTCATAGATGGAATTGTTTACTGGAACTATATTGCTGAGGTAGCTTTCTATTTCTTTTTCCTCAAACAACATCATTTCATATTCCTGGCCCGCTATTTTTTCATATTTAATGCCGTTTATCATAAGGTTATGAAGTTCCCGCTTGATTTCTTTTACTGCCATATCCATAAACTGCTGTGGATTAACTCTTATATCAGCTAATCTTTCCGAAGCTAGTAAAATGTCAGTCAATGTACTACGGGTAAGTTCAGTTTCTCTTTGCATGTAGCTTACCACATCTGGAATGCTGCTGATCTCTAACTGAACTGTGGCCTCTGAGATCCTGGAAATTGTGGTATCCACACCTGTCGTGCTAAGGCCTAGCTTGACCTTCTGGGTTCTTATCTTGGGGCTGGTAACTGGCGGCATATCTTTAATGGCACCTGCACATTTTCTTATCAAGTCACTGGTGTCAAAGTAAATTGCATAACGAGTCTTATGTTTGATGCGCTCCCATAGGGCTTTAAAGTTTTCGTCAAGGAGAATTTCTTTCTTAAAACCTAGCTTCTTACGTTCTCTTTTGTTTTTAATTCTGCCGCCAAAGTCTACTCCACATTCTTCTGTAATCTCCTGCTGCAGCTTTAGTGCAAATTCCTCATAGCTTTCGTTGGCTATTACAGTCAGCCTGTTAATGTTCTCATCAAAGACCCTATTACCAGTCTGGTCAACTGGAAGACGAAGGCCCCTGCCTATTTCTTGTCTCTTTTTGAGCTCTGATTTGGTTTCATTTAAGGTGCATATTTGAAACACATTGGGGTTGTCCCAGCCTTCTCTAAGTGCTGAATGGCTAAAGATAAAACGCACTGGTTCTTGATGTGATAGGAGCTGCTCCTTGTTTTTCATTATCAAGTTATAGGTATCATCATCGGCCTTGGTATTACCACTTGTGTCTTTTTCTATTCCTTTACGATCAGCAGAAAAATACCCATCATGAACCTGCTCTGCCAAATAGGGGATGAGTCCTTTGTATCTAGGATGTTCAGTTAATTCATTGTATGCTTCTATAAACCAGCGGGCAATTTTGCCGTGCTTGCGTTTGCCCTTCTCGTAGTAGCGGTAGTTTGCAACTTTATCTATAAAAAAGAGTGATAAAACTTTAATGCCCTTGTCTTGTACCTGCAGTTCTTTTTCCAAGTGTTCTTTGATTGTTTCTCTAATTTGAACTTTCATGATATCTTCTGTCATGCCGCCTATTGTCTGCCCCAGGTTTACAACTGTACCGTTTACAAAGCTAACATAGCACTCACCAGCATTAATTTCTGATACTACATAGCCATCTTTGTAGGTAGTCCTGTTATTTGACTTAGAATACAGGTCATCCCCTGCTTTTATTTCTACTGTCTTTGGGGCGGGACCTGATGGTTTGTCTGCATGGATTGTTACCTTGGCACTTATCTTGGTTTTAGTCGGCTTAATGCTGTCTAGACTGATGTAAGCCTTGTTGAAGTTTTCTTCATTTAAGACTGAATCTACTTCAATCTGTTTTACAAGGCGCATGTCATATGCTTTGACCGGATCTAAACGATAGAGCAAATTATATAAGTTTCTATGGGTTGCTGAATAACGCAATGTGCATAGGGGATTTAGGTTTTCTATAGCCTCTTTTGCCTTTTCACTTTCCATGTTTTGCGGCTCATCCACTATAACTATAGGATTAGTGGTTTGGATAAAATCAATTGGTTTGTGACCTGAAAGTTTATCCTGTTCATTATATATGACGTTGTTTGCCTTTTTATTGAAGGAGTCAATGTTAATTATCAAAATCTGCACCTGGTTACTGGCTGAAAAGTGGCGCAGGTTTGAGACCTTTTTTGAGTCATAAACCCAGTAGTCTACGGGAATATTGCCGTAGAGGTTTTTAAAGTGTTCCTGGGTAATTTCTAAATTTTTTAAGACTCCTTCTCTGATAGCTACGCTAGGAACTACAATTATAAATTTTGTAAATCCGTAGCGGATGTTTAGTTCATATACGGTTCGCAGATAAACGTATGTTTTTCCGGTTCCTGTTTCCATTTCTATTGAAAAATTCATTCCATGAAAGTCATCATTAACCGGCAGCTGGTTATGCTTCTGTACCTTTTTAACGTTTTCTTTGATTTTATCTTCATCTATTAATAACCTGTTGCCAACTCCCAGTTCTGTTTGGAACAAGCTATCTAAGTCTGTTGGCAGTTTAATTTCATATTCTCCACCTGCTAGAGGCTGGCCGTCAAAGATGTCTATAATAGCCCCAATAGCCTTAAGCTGATATTCCTGGTTGCTATCAAATTGTATTTTCATGGCCATCACCTCACACAGTTCTGAATTTAATTTTCTTAGCCTTCATGTCCAGCATCGTGTTGACCTTAAGCTGGTCATTTCTGCCAAAGGCACTATCTAAACAAAGTACCATCTCAGGGGTTAACTCAATCATTTTTTTAACTAGCTCCTTGTCCATTTGGTTCGCAAGACAAATTAAAAGCTTGCCCTCTGCTACTGAATACACAGTTTCATTTGCAATGTGGAGCTTTTCAAGTTTTACGTTTAAGTCAAACCCTGATTTTATTAACAGCTCATAGAGGATATCTTCCTGGCGGCTTTCAGGTTTAATGGGATTTACAAACATTTTAAGCTGCTCCCCCAGAGCTTCATCGTCTATTGGGGTTCCTGACTGGTTCCAGATTTTGAAGTTTGACTCCGAGAGCTTAAATACTTTAAATCCCCAGTCCATGGAAGCTTCAGTATCAGGAGCTTCTTCGTTAAGCTTTTTAATCACTCGGCGGACTCTTTCCTTGCAGATTTCGGCGATAGTAGGATACTCAGGATTATCGGTTGGTTCAGGGAGCTGTACTAGAATAAACTGGCGATTTCCACCATCTTCTTTGTTGAGTTCCATAACTGCGTGAGCGGTGGTTCCTGAACCAGCGAAGAAGTCTAGGATGATGTCGTTAGTTTTGCCATCTGTGGCAATGGTAAGAATTCTTTTTACTAGTCTAGTGGGCTTAGGAGTATCAAACGGTGATCCAACATCACCAAATAAGGCTTTTAGTTCCTTCTTAGATTCGTCGTTATGTCCCCCGTCTTCATAAGTCCACCAAGATGTAGGGACAATGCCATCTTGCACCTCACTTAGGTATCTTTTTAATTGCGGAGCTCCAAGCCCATCTCTTCCAAAAAATACTCGATTTTCGTTAATCCATCTATTAATAGTAGCTTTATTACTTACCCAGCAACGCCCTTTTGGTGGATAATAACTTTTTCCAGTAATAGGGTTGATAATTTCATAATCATATTCTTTCGAATATGTTTTAACAGAAAGATTATCCGGCCTCCAACGCCCCTTTCCATCATTGTCATCATATTTGTAAAGCTTATCTTGCTTTTCAGTTCTTGGTAGCAAGTTTCTACTAAAACTAGCGCTTTTTTGATACACAAGTATGTAGTCGTGCATGTCTGGTATACCCTTTGCGTCATTTGATGAAGCATACTTCTTTTGCCAAACTATACTCGCTAAAAAATTCTCCTCCCCAAAGATCTCATCCATCATCATTCGCAGATTATGTACTTCGTGGTCGTCTATACTTACAAAAATCACGCCATCATCCCGCAGAAGATTTCTAGCTAGAAATAGCCTTGGATACATCATGTTGAGCCACTTGGAGTGATATCTGCCATTAGTGTCAGTATTGCTTGAGATAATAAAACCCTCATCATTTAGCTGTCCTGTCAATCGCAAGTATGTATCCAGGCCTTCCTGATAATTATCAGGATAGACAAATTCATTACCTGTATTATATGGTGGGTCTATATAAATCATCTTAACCTTAGCGTGATAGCTTTTCTGTAAAAGCTTTATTACCTCAAGGTTGTCCCCTTCAATGATAACGTTTTTTGTGTGGTCAAAGTTAATTGACTCTCCAGGAGATGGCTTTAAAGTAGCAATGCTGGGAGCCTGGATAACTTTAAAGCAGTCAGATTTCCCGGCCCAGCTTAGATTATATTTTTCCGGACTGTCATCTACCATATTTCCTAATGCCTGCTTTAAGATATCGAAATCAATTTTCCCTTCTTTAAAGGCTTCAGGAATAATGCGTTTTAGTTCTTCTGTTTTTTTTACTGCAGTATTTTCTGATTGTAATGAGATATTATTTGAACTCACATTGGTGTCTTTATTATTTTTACTCACTTTCTTCACCCCATCTAACTTATAACCAAAATGAGCATAATTTAACATTTTGGTTTTATTTGTATTACTACGTCATGATTACTTATAATCCTGCAGATAAATACAAATACCCTGCACTATTTTATAGTATCAGGGCTATGGGATTATTTATAAAACTCACTTTCCTTCCCAAATTCTATTATCTGCTGAAGCCTAAAGAAAGCGTTATCTAGAGGCTTAGCACTACTTATCACCCATCGGTAATGAATGGAGTCTTAGTGGTGGTTAGCCATGGGACAAATTATTCGCTGATTAAGCCGCTAAACTCAACAGTCCTAATGGCATCTAAATAACTCCTCCCAAGAAATGTTGCCAAAATCATTTTCGGCAAAAATGGCACAAAAAAAGAGCTTCAAGTTAAACCCTGAAACCCTTGATATATCTAGATTATGGCGGAGAGAGTGGGATTCGAACCCACGGTACCCTTACAGGTACTCCGCATTTCGAGTGCAACGATAAAATGAGAATTTAGTGGAAGTTAGGAGTAAATCCATGTAGATAAAAGCCCCCGAAAACCTTGTAGAATCAGGGTATCCGGGGATTTTTTTCGTGTCTGCAAGGAATGTTGAGCACTCCGAAAAATCAACGAAAAAATTGCATCCGAACCTGTTTTGGATAGAACTCGGATAGAACTCGGATAGAACTCGAAAATTCTATCATTATTAACACAAAGATATGCTTTCACCACTTGCCGTTGACAAATTTAAGAAAGTGAGTGAAGCAAATGAATTTTATTGAATATAGTTCTTCGGAAATTGATCGTTATCCTGAATATGTCACACAAAAAGAAATGTGTGCCATCTTAGGTATTTGCAAATCAACAGCCTATTCAATCCAGAAAAAAGGCATGATTCCCTTTGAATATGTAAGCACATCGGAAGGAAGAAGGCAACGGATAAAGATTACAGACATTCTGCTATATCAATATGAAAAGATGTGCTTTGACGAAATAGAAAATGAATATATTGAAGGTTTGCGCCGTTATTATCAAAAGCAATTGCATGACTTCCCTCAACTGCTTCTGGTCCCTGATGTAATGCGTTTTATCGGATATTCAAAATCAGCAGTAAACAATTGGATAGTGCGCAATGAATTGAAACCTTTAAGCTATAAAAACAAGCGGCTACAATCATTCCACCGAGGTAAAGGAACGCTTATAACGAAAGATTCATTCCTTGATTTTTTAACCGGCCCGTATTATCGAAGCATAACGAGAAAATCAGCCGTACATAAAGAGCAAGCCAAACAATATGAGCAGCTCTTTGGCACTTTCATGTCAAAGCGAGGTGCTGTTAATGTCTGACTATAGCTTTCTAATAAATAGGTATCCCGAATTTGTAACGAAAGATCAGTTTTATAGGATATGCCATATAAGCAAAAAAACAGCGCTGTATTATCTGGAGAATGGCGTTATTCCCTGCATTGATTCTGGAAAAAAGACACGCAGATACAAAATTGCAATAAAAGAAATTATTTTCTTTCTACAAGACAGAGATGAAAATCCTGAAAAATACTATCTGCCGAATCATTTTAACAATCCTTTTTTGCCAAGCGAAATTAGGCAATATAAAGCCAAACCGCGCCCTGATAGCTATAAATATGTTTACAAGCTAAAAGGCATAAAAGAGGTCAAGGATTATCAGAGATATCTTGAACAGCAATTTGCAGATTATCCAGATATGATGACCAGTTTGCAAATACAACAAGTAACCGGACATTCAAAAAGTACAATAGTATCATGGTGCAAATCCGGAAAGGTAAGATATATCAGGCATCATAATGCTTACCTTCTACAAAAGAAGAGTGTTATTACCTATTTATTCAATCGGGAGTTGCAACAATGAAGATTAAGCCATTTGTTCTGTTATAGAACAAGTGGCTTTTTTATATGAAAGGAGGAAATTAAAAATGTCTAAAGTAATCGCCCTCGCCAATCAGAAAGGCGGCACTGGGAAAACCACGACGACGGTCAATCTTGGGATCGGTCTTGCTGCACTGGGTAAAAAAGTTCTACTTGTTGACGCGGACGCACAGGGGAATCTGACGGATTCATTGGGTTATCAGGAGCCGGATAATCTACCTGTTTCACTGGCTATCGTACTGAACAAAATAATTGATGAAAAGTTCAGTAAGCCGGACGAAGGTATCCTTCACCATGCGGAAGGTGTTGACCTGATGCCTGGCAACATTGAACTGTCTGCTATTGAGGTATCACTGGTCAACACTATGAGCCGGGAAACGGTACTGCGCACATATATCAACACGGTTAAAGACAAATATGATTATGTGTTGATCGACTGTATGCCCTCTCTTGGTATGATGACCATCAATGCCCTTGCTGCTGCGGACAGCGTAATTATTCCCGTTCAGGCTCATTATCTGCCCGCTAAAGGAATGACACAGCTTTTGCAAACCATTGCCCGTGTGAGAAGGCAAATCAATCCCAGGCTTACCATTGATGGTGTACTACTAACAATGGTGGATAACCGCACCAACTTTGCAAAGGATATTTCCTTTATCCTGCGGCGGGACTACGGCGACAAGCTGCGAGTATTTCAAACGGAAATCCCCCTGTCCATCCGGGCGGCTGAAACAAGCGCGCAGGGAAAAAGCATTTATGCGTTTGACCCGCACGGAATAGCTGCTAAAGCCTATCAAGCCTTTACAAAGGAGGTGCAGGACATTGGCGAAAAACGACGTGCGAAACAGCATCAAGCTGACCTCAGTAGATGAACTTTTTTCCACAGAGGAGAGCCGCGCAGATAGCCAACGAGAAAAGGTGCTGGAAATTCCTCTTTCGGGAATCAGCGATTTTCCCAACCACCCTTTTAAAGTGAAAGCGGATGAAGCCTTGCTGGAAATGGCCGATAGCGTAAAACAGTACGGTGTTTTAGTCCCCGGCCTTGTGCGACCGAAACCGGATGGCGGCTATGAAATGGTTGCCGGACACCGGCGCAAAAAAGCAAGTGAGCTTGCAGGCAAGGAAACAATGCCCTGTATTGTCCGTGAATTAGACGACGATGCCGCCACAATTATCATGGTTGACAGCAATCTACAACGGGAAAGCATACTGGCGAGCGAAAAAGCCTTTGCATATAAGATGAAACTGGAGGCCATGAAGCGACAAGCAGGCAGGCCAAGTAAAAATTCCGCCCAAGTTGGGAGTAATTCTTTTGGCAAAGAATCCAGAGAAATTCTTGCAGAACAAGTAGGCGAAAGTCGTAATCAAATTTCCCGCTATATTCGCCTCACTGAACTTACACCGCCACTTCTTGAAATGGTGGACGAAAAGCAGATTGCTTTTAATCCGGCTGTGGAGCTTTCCTACTTAGCCGAAAAGGAACAGCAGGAACTATATAACACCATGCAGTCGGAGGACTGCACCCCGTCTTTAGCACAGGCGCAGAGGATGAAAAAGCTCAGTCAGGACGGCAGGCTAAGTGTAGATGTCATCTTTTCCATTCTTACCGAGGAAAAGCCCAATCAAAAAGAAAAACTCAATATCCAGCGTGAACGCATCGACCGCTTTTTCCCTAAGAACTTTACCGAGAAGCAAAAGGAGGACTTGATTGTCCAGCTGCTGGAAAGCTGGTATAAGAAGCGGCAGCGGGAACAGGAACGATAAAACAAAATATGATCGTGACACATGGCAATTCGTTCTCATGAATGAGGACGTTTTTTTATGCCCTTTTTGAAAGGAGGTGCTTCCATGTACTTTACAGAAGGGCGGCTGCGCGCATACGAGCGCATAATGCAAGAAAAACCGAAGCATGACCATGAGCTTTCTGCAAAACCAGTGAGGGATGAGGATTGTAAGCAATGCCGATACTTTGACAAGCATAGTAGGAAATGCAGCAAAGAAAAATGTGTCATACCTAATGATTAACGAGGTGATTTTACACCAAGGGGGTAGTCTGTCCTTTTGCTTGCAGGCATCGCATAGCGGCCTTGCGCCTTCCCCCTCCCCACACCCCTCCCCTAAAAATTTACCAGCCGAAAAAAGAAATATTTCCGCCGGCTGGTAATACCATGAAATTCTATATGGAAGGAGCCCTTTATGAAACAGACAACACAAAAGAAACCCAAAACCTTCCGTACCTTGATTCGGCGAATCCACATCACCCGCAAAGCAGTATGGGAGGAAAGTAATGAGCCTGCTGTAAGGAGAAAGGACGAAAAGCAGAAAAACCACCCGCCTTTTTTTTCGGCCCGTAATGACGCTTTCTGTGAAAACACAGGGAGCTTTTTTAATTCATCACAACGGAAGGAGGCAAAAAGAGTTTGAAGATATTGAAAAACCGGATATTTCTAAGTACCCTCTGCATCATTGTGGCAGCAGCCGTTTCCTTTGTGCTTCTGCCAAGGTTTTACGAGAATAAGGACGCAACCGTAATGGTACTGCGGGCAGTAGAGGATATCCCTGTAGGCACCAGGATAGAGGATAAACACCTTGTCCAGGCAGAAGTTGGAAAACTAGGCCTGTCGGAGGACGTAATCAATGACAAGTCCCAAATTGTTGGTAAAATCGCACAAGCCGACATTTTCAAAGGGGACTATTTTTCCCAAAAAAAGCTCGGCGAATATCTTGCCGATGAAAAGCTGGACCATATAGCCAAAAACAATCAGCGACTTATCACCATCAGCGTACCAAGCATCGCCGCAGGGCTTTCCTCCCATCTGCAAAGTGGTGATTTCGTGACGGTGGCCGTGTTTATAACTAAGGCATCCGACGGTCAAAGCGCCTCTCCACAGGTAATCCTGTATCCTGAACTGAAAGGACTGGAGGTTTACAGTGTGGAAAATGCCCGTACACAAAGCACTGCTCAAGTCCGGGAGCAACAAGCGGAAGGCCAGTCATCCTCCGGTGACCCCGTACCTAAAGCCGTAACCCTAGTTGCCACCGAAGCCCAGGCCACAAAGCTCATCGAAGCCGAATATACGGGGAAACTGCATCTAATCTTTGAGAAAAGGGGTGCAAGCCATGAGCGGTAAAATCATTGCCGTTTGGGGAGGCAGCAATAGCGGGAAAACCACCTTTGCAGTGAATCTGGCCTGCGCCCTTTCCACCCGTGACCGTCTGGTGGGCCTTGTATCCTCCAATTTGACCTGCGGAGATCTTCAAATCTTTTTCGGTCAGAGCATTCCCCCCCAAAAGGGACTGTTTCAGGCTTTGAATGAGGATAATCCCAACATCGGAGAAAAATTTACGGAATACGGGGAAATAAAAAATTTGTTTTTCCTGTCCGCACCCACCCACTATACCGGGCTTCTCTGCGATGCCGTTACCCTCCGGGAAGCGGAACGGATGATGAATGCCGCATCCCTGGTTTTTGATATTCTCATCGTGGATGGAGCCGCAGAGGTGACCAATCCGGTATCCGGCGTGGGACTGTGGCTGGCCGAAAGGATATATACCCTGCATAAGCCGTCCATGGCGGCGCAAATGTGGCATGAAGGCGTTTCGGATTTTGTACGGGAGCTGCATATTGCCGACAAGCAGACCCATATCCTACAGCTTCCTAACGGCGAGTTTGATGACAAGACCTATCGAAGCATGACGGAACTTCCTTTTGCCTATGAGCTGCCCTATATAAAACGGGCAGGTGAACTGGAAAACGTCGGGACGCCTATCTATTTCTTTCAAGACAGAACATGCAAGCGCTACGGCAAGGTACTGGAGCAAATAGCAAAGGGAATCTGCGGAGGTGAAGCATCGTGAACAACAGGTTTTCCGTCAACGACCTGATTTACCGGGCCAACAAGCGACGCTCCGACAGCAGAGAAAGCAATTTGGAAGCCCAGGACTACGGTGAAATTCTGGATAAGCTGCAGCGGATCATTGCCAAGAACCATTCCGCAGAACTGGCACAGGTGCTGTATTCGGAAGAAGCCGAGGGCAAGCTCAAGGATCTGATCATGCGCTACCTGAACAGTGAGCATATGGTGGCAAAGGGCATTCAGAACATTTCCGAGTTGGTGGATATGATCTACGATGATATGGCCGGCTTGGGGCTTTTATCCCCCTACCTCCAGGACAGTGACGTGGAGGAAGTCAACGTTAACGGCTATAACGGCATCTGGGTGCTGTACAAGGACAAAAAGGTGCGGCTGTCAAACACCTTCGGCAGCCCGGAGGCTTGCGCCAACATCGCCAAAAAAATGAGCCGGTTCGGGAATGTTATATTGGACGGCAGCAAGCCCATCGGAGACAGCTTTATCGCACGGGGCATCCGCATGTCGGGAGCCATTGAGCCCTGTGTCGATCCCGATGCCGGAGCCATCGCTTCGGTCAGAAAGCAAAAGCCGTCCTACATCACAAGGGAAAACCTCATCGGCTGGGAAACAGCCACGCCGGAGGAATTAGACCTGCTTACGCTCTGCGTCAATAACGGCATATCGGTGGCCATTGCCGGAGCCACCGGCAGCGGGAAAACCTCTGACATGGGATATATTTTGAGTTGCATCTCAAAGGACAAAAGGATAATTACAATTGAAGATACCCGTGAATTGACCCTGGCGCAGTTTGATGATAACGATGTGATGGTAAACGACGTAATTCATCTTCTCACAAAGGAAGAACCCAACCCCATTACCATGCTGGATTTGTTGAAGCTCTCCCTGCGGCTTCATCCCACCGTTCTTGTTCCCGCCGAAATGAGAGGAAAAGAAGCCTTAACGGTGCAGGAGGCCGGACGGACGGGACACACCATCGTCAGCACGCTGCACGCCAACAGCGCCAGATCCGCTTATGACAGAATCCTGACCATGTGCCTGGAAGCTGGGACCTCCCTGTCGGAGGAAAGGCTCTTGAAAAACATCGTGGAAGCCTTTCCCATTATGCTTTTCAAAATGCAGCTCCCCGACAAATCCCGCAAATACATGGAAATCTTTGAAGCCACGGGAGTAAAGGACGGTGAGGTCACCGGCAGCACCCTTTTTAAATTCGTGGTAGACCACTATGAAAAGGACGAAACCGGAAGGATTACAAAGGTCATAGGAAACCACCGGCGTATGGAAAACATTTCTTACGCTCTTGCCGAACGCTTGCTGGTCAATGGCGTTGAGCTGACAGAAATCCGCCGTTTTGCGGGCAGCGGGTACAGCCCGGAAGGAGGTTAGAAATGAGCATTCAAATATCCCTTATCCTGGTATTTGCTCTCATCAGCGTGTCGCTTTTCCTCCTGTTGGGACTGAGCCCCTTTACAACAGAGCAGAACCCGCTGAAAAAACGACGTCTATACCTGGCGGGGGCAAAGCTGAAAATCACCGAGCGGATTGCCATCCGGTTTCAAACCCTGTTCAGGCAAACCGGATGTACTCAAAAGAAATATTTAGTTATGACAGGCGCGTCAGTAGCAGGCGGATTTTTGGCCGGGCTTATGCTGTTTAACAGTGTCGAGCTGGCGGCAGTAATGTCGGTATGCCTGACCCCTGTCCCCTTCTTCTACCTGACCGTAAAAAGCGCCACAGCCGCGCGGGAGGAAATCGAGGGGCTGGAAAACACCGTGTCTATCATCACCAATGCCTATGCAGGGTGTGACGACATCATCAAAGCCGTGGAAACTTATGTGGAAGAAAAAAACCGGTACATCCCGGCTCACCTGAGAAGTCCGACGGCCTTTGACGAATTTGTATCGGAAATCAAGCTCATCAACCCGAATGTAGAACACGGATTGTACCGTCTGGCGGCAAAGATCAAAAACCGATATTTTGCCGAGTGGGCAAAAATGCTCATCCTCTGCTATCACGACCGGCGGTTGAAATTTGCTTTGTTTCCCATCATCAAAGCCATGAACGACGCAAAGTCCATGCAGATCGAAAGCGATGGCATGATGGTCCGAGTCTGGCGGGATTACCTGATGACGGTGGGATTAATGTTCAGTGTCATCCCTATGATGCGCTTTTCCAACGCAGAATGGTTTTCCATCCTGACCCAAACCACCATCGGCAAGCTACTGATTGTTATTATGCTGCTGACCGCACTTGCGACGGCATTTTATGTGATGAAGATTACCAAACCCGTTAACAGATAGGAGGTTCCAAGTTGTTTTATCAGATCATTGTCTTTGTCCTGCTGACTGCGGCAGGATTTTTAATTTGCAGACAACTGCTTAAAATTCCGAAGCTGAGCATGAAGAAAAATATCAAAAATCTGCAAACCGAAAAGGAGAAACCGGGCCAAAGGCTGTTAAACCGCTTTGTCATGCCCCTTGTCAAGCCGGTATCCCGATGGATCAGGCTTGATCCAGCAAGGGAAGCGAAGCTGGCGTCCACGCTAAGACGCGGAGGGATTGACCTCACACCCAGGGAATATCGAGCCAGGGCACTTATCTGCGCTTCCTTCACCCTTCTGCTCCTGGTTCCGCTTTTGGCAGTCGGGGCAAAAAGCATTGTGCCCGTCATTCTCATTTTTTCCATTGTGGTCTATTTCCATTTTACGACGGACTTTAAAGATAAACTAAAAACGAAAAAGGCACTTATCGAAGCGGAACTTCCAAGCTTTGTCCGTTCCATCCTGTATAAGCTGGACGATATCCGGGAAGGCAGCCAAAAAACAGTCGTGCAGGTCGATTTGATCCAGATATTCGAGGATTACCTAATGGTTGCAAGCGATGTGTTCCGCTACGATGTTTCGGTTTTGGTCATGGAGATGAAGGTCAAGAATATTGAAACAGCCCTTCGGAATTTCAATGAACGCATCGGCCTTACGGACGTGTCCTTTTTGGTCAATGCCCTTATCGGACTGTACCGAGGCGAGCATCAGGGCGAAGCGCTAGCCTATCTTGCCCGAGATATGGACGTCAAAGCTAAGGAAGCCTTAAAGAAAAAGCTGAATAAGCTGCCCGGCAAAATCAAAATAGCGTCCATCCCATTGGTGGCTGTAACCCTGGCCACCTTGCTCTACGTTATCGGCTCCCACCTAATCAGGTCAATGGGGAGCCTTTTTTAATGTGAAAACGGGGCAACCCTTTTTCAAAATACATTTTCAGGAGGTATGACCCATGGAAAACAAAACAACCGCAATCCAAATCACCGGAGAAAGGAGGGAAAATACCATGAAGAAAAGAATCGCCAACACTCTTTCAAGTGCCAGAGGACTTCTAAAAAGCGAGTCCGGCGACCAAATGACCGGCTGGCTCATTGTTGTCCTGATCGTGGTAGTTGTGGGTGCAGTATTTATGACGCTGTATCAGGATTCAATCACCACTATCTGGAACAATATCGTCACTAAAATTACCGGCCTTTTGAGTTAACAGTATTTAAAACCGAAAGGCAAAAACACCGGGGGGAGCATCGCTCCCCTTTCCCATGAAACCAAGATAAAAAAACGATATGGAGGTATTTATTATGATGGCAACTTTAAAAAACAGAATTCGCATGGCAGGACTAAAAACCATGAACGTATTGGCAAACAAATCCGGCGACCAGATGACCGGCTGGCTTATCGTCGTCTTGATTGTCGTGGTAGTAGGCGCAATGTTCATGACATTGTATCAAGGCTCCATCACCACCATCTGGAACAGCATCGTCACCAAGATCACCGGCTTATTAAGCTGATGGCAGCATTGCCGGGTATATTTACTCACAGGGGAGGTGCAAGCAGATGAACAGGAAGCACCGGGGCATACGGGGGAGAAATTCTCCCCCTCAGCCTTTTAAAAAGCTGCTTTTGGGTAGAAAGGGCAGCGCCTATTACGAGCTGATTATCAAGACGCTGGTGGTGATTACGCTCATGGCCACAGTGATGTCCTTTCTAAGTATCTTTACCGCCTATTTGAACTTGAACCATATGTGCCGCCGTGTTGTCCGGGTGGTTGAGCTGGAGGGACAGGTATCGAACAACGCCTACGACGTCTTTTACCGGCTGAAGGAGCAGACCGGCCTTTCGCCGGAAATGACCATCGAGAATGTGGAGTATTGCGACGGAATCCAAAAAATCCAACTGCGGGATACCTTTACTGTGACGATGACAGACAGCTATGCCTTTACCCTATTCAAACCGTCCTTTACGCCGCCTGTTCAGATCAATATCCCCATGAAAGTAAGCATCACCGGTATGTCGGAAAAATACTGGAAGCTATCAGAATGAAAATGCCGGAAAGGAGGGAAAATCTGTGGGCAATTTTAAACGCATTATGAACAACCAGAAGGGCGACGCTTTTGTGTTTATCCTCATCCTCGTCTTTTTTATTCTCACCCTTGCCGCTATCCTGATCGAATACTTCCGCATGGAAAGTCTTTACCAGCAAGTTGAATACGTGCTCCAGCGCGGGGTAAACGACTCTGTAGAATACGCCATGCTCGACGAATACCGAAGAGACGGCTATTCACGGATGGACAGCGCCCTTGCCGAGGAAACGCTGTACGAATATTTGCATGAAAGCATGGGACTGAACCCGGAAATGGACAAATATGCCAATGGGCAATGGGTTTATGAGCTTGAAATTGAAAGCCTGGAGGCCACCGATGACCCACCCTGGCTGACGCTGAAAGGGACACTGAAAACCCGCAGCATTTTCGGCTTCCTGACCGGCAAGGTTCGGCTTCCCTTTACCATCTCCAGCGTCAACAACAGAATCGAGAAAGGAGGTTCCGAATGAAACGAAAGTATATTTTAGCCATGCCGCTTGTATTTATATGCTGTCTGCTCTTTTCCGTCAAGGCGTTTGCCGCATCGAACAGCGACATTGAAATCAATGTCACTTCTCCCATAGACAGCCTGCAAAGCGAAAGCGGCGTGGTTGCCGTGGAGCAATTCCCGGCACAAATTCCCGTGAGCGTCACAGCAAAAACCGGTACGCTCACAAGGGTTCAATTGGAGTATGGCGGCCATAGCCGGGAGATAACGCCGGAATATATTCTGACCGTCGAAAGCAAGGAGGCTTGCGGTCCTTATACCATCACCGCCAAAACGGATCAGGGAGCCGTCCTCACCGTCACGGCCAATGTGGTATTTCAAGTCAAAGCCATTTATGACACCCGCTACCGCACCATAGGCATGAACGTAAAGGAAATCTATGAGGGCGAAACACTGCTGAAATCCTTTCAAGAGCCACAGCGTATCGATCTTGTGAACGCCAATACCGTTGCCGACCACGAGCAGGAACGGATTGCCGGTTGGATTGATAAATATGACGGAGGTACTTACACGCTAAAGGGTAGTCTGGTCGTGGAAATTTACGGTTTTTCTTCCGGCAAGCTCTATGGAACCTATGATACGAACATGGATTTTGAACCATTGACTACCTGCTATAGCTGGACGGAGAAAGCCCTCATTGCCTTTGAAACCATGCGAAACACGGAAACCACCTATCAGGCTCCGGTAAAAATAAACATTGATGCAACCTGGTGTGATGAAAGCAAGCAAGAGGTTTATGGAAAGCTCTCAGCCCAGGACAAGGGAGTGCCGGAGCTTCTTTTCCCATATCAGACCACCTCCGTCACCTTTTCCAAGGACGACATCCTCCTGTCCCGCAATTTTATCTATTGCGGTCTTGAATGGGACTACACACCGGAGAGCGCCGAATATACCGACGGAGAAAGTAGTACACAGACCTCTATTACGCAAAAAATTAATTACAAAATTCCCACCGCAGACTTCTATTTCAAGTTCAAGGCTTGTGACGGAAACGACCTGTCGGTTGCCATCCGCGCCCCTGCCACGGTTTACCGGGGGGACAGCTATTCCTTCACCGTAGTTTTTATGAACAGCGGAAATAGTCTGGCTTATGATGTACCACTCAAAGGCACGGTGGACGATGACCTGATCAAAGAGATTCCTGCCGTGCAGGACTTCTCACCCAATGAGAGCAAAACCTACACCATCAAACGCAAGGCCGACACTTCTGCTGATGTGATAAACCTGTTGGCGAACATCGGTGTACCGGAGGGCTTTATCGACGGCAATCTCGCCAACAACACAGCCACGGCAATCATCAAAATCATTGAGGAACCTGCACCGGAACCTGAAAAAACGCCTGACCCTGGCAATAATCCCGACCAGCCGGATATCCCGAATAATCCCCCGGATCAGCCGCCTGACTCACCGAAGCTTTGCGACTTGTCGGCAAGCATTCTTGCGCCGTCCACCGTATATGAATATGAGAACTACAGCTATACCGTGAGCTTTACCAACCAATCCGGTACGGAACTGAAAAATGTGCTGTTGCGGGGGACAAACAACGATACCGCTTTGGCACAAATTCCGAAAGCTTACAGTTTCAATCCCAGGGAGACAAAATCCTTCACCATTACAGGCACGGCGGGAAACGCGGGCGAGATATATAACCTGTGGGCCAATATTACAACGCCGAACGGCTTCCGTGACGATAATCCAGCCAACAACACCGCCGTTTCAAAAATCACGGTAGTGAAAAAGCCTTCCGGCAATCCCGACAATCCGCCTGATAATCCTAACAACCCACCGGACAATCCGGACAATTCTAATAATCCCGACAACCCACCTGATAACCCGGACAATCCCGATAACCCAGACAATCCGGATGTACCTTCGGAAAAGCTGTGCGACATATGGGCTAACCTATCCTGCCCGCCCATGGTTTACGAGCAGGAGGAATACAGCTTTACCGTGTATTTTGCCAATTCCACGGACAAAGCGCTGTCGGGAGTGAGTTTAAACGCTTCCATTGACAGCAAGGCGGTTTTGACAGTGCCATCCACTGCAAATTTCAAAGCCTATGAAACCAAAGCTTACGTCGTCAAAAGCACGGCGGGAGAAAAAGGCACAACCATTCATTTGGCGGCACAGGTATCACCGCCTACAGATTACAGGGATAGCAACACCAGCAACAACCAAGCGGCAGCGGAAATCATGGTGGTAGAACGTCCCTATGACCTGGATGTACAGCGGATAACGCCCGACCAATACAAGGAAAACCAGACGGTCATCAGTACCATCAAGGTATCCAACAAAGGAAGCCTGGACTTTACGCCGGGGCAAAAGGTTTCCGTCCTGTTTGAAATCCCGGAGCTTTCGATCAAAAAGCGTGTTGATGCCGTGGTCATGGAGCAAGACACCTGGAACGTCGTATCGCTCAAATGGAATACCCCCAATGTCCAAGCTGATAAAAACATCACTCTGATCGCCACCATCAACCCCGATAAAGTATTAGACAATGAAACCACTGCCGCCAACAACACCTATACCCAAAATGCCGTCATCAAAAATGTAGCCTATGATGAGCCGGAAGAAAGCAGGACCGTCCCCGCACCGCCGCAAAGAAGCGACCAGCCAAAAGTGACGTGGTGGGAGCAACGCTATGAAAACGGCCAATTTGTATGGCGGCAGTTTTATGCCGAACTGAAAGTCACTGCCGCACTGGACTACGACACTAAGGCAAAGGGCTATCTCAAATCTGGCTACGGCTTTACCATCAGCATTACTGCTACCATAAACACCAATTACGACAGGCCGGAGCTGATTACCGCCGCCCAGACGGCGGAAGTCTATCTGCCGCAGTACCGCTATGAAACATCCGTACCGTTGATGTCCAACAGTACGAATCATTTTACTTTCCGGGAGAATCCCAGCTCACCGTTCCGGTACAAAAAGCAATATGTTCCAACCTGGTTCCCCGACAACATGGATTATATCGTGCAGCTTTTGGTTACCGACGTGCACACCCCGGGAGGGACCTTATCCAAGTGGGTTACCGGAGGAGAGCTAAAAATTTATGTGGTGGACAGCATGTACGATGATGATGTCACCACGGGGAATTGATAATGGCCACGCTGTTATGCGCCATTCCCATACTTTGGGCAGCAGTAATGGATTATAGAAAGCGGATTATTCCGGATTGGACATGGATAGCTATTTTCTTGATTGGAGCTGCATCCGCTTTTCTGCTGCCATATCCAGCCTTACTTGAGCGGATTGTCGGATTTCTGCTGCCGGGATTGTGCCTGTTTTTCCTTGCCGCCAAGTTTGGAGGTGTTGGAGGCGGCGACATTAAGCTCACGGCGGCAATGGGCTTTTGCTTTGGTCTGTTCTCTCTTGCGGTCATTCTCTTTATTGCTTTGCTTCCCGCCTGTATTTATGCAAAGGCGACAAAACAAAAAAGCGTCCCGTTGGCCGTATTTTTGAGCATTGGTTTCTTCACGTATGCCGGGGCTCTTTTTATATATGAACTCATTTGCTGATTAAGTTGAAGGAGGTGATTTTGTGGAACTGAAAGCGATACTGGCCATCGTGCTCTGTCTTGTAATTGTCGGTGGTGCGGTGTATTTGCACATTAAGCGGAAAAAGAAATAACGGCAGGATGGCAAAAGGGACGGCACCGTCCCTTTTCGTCTTCCTCATAGATTGGAGTGGAAATATCGATGGATGAAGAAAAACGCATGGTGGATACCTACGAGGTAAAACACGCCATTCATGTTGGAGATAAAGAAATCCTTTTTACACTGGATGATACCAAAACCGATTATCCGTACATGGTATGCAATTGCACCTGGGATAACCCGTTGGGCATCGATCACTATTTTAATGCCTCAGCAAGTGCGGACTACGTGGAAATGATGACAGAATTTACCGACCGCGTACAGGCACAGCTTGAAGCGATCAAAGCGGAACGGGACAAAATCACCGTTCCCCTGCAGCCTTTCGTGCTGGAGCATTGTATCCCGAATGATTACGGAGAGAGTATTGAAAACAAGGTGGCGGTCATCCGTCCGGAGCGCCTGCGTCCTGAATACCGTACTGCCGACAAACAGCTCGTGCTGGCCACAGGCGGCTTTGGCTCTCATGCCAATTCCCGGGGCCGCACTGTCTACACCGTCAACCTATACTCCGGAAAGGAATCGCGCTGGAACCGGGAGGATATTTTGGGCACCATCAAGCCAGAACATATGCCCGATTGGGCAAAGGAACGGCTCAAGCAGATACAGACCGAAAGGCAGGTAAAGCAGAAAAAATATGAGCAGGAACGTTAGGAGGTTTGAACATGGAAAAGGAAATCAATGCAGGTTATGTCATCACCGACCGACTGACCGTGGGAAATGCGGAATTTGTAATCGGTCTGCGTGATGAAGCACCCGCAAACTTTGTGACGTGGAAATGCAGAAAGGGTGAAAAGGAATATTTCTGGGGGCATTACATGAATGACCGCCTGACCGCACTTGAGGATTTATGTAACCGGGCGTTGGATGAAGTCCATTATTTAAAAAGTCTCCAGCAGGAAAAGGATACACCCGAAAAACCAGTACAGCAGCCCCAAAAGAAAAGGTACGAGCCGGAACGATAAGGAGGGATAAACGTTGGCAACGAAGCTGCAACTGATTACAGAGCTTTCGGAAAGGACGGCTCAAAGCGCCACAAGAAATCCTGTCAACTGGACTTCCTTTCTGAAAACGGCAGCATGGAATTACAAATATCCGTTTCAGGATCAGCTTTTGATTTATGCGCAGCGTCCCGATGCGACTGCCTGTGCTCCCATTGAGCTATGGAATCAGAAGTTTGGCAGATGGGTAAACCGAGGCGCGAAGGGCATCGCCCTCATCGACGACAGCGGAAGCCGTTTAACTTTGCGACATGTGTTCGATGTGTCGGACACCAACAGCCGCTATAACCGCCCCGTTGCGCTTTGGGCGATGCAGGATAGATATGCGGAGTCCGTGAAGGAAACGTTGGAAAGCACCTTTGGTGAGCTTGAAGAAAAAAAAGATATTGTGACCGCCTTAATCTCTGCCGCCCGCAATGCCGTGGATGATAATTTCCCCGACTATCTCTCTGATCTGATGTACTTTAGGGAAAATAGCTTTTTGGAAGAGCTGGACGACCTGAATGTGGAAGTAATCTTCAAGGAAATTCTCAAGATTTCCGTGGCTTACATAGCATTAGTCCGCTGCGGCTATCCTGCCGATAAATACCTGAGCTTTGAGGATTTTCAAGGCATTGTGAATTTCAATACGCTGGATACCATTTCGCGCTTGGGTGCGGCCACAAGTGATATTTCCGAAATGGTTTTAAAGGAAATCGGGGCAACGGTCAAGGAACTGCAAAAAGCGGAGAAAAAACAAAACCGTACCTTTGCAAAAAATCAGGATGTACATCACAATGAAAACGTAAAGCAAAACAGTAATTCTGAAAGGGATGGTAAATATGGAACTGACCTACACGCAGAAGGGCGATTATCTGATACCCGACCTGATGCTGCCGAAGGAAGAAACGCACATCGGCAAATATGGGATGTTGCGCAAAACATATCTGAAAAACTACCGGAAAGGGATGTACGCAAGCCTGATGCTATCGGGCAAACTGAACAGCCACCTATCGGAAATCGACCGGACAGCGAAGGAGCGCATCGAACAGATCACAGCGAAGCTCTTACAGAGCAGTCCCGCCCCGGACAAGGCGACCGACCCGATGGTCTGGACAGGACACATGAACAACCTACGGCACTCAGCGGAGGAGTCGGTGCTGGCGGAGATGATTTACAATTAACATGGTACGACAGAGAAACGGAGGACAAAAGTCTTCCGTTTTTTCATTCTACGCCGCTTATCAATGAACTCCTGCGCTCTACCCCGCACTTGAAGGCAACCAAGCAAGAAATCGTAGACTTTTATGCCGTTCACGAGGATAGCAACGAGCGTACCGAATACATCAAAAACATTTTTAATAATGACTATACAGAACTGATAGTCAACGGAGATCATCGCGTCGGGTACAAGACCTACCAAAATGTTCTCCATCTTTGGGAGGGCAGCTACGCCGCAAGAACATCACAGAGTTACTATGATTGGGGCGTCATTGCCGGTCACTTCGGCAGTATGATTCTGCTGGGTGAATTCCTTGATGAACCGCCGGCATTGCCGTCAGTGCAGCAGCAAATTACCTTGATCGAACAGACGGAGGAAGAAAAATCCTCCGCTTTTTCTATTCCTCAGGAAGCCATTGATACGGTTTTGCGGCAGGGAAGCGGTGTGCAGGACGGAAAGTTCCGGATTTATCTGCACTTTCAGCAAAACGCCTCTGCGAAAGAAAATATTGACTTCTTGAAAAAGGAATACGGTATCGGCGGGCGAGCACCTGCCCTGACAGGCACCGATATTCATGAATGGCACGACGGCAAGGGCATCACCCTCACCAGCGGAAAAATCATGGGGCCGGACGCAAAAATTGTATTGCCCTGGGCAAAGTTGCAAAAACGCATTGGCGAATTGATTACCACCGATCGCTACTTAAACAGCAAGGAAAAGGAATATCTGCCCGTTTATGAACAGCAGATGGAGGAACGCCGCCAACAGCTTGCCGAGCAAACCTATGCCCGCGAAATCCTGAACCGGGAACCGGCTCCCTCCGAACCAAAGCCGCCGTCACGAAAGAATGCGAAATATGCCTTCTCACTTGGCGACACGGTGTATCTCGACACGGACGAATACGAGATTTTATCCTTTGACAGTGGCAAGGTGCTGCTCCGCGACATCAGTTTTCCGCTGTTCAGCAAGGAACTGGCGCGGGATGACTTTGACCGGATGCTGCGGGAGAATCCCTTGAATGACCATCTTATTGCAGCCGGGAAAGTACCAGAGCAACAAGCCGAAGAAAAAAAGGGAACACCATCCCCCCGTGCGCTATACCAGGCGTACCTGCCTCAAATCGTCAACAGGATACGAACCGACGAGATCTACCCTTACCTTCGGGACAGGGATACCGACCCCGACAGTGCCGAATGGGAACTGGGCAGCGCCATCGACCGCATTGTCCTTTCCATGCGGGAGGAGCATCCGGCTTTTTATGAAGCCTATACCACCCTGCCGCAGTTTAAGGAATGGCTTGCCGAGGATGTGTTCCAACGAACCTACCAGGATTACCTGACGGAAAAAAGGGACATCGTTACTTTTCATGCCGACGACCCCGATGCACCGGAATGGGTGAGGGCAACCGGCGATGTGACCATCACCCACGAGGGCAATACCGTCACCAGCGACAGCGGCAGCGAGAGCGAAAAAACCTATATGGAATTTGACTTGGAGTTTCCGGACGGTCAAGCCGGGGAAGCGGAAAAGAAACCAGCCGAAGAAAAAATTGCCGTGGGCGTGGAGCTTTCCATTGAGGACCGGCGCTATGCCATCGATAGCATCGACGAGGAAGCCGGTACGGTCAGTCTGCGGGACATCACCTTCCAGCGCAACACGGGCTTTCCCATTTTCCGCAGCGAAAGCATCGAGTTTGTGCGCGGCGTTTTGGAACAGGCCAAAGAACCCGTATGGCGAAAAACACAGGATGGCGAAGTATCTAAAGTCATCATTGACCTCCAGCCAGCAGCCCCTAAGCAGCCCCGCGTCAATTTCCGTATCACCGACGATGAATTAGGGCATGGAGGCGCAAAGACCAAATACGGCTGGAATGTCGCCGCCATACGGCTCTTGAACCAACTGGAAGAACAAAACCGCTTTGCCACTCCAGAGGAACAGGAAATCCTTTCCCGGTATGTGGGATGGGGCGGCCTGCCGCAGGTATTTGATGAACAGAATAGCCAGTGGGCGAAGGAATACTCCATGCTTAAGGAGCTGCTCACTGATGAGGAATATACATCCGCGAGGGCCTCCACCTTAAATGCCCATTATACTTCCCCCACCGTCATCAAGGCCATGTATGCCTGCCTTGCCAACATGGGCTTCCAGACCGGCAATATTCTGGAACCCGCCTGCGGCATCGGCAACTTTTTCGGCCTTGTGCCGGAGAGCATGAAAAACTCCAAGCTGTATGGTGTGGAACTGGACGGCATCACAGGCCGGATTGCCAAACAGCTATATCAAAACGCCAGCATCGCAGTGCAGGGCTTTGAGGAAACCAACCTGCCCGATAGCTTTTTCGACCTGGCTATCGGCAATGTGCCCTTCGGCAGCTACGGTGTGGCGGATAAAAAGTACGACAAGTACAAGTTTTACATCCACGACTACTTTTTCGCCAAAACGCTGGATAAGGTGCGCCCCGGAGGCATTGTTGCCTTTATCACCTCCAAGGGCACGATGGATAAACAAAACCCCGAAGTCCGCAAGTACATCGCACAGCGGGCCGAGCTTCTAGGGGCCGTCCGGCTTCCCAACGATACGTTCTTTGCCAACGCCGGAACGGAAGTCACCACCGACATTCTGTTCCTGCAAAAGCGTGACAGGGTAATCGACATTGAACCAGATTGGGTGCATCTCTCCACCACCAAGGACGGCATCCCCGTAAATCGCTATTTTGCCGACAATCCCGAAATGGTGCTGGGCATATTGGCCTACGACGACCGGATGTACGGCAACAAAAGTGAAACCACCTGTATGCCCTATGAAGGTGCTGACCTCGCAGAGCTCTTGCGCGAGGCGCTGGAAGACATCCATGCGGAAATTACCGAGTATGAACTGGAGGATGTAACCGAGGATGTGGGCACCTCTATCCCGGCAGATCCGAATATCCGTAATTTCAGTTATACCGTTATGGATGGCGCAATCTACTACCGCGAAAACAGCCGGATGAACCGCGTGGAAACCTCTGTCACAGCGGAGGGCCGGATCAAGGGCATGATTGCTATCCGGGACTCAGTCCGCGAACTCATTGAATACCAGACCGAGGATTACAGCGACGAAATAATCCAGGAACAGCAGTGCAAGCTGAACCGTCTATATGACACTTTTGTCGCAAAATACGGACTTTTGAACAGCCGCGGCAACAACATGGCTTTTTCCGACGACAGCTCCTACTGCCTGCTCTGTTCTCTGGAGATTCTCGACGAGAACGGCGAGCTGGAGCGAAAGGCCGATATGTTCACCAAACGTACTATCCGGCAACGCACGAACGTTACCCATGTGGATACCGCCACTGAAGCACTGGCGATCTCCATCGCAGAAAAAGCCTGTGTGGACATGGGCTTCATGCAGAGCCTGACAGGGCTTTCTGAGGAACAGCTTGTAAAAGACTTGGAAGGCGTCGTGTTCCTTAATCCTGAAAAGCTAGACAATACAGGAAAGCCGATGTTTGAAACGGCGGATGCTTATCTCTCCGGCAACGTCCGGGAAAAGCTGAAAACCGCCCGGCAATTTGCCGAAATGCACCCTGACACCTACGGTGTGAATGTTACGGCACTGGAAGCAGTGCAGCCAAAGGACCTGAACGCCTCTGAAATTGATGTACGCCTCGGTGCGACCTGGCTTCCACCGGATGTGGTTAAGGACTTCATCTTTGAACTTCTGGAAACTCCGTATATGTACAGGCGCTACATCGATGTTTTTTATTCCACCTATACCGCCAATTGGAACGTCAAGGGCAAAAACGACGACCGCAGCGGAAACATTAAGGCCGTTATGACCTATGGCACCAGCCGTATTAATGCCTACAAGATAGTCGAAGAAACCCTCAATCTGCGGGATGTGCGGATCTTTGATACCGTCTATGAGGACGGTGTTGAGAAGCGTGTGCTTAACAAAAAGGAAACCGCCATCGCCCAGCAAAAACAGGAGGCCATCAAGGAGGCATTCCAAAGCTGGATATGGAAAGACCCTAAACGCCGGGAACGTCTGACAAGGCTCTACAACGACCGCTTCAACTCCATCCGTCCCCGCGAATACGACGGCAGTCATATCCGGTTTACAGGAATGAATCCGGAAATCACCCTGCGCAAACATCAGGTAGATGCGGTGGCGCACATCCTATATGGCGGCAACACCTTACTGGCTCACTGCGTGGGTGCGGGCAAGACCTACGAAATGACGGCTGCAGCAATGGAAAGCAAGCATCTGGGGCTTTGCAACAAGAGCATGTTTGTGGTGCCGAACCACCTGACCGAACAATGGGCCGGAGAGTTTTTGCAGCTCTACCCGTCTGCTAACATCCTTGTGGCGACGAAAAAGGACTTTGAAACTAAAAACCGCAAGAAGTTTTGTGCGAGAATCGCCACTGGCGACTATGACGCGGTGATTATAGGCCACAGCCAATTTGAGAAAATCCCCATCTCTGCGGAGCGCCAAAAACAGCAGTTGCAGGAGCAGATTGCGGAGATTACCAGCGGGATTCAGGAACTGAAAGAGGAAAAAGGCGAGCGTTACGCCATCAAACAGCTTGAAAAAACCAAAAAGACTCTGAAATTAAAGCTGGATAAGCTCAACGATACCAGCCGAAAAGACGATGTGGTAACGTTTGAAGAATTGGGCGTTGACCGACTCTTTGTTGATGAGGCAGATTTTTATAAAAATTTGTTCCTCTACACCAAAATGAGGAACGTGGCAGGTCTGTCCCAGACCGAGGCGCAGAAGTCCTCCGATCTGTTTGCCAAATGCCGCTACCTGGATGAATTGACCGAGGGGCGCGGTATCATCTTTGCCACGGGAACACCTATTTCCAACAGTATCACCGAGATGTATACCATGCAGCGGTATCTGCAGTACGAAGCTCTGCGTAAAAACGGACTCCAACATTTTGATTGCTGGGCAAGTACATTCGGGGAAACCGTTACGGCCATTGAGCTTGCGCCGGAGGGAACTGGCTACCGGGCCAAAACAAGGTTTGCACGGTTCTATAACCTCCCGGAACTCATGAATATGTTCAAGGAAATCGCGGATATCAAAACTGCGGATATGCTAAATCTTCCTGTACCGAAAGCTAACTACCACAATGTGGCTGTGAAACCCAGCGTATTCCAGCAAGACATGGTGTCCGAGCTTGCCGAGCGCGCCGAACGGGTACGCGCCAAGCTGGTAGAACCCTATGAGGACAATATGCTTAAAATCACCAACGATGGCCGCAAGCTGGCCCTTGACCAGCGACTGGCCAATCCCATGCTGCCCGACCACGAAGAAAGCAAGGTAAACGCCTGCGTGGACAATATCTTCCGCTTCTGGCAGGAAAACAACGATAAGAAATTGACACAACTTGTGTTCTGTGACCTGTCCACACCTAAAGGTGACGGAAATTTCAATGTGTACGAGGATGTGCGCCAAAAACTCATCGCACGTGGAGTCCCCGCCGACGAGGTTGCCTTTATTCACGATGCCAACACGGAGACCAAGAAAAAGGAGCTGTTTGCCAAAGTCCGTAAGGGACAGGTACGTGCCCTGTTAGGCTCCACCTTTAAGATGGGGGCCGGAACCAATGTTCAGGACCGATTGATTGCGCTTCATGACCTGGATTGCCCGTGGCGGCCAAGAGATTTGGAGCAGCGCTCCGGACGTATTGTGCGGCAGGGTAACAAAAATGACGAGGTGCATATCTTCCGGTATGTGACGGAAAACACCTTCGATGCTTACCTTTACCAGATACTCGAGAACAAGCAGCGGTTTATCAGTCAGATTATGACCAGCAAATCCCCTGTAAGAAGCGCCGAGGACATTGACGAAACAGCGCTTTCCTATGCTGAGGTGAAGGCGCTGGCTACTGGCAATCCCTATATAAAAGAAAAGATGGATCTGGATATTCAGGTGTCTAAGTTGAAGCTTTTGAAGGCGAATCATTTAAGCCAGCGTTACGCTTTGGAAGACCGGTTGCTCAAACACTACCCACAGCAGATCAAATCCACCGAGGAACGGATTGAGGGTTATGAAAAAGACCTTTCCCTGTATGAGCAGCATAGCACATTGAAAACTATCGATGGCATCACAGAGGAAAGCAAATTTGCGGGCATGACGGTCAAGGGAGTTTCGTACCCCGAAAAGGCACAGGCGGGCGCGGCCATCCTTGAAGCCTGCAAGCTGATGACCACGCCGGAGCCGCAGGAGCTGGGCAGCTACATGGGATTTCCGATGCTGTTTTCCTTTGATGGATTTAATAAGCAGTATCAAATCACCCTACGGGGCGCTCTCAGTCATACGTTCACTTTGGGTACAGACATCCACGGCAATATCACAAGACTCAATAACACTCTTGCCGAAATACCAAAGAAGCTGGAATATTGCCAAGAACAGTTAAAAACGCTCCACCAGCAGATGGAAACGGCTAAAGAGCAAATCGACATTCCCTTTGAGAAGGAGCAAGAGCTTCAAACCAAATCTGCGCGGCTTGCAGAGCTGAACATTTTGCTCAACATGGATAAACATGAAAACGAGATGATCGACGGCGAGCCGGATGAGGACATAGATGTACCGGAAAAAAAAGCCGTGGGCTACGAAAGATGAGGTGAAAAAACATGCCTTATGTAACACCGGAGCAGATTGAGCGCTCAAAGCGAATGGATCTGCTGACTTACCTGCAATATTATGAGCCGCAGGAGCTGGTGCGCTTTTCCGGCAACGTCTATACCACACGTACCCATGACAGCCTGAAAATCAGCAACGGGAAATGGTGCTGGTGGTCGCGCAACATCGGCGGGCGTTCTGCCCTGGACTATCTCATCAAGGTACGGGGCATGACGCTCCCGGAAGCGGTACTTCAGATAGACGGACAGTCAGCGGTCATGCCGCCTGTTTCGCCAAAGGTGCAGAAACCTGTTGAGCCTAAAAAACTGCTCCTGCCTGAGAAAAATGAAAACAATGACCACGTGATTACCTACCTCATGGGGCGCGGCATTCACCGGGAGATTATAGACTACTGTATCCGGACCAAACAGCTATATGAAAGCCGTGATTATCACAACGCCGTCTTTATCGGTTTTGACCGGCATGGCGTTCCCAAATATGCTACTCTCCGTGGAACTTTTGGCAAACGGTTTATGGGGGAAGTGAACGGAAGTGACAAGCACTTCTCCTTCTCTATCCCAGCCAGGAACGAATGCCGCAAACTGCACTTATTTGAAAGCGCTATTGATTTATTATCCCATGGTACGTTGGAACTGCTTTCCGGTAAGGACTGGCGGCAGGAAAATTGCCTGTCCCTTGCGGGAATCTATATGCCGAAAAAGATTATTGAGGAAAGCACCCCACCTGCCGCACTCATGCAATACTTAAAAGACTTCCCACAAATAAAGGAAATCGCTTTACATCTGGACAACGACACGGCTGGACGGCTGGCAGCAAAGACTATCAAGACCCTTCTTTCCTCCTCACTTACCGTTTCCGATGAGCCGCCAAAGCGTGGAAAGGATGTGAACGACTATTTGAAAATTACCTCAAAGATGCGACAGAGACGGGAACGCGAATAGAAAATCATTTTATTTGTGCCTTGCTATCACTGAAATAAAAGCGATAGCAAGATTAAAATAAAAAAATATTTTATTTTACCCTCTGTATGGTTGATTTTTCAGCGACATCATACTAAAATTAAAACAACGGAGGTGGTAAAAATATGAAATACTATGAACAACTATTGGAAAAAGGTTGTTTTACATGGAATGATGTTACTGAGATGGTCGGCAACAGAAACAGTGCCAGCGATCTGATACAGAACTACCTGAAAAAAGGCTATATTCAAAGCGTGAAAAGAAACCTGTATGTTGCTATAAATCTTGCGGACGGCGAGCCAGTTGTCAATCGGTATGTGATAGCCAGCAATTTGACGGAAAGCGCATATATATCTCACCATACTGCTTTAGAATATTACGGATGCACTAATCAGGTGTTTTATGATGTGTATGTATCCTCTGATACAAAGTTTAACACATTTGAATTTAACGGTTTGACCTATCGTTACCAAATGTCCCGTATCAACGATGGTATTGTAAAAAAACCGGACGGCACCCGTGTAACCGATTTGGAACGCACCGTCATAGACAGCATCAACGATTTTGAGAAAATCGGTGGATTGGAAGAACTGCTCCGAAGCCTTGAAATGATGCCATATGCAGATGAAACAAAGCTGCTTTGCTATCTGAAAAGCTACGGCAAACAAATCCTGTTTCAGAAAGCAGGATATATCCTGGAGCATTTCAAGGATTCCCTGAAAATAACGGATACGTTTTTTAAAGCCTGTGAAGCCGAGATCTCAAAAAGTGTTCGATACCTGTACCACGGATTGGAAAAAGAAAAATCCATATATAACAAAAAGTGGAGGCTGTTTGTGCCGGAGCAGCTTTTAGCCCTTATATCGGAAGGAGGCAATGAATTTGTTTGATTATGATAAGCGTAAGCTTGGAAAACAGGCGCGGGAATTAGGGTTTATCCGCGATACATTAGAGAAAGTATTCCGGTTGTCGGAAATACTGAAATATATAAACAGCGACCCGCTGCTACGTGAGAGCCTTGCGCTAAAAGGCGGAACGGCAATCAATATGACTATTTTCAACCTGCCGAGGTTATCTGTAGACATCGACCTTGATTACACACATAATAATTCTCGGGAAGAAATGTTTGAGGAACGCCAAAAAATCTCGGATAGCGTCCTCAAATACATGGTGATGAGCGGATATGAATTAAGCCCTAAATCAAAATCCTACCACAGCCTGGATTCTTATGTGTTTTCCTATGCAAATATTGCTGGCACGAAAGATAATATCAAAGTGGAAATCAATTACTCCCTGCGTTCCCATATTCTGCCCCTGGAGCAAAGGTCAATTGAAACTCTTGGCATACTGGATTCTTTTAAGGTGAAATCATTGGCTTCCATTGAGATCTTTGCAAGCAAGATTGTTGCTCTGCTTACAAGAGCGGCAGCCCGTGATTTGTATGATATTAACAACATGATCTATTTCGGATTGTTTGATGAAACAGAACTCCCTCTGCTTAAAAAATGCGCCATATTCTACTATGCTGTCGGCGGCGAGGCTGTTACTGGAACCTTTAATTTAGGAAAGATTGATGAGTTGACAGAGTATAAGATCCGGACAGATTTATACCCTGTAATCCGAAAAAAGGAGCGGTTTGACCTAACAGCGGCGAAACAACGGGTTATTGGCTACCTGTCAATGTTTTCTGAACTCGGTGATAACGAAGCAGAGTTTTTAAGGGCATTTAAAAACGGTGAATATCATCCAGAGCTGCTTTTTGAGGACGCACAGGTTTTAGAACGCATCCGTAATCATCCGATGGCAATATGGAAAACACGAGAATAAACGGTGATCGAATATATTAATACAAGTAAACTCCATATTGTAACCAATCGGAGTGTTTTTGTACCTTTATGAAGGCTCTTTTGAGCGTCGCTTTTAGACACTGAAAAAATCAGTGTCTTTTTCTTTTGCCCAAAATCAAGAAAGGAGGCTTTGCTTTTATGAAAACCTATCAGGTGGAAATCAAAGAAACGCTTTGCAGACCTAAGAAATGGATGTTCAAAGCAAAAATCAAAAGACCACGGACAGGAGCAATGACCTCCTGCTCTTTCTTTTTCGGCCAGTAATATCTGAAATCAACCGTAACTTTTATGACAACACAAGGCCGCTGTCTTGTGTTGCAGCAAGCACTGAATTTGGTCTCCCAAATTCGCTTGTTAAGGGGATACCCCCTAAAACCCCCACAAAAATACAATCGAAAGTGTGGTGATAACCATAGAAATATTTATGTTGGGCGCACTGATAGGCGGCGTTATCTGTGTGGTCTTTATGTGTCTTTTCCAGATCAACACTCAATACAGAAGGAATGGTGATAAGAATTAAAAGAAAGGAGCTGGAACGATGAGAAAACGAGGTATCCGTGTTCAGGTCTGGCTGAATAAAGAAGAAAATACACGGCTCCACACCAGCGCCAAAAAAGCAGGTCTATCACAGGAAAGCTATCTGCGTACCCTGATCAACGGGTATGTGCCTAAAGAGCTTCCCCCTCCCGATTACTACGTTATGATAAAGGAACTTCACGCTATCGGGAGCAACATGAACCAGATCGCTGCAAAAGCAAACGCCACAGGGCACATTGACCGGACGGTGTTCCAGTATGAAGCCAACCGGCTCCGCAAGGCTGTGCTGGATATTCAGGCGGCGGTAACGTTGCCGGAAAGGAGAAACAATGATGGATAGAATTATTGAGAAGCAAAAAAAGCTGATGCGCCGTATCGAAAAAAATTTCTCGGACTATAAATCATCTGTTTTGAAGCTTGATAAACAGAGCATATTTGATAAAGCTGCCGAAATCGCCGCCATGAAACAGGTGGTGCATTACATGACAAACATTCATGGGTATTATGAAAGGGATATTGATTATCTGCTGAAATTTCAAAACCCATTGGAGCTTGTTGCTGACCACTATAAGTTCAATTTGCAGGCGGAGTTGAATGATGTGATTGCAAGAATTTGCGACACCCAAGACCACACGAGCGATTATCCCCTTATGCCGGAGGCAAAGGCAAAAGAATCGGAGCGATGACAATGGCAACCACAGCGATATGGGATGTAACCGACCGCCTTGACCGGGTAATTGACTACGCTACCAACCCTCAAAAGACAGAGAACCTTGACTTTTCCAGTCCTGACTTTCGAGGCTTGCAAAATGTCTTAGCATACACACAGCAGGATACCAAGATCGAAAAGCAATTCTATGTGACCGGCATCAATTGTGACCCGACCACCGCCTGTGAACAAATGTCGCGGACAAAGCTCCAATTCCAAAAAACAGACGGCATTCTCGCCTTCCACGGCTACCAGTCTTTTGTTCCGGGAGAAGCTACGCCGGAAACTGCCCACGCCATCGGTGTGAAACTGGCGCAGGAACTGTGGGGCGAACGTTTTGAGGTGATTGTTTCCACTCATCTTGACAAGCATCATCTTCATAATCATTTTGTCCTCAATTCCGTATCCTTTACGGACGGCAAGCGGTATTACGACAACAATGCCACCTATTCCCTCATGCGGCAGACCTCTGACCGTCTGTGCCGGGAATACTCCTTATACGTTATCGAAAACCCGCAAAAAGGCAAATCCAGGCATTACGCCGAATGGAAAGCCGAGCAGGAAGACAAACCCACCTGGCGGGGCCTTATTCGTGAGGATGTAGACAAAGTGATTGCTGCGTCGATGACCTTCACACAGTTTATCGCTGCTTTACGCAAGCAGGGCTATGAGGTAAAAACCGGCGTAAAATACATGGCAGTGCGTCCTCCTGGAAAGGAGCGTTTTGTCCGCTTGAAAACCTTGGGAGACGATTACACCGAAGAAGCCATTAAGCAGCGCATCCTGCAAAACCGCACTCCGAAGCGGCCACAAGTCCTGCCCGAACCCCAGAAAAAACGTTATACTATCCGAGGCGGTGCAAGCCTGAAAAAAGTAAAAAAGCTTACTGGCTTGCAAGCGCTCTATTTTCACTACCTTTACAAAATGGGCATCTTGCCCAAGCACCGCGCGTCCAATAAACGGACGCATTTTTTATTGCGCGAGGATATCCGGCACATGGAAGAAATCACCGCTCAAACCAAGCTGCTCTGTACACACCGCATTGAAAACAAAGAGCAGCTTCTCACATTTCGAAACAGCCTGGAGCAGGAAATGGCGGGCTTGTACGACACCCGGAAATCTCTTTACAGCCGAATCCGCCGATGCAAAGATGATGAACAGATGACGGCATATAAGGAACAGATCGCCGGACTTTCGAAAAAGCTGTCCCTGCTCCGGAAGGAGGTGAAGCTATGTGCGGGCATCCTGTCCCGTTCTGAAGAAATGAAGCAGAAACTGCTTCAAGTACAACAGGAAGAAATCCAGCAAAGAAAGGAGGAAAAAGCATATGAACAGCGGAGCCGACGCAGCGGACCAAATCGTCAATATGAGTCTTAAAGGGATTGAGGTGATGGCTAAAATCTCCGGAGAGGGAGCAAAAAACCTTGCCACTTATCTCTATGCCGTTTTGAAAGACCAAAAAAAGACTAAGGGAAAAACCCGTCTGGAAGCACTTTTGCGCAGCGGCAAGGAACTGAAAGTCTTTGCGGTCAAGAACGAAGACCTAAAGAAATTCACTCAGGAGGCCAAACGCTACGGCGTCCTCTATTGCGCCCTCCGTGACAAGAATGATACGGACGGCATGTGCGACATCATGGTACGGACCGAGGATGCCTCCAAAATCAACCGTATTGTGGAACGCTTCAAGCTGGCCACCGTGGATACGGCAAGCATTAAGAGCGAAATTGAAAAATCCAGAGCCGCCAAGCAAGCAGAAAAAGCAGCCGATGAAAAAGCTCCTGCCGAAAAAGAAACGCCCGCTAAAAAAAGTGCAGATGATTTTCTGGACGAACTCATGGCAAAGCCCGAACAGCTGGAGCCGGTAAAGGAGCAGCCCGACAACCCAAACCCCACGACGGCAACGATGGAGAAATCCCATCCGTCCGAGCCTACCTCAGAGCGCAGCGGGAAAGCCGCCGAGGGTGCTATTGAGCCGCCAAGGAGATCCGTTCGCCAAGAATTATGGGAAATTAAGGCCGCTCAAAAGGAACAAGCGGCACAGCCCAAGCGGGAGCCTGCCAGAGAACAGCCAAAAACCACAAAACAGAATGTCAAACCCAGCAGACAGCAAAACAAATCCAAAAAACCAAAATCGAAAGCGAGGTAAGTTTTATGAGTAGTTTCGATGATCTTTTCCGGCAGGAAAACGAACAGCCTGCTTCCCGAAACGACCAGCCTTTTGACAAGGAGGCATGGAAACAGCAAAAGCAGGAACAGCGGGAAACGGTTTACGCCATGATCGACGATACAGCACTAACCGTGGCGCAAGATGGCGCTGCCTTCCAGAAGTACCTGGATGTGCAAAGCCGTTTTGACCGCTACAGCGTAGCCAACGCACTGTTGATCCTTGCACAGAAGCCAGATGCCACCCGCATTGCGGACTTTGACACCTGGAAGGAGCAAGGTGCCTATATCCGCAAAAAGGAAAGCGGCTTCTACATCTTGGAGCCAGGCGAGGAGTACCAGCGCGATGACGGCACCACCGGCATAAGCTACAACCCCAAAAAGATGTTCGATATTGCACAGACCGGGAACAGCCGCAAACGGGAAACACCGACCTATCCCGATGACCGCACCCGTATCAAAGCGCTGATGGACCATGCACCCGTGCCGATCCTTATCAGCGATACCCTGCAGGAAGGCACAAACGCTTTGTACCATCCGGAAGCAAGGGAAATCCTAGTCCGAAAGGGCATGGACGCAAACAATATTTTCCGTGCCCTTTCCCAGGAGCTTGCTCACGCGGAAATAGATAATGGAGACGGAAGCTACAACCGTTCTACTCATGCCTTCCACGCTTATTGCGTGTCCTATATGCTCTGCAAACAGTATGGCGTGGACACAAACGGCTATCGTTTTGACCGTGCTCCACAAATGCTGGAGGGCTTAGACGCACAGGAGATCCGCGCCGAGCTTTCCGTCATCCGCGAAGCTGCCGGTGAAATTTCCGGCAGGATGAATCGGATGCTGGCGCAGCAAAGACAGCAAAAACGGCAGGAGCCGGAACGATAGGAGGGATTGCCAATGAAGGAAGAAGAAAGGGTGCTTACTCTGGACGATTACGAATACGGCGTTGTCGTAAACGCTTTGAACGAAATGCGCAACGACTTGATTAAAGAAGAACGACCCACCGATGCCGTGGATGAGCTTCTTCTCAAAACTATCGACGCCCCAACCAAAAAAGTAAAACGAAGAAACCATGATGAAGCGCGCTGAAACCGTAAGAAGTACCTTGATACTCTTTGCGGTTTTTTTAATTCCGGTGGTATGGGCGGCTTTGCTTACCGCACCTTCCCTGTCGGGGGGACTTCCCGAAATCCTTGCCAATCTCACGGCGGCGATAAACAACCCGTTTCATATCCAATGGGTGGACGATTCGTTAAAGTGCATCCTACTATTTGTCACCGCCTATTGTCTGGGCATCGGGATTTATCTTTCCACCAAACGCAATTACCGGCGAAGAGAGGAACACGGCAGCGCTCGCTGGGGCGGCGCTGCGGCTGTCTGCAAGAAATACCGGGACAAAGACCCGCAGAGAAACAAAATCCTGACACAGAATGTCCGCATCGGCCTGGACGGAAGGAAGCACAAACGGAACCTGAATGTGCTGGTGGTAGGAGGCTCCGGTTCCGGCAAGACGAGATTTTACGCAAAACCCAACGTCATGCAGGCCAACACCTCTTTTGTCGTCCTCGACCCGAAAGGAGAAATCCTACGGGACACAGGAAACCTGCTCAAAACCAAAGGCTATGAAATCAAGGTGCTGGATTTAATCAACATGCACCTGTCTCATTGCTACAACCCCTTTGCCTATCTGCAGGATGATAAGGATGTGTTAAAGCTGGTAACAAACCTGATTAGAAACACTACTCCTAAAGGCTCCAACACCAATGACCCCTTTTGGGAGCGCTCCGAAACCGCGCTACTGGAAGCATTGATTCTCTACCTGCTCTATGAAGCGCCACCGGAGGAGCAAAATTTCCCGATGGTCATGGAAATGATTGCCGCCGCCGAAGTCCGGGAGGATGACGAAACCTATCAAAGCCCCCTGGATGAACTGTTTGAACGGCTGGAAATGCGCGAGCCGGAGCATTTGGCGGTCAAGCAGTACAACATCTTCAAGCTGGCGGCAGGCAAGACTGCCAAAAGCATCCTTATTAGTCTGGGTGTGAGACTGGAAAAATTTAATCTTGCTTCCATCGCCGGAATTACCACCACAGATGAATTGGAGTTACCTTCCATCGGAGAACGCAAAACGGCGCTCTTTGCTGTAATCCCCGATAATGACAGCAGTTTCAATTTTATCGTTGGAATGCTCTACACACAGCTTTTCCAAAGCCTTATGTATCTTGCCGATTATCATCATGCAGGACGCTTGCCCATCCATGTCCATTTTGTCATGGACGAATTTTCTAACGTCGCCTTGCCGGATGAATTTGACAAGCTGCTTTCCACCATGCGGTCCCGCGAAATATCGGTTTCTATTATCCTGCAAAACCTGGCGCAATTAAAAGCCCTGTTTAAGGACACATGGGAGTCTATCGTCGGAAACTGCGACGAATTTCTGTACCTTGGCGGCAACGAGCAATCCACCCACAAATATGTGTCGGAGCTTTTAGGCAAAGAAACTATCGACACTAATACTTATGGGCTGAGCAAGGGCAGAAACGGTAGTTATTCCACCAATTATCAGCAGTCCGGTCGGGAGCTTCTCACCCCCGACGAGGTAAGGATGCTGGACAACCGTTATGCCCTGCTGTTCATCCGGGGAGAACGGGCAGTGATGGACGACAAATACGATATTCTCAAACACCCCAATCTGAAACTGACCGTTGATGGCAACGGTGAACCCTTCCGACACGGAGGTGTAGAAAGTGCCCTGGACTGGAAAACTGTGCTATTGAACGAAGAGAGCGATTACGAGCTTCTCTCTGAGGATGAACTCGAAACCTTAATGCAATACTGAAAAACAATATATGGAGGTATGATCTTATGAAAATGTCCAAGAGAACCAAGATGACTTTTGCCATCTACTGCGCATTGGTACTAATTGTTACTCTCTTTGCCGCACCGGCCTACGCCGCAAATGATCCGCTGACTGTCGTTAACAACCTGTCTGATTTTATTTTCGGACTGATCCGCGCCATCGGGATGATCCTCTTAGGCTTCGGCATCGTGCAGATCGGCCTGTCCCTCAAATCCCACGACCCGTCTCAGAGGGCAAACGGTTTCCTGACCCTTGCAGGCGGTGTAATTATTACCTTTGCCAAAGAGATTTTAAATCTCATTACAGGCTGATGATGCGCCTCAAATTTAAGGGGAACAGGACGGTAAAAGCCTGTTCCCCAAATCTTTTCAAGGAGGTGGTTCTGCTATGTCAAGCGGTAATTGGGTAATCGACAATTTAAATAACGCCCTTCAAACATGGAACGAAAAACTTGCAGAGATTTGGCAGCTTGTAACCCAATCCCCCACGGAATTTAAGGGTGGCGGTATCTGGAACGTCATTGTAAATATCCACGGTGCGCTGCAGGCCATCGGCCTTGCCCTGCTGGTACTGTTTTTCGTTATCGGCGTGGTCAAGACCTGCGGCAGTTTTGCAGAAGTCAAAAAGCCAGAACACGCATTGAAGCTGTTTATTCGCTTTGCATTAGCAAAAGCCGTTGTAACCTACGGGCTGGAGCTGATGATGGCGCTGTTCGACATCGCGCAGGGGATTATCTCCACCATCATGAGCAGCGCAGGCTTTGGCACAACAACCGAATCTGTTTTACCAGACACCATCGTGCAGGCCATTGAGAATTGCAGCTTTTGGGAGAGTATCCCGTTATGGGCGGTAACGCTCATCGGCGGACTGTTCATTACAGTATTGTCCTTCATTATGATTATGTCGGTATACGGGCGGTTTTTCAAATTGTATTTATACACGGCCATCGCCCCCGTGCCTCTGGCCTCCTTTGCCGGAGAACCGAGCCAAAGCATCGGCAAAGCCTTTCTAAAAGGTTATGCTGCTGTATGCCTGGAGGGGGCGATTATCGTTCTTGCCTGCGTTATCTTTTCCGTCTTTGCTTCCTCCCCGCCGGTGGTGGATACCAGCGCCAGCGCCGTCACAATGGTATGGTCTTATGTAGGGGAACTTATTTTCAATATGCTGGTCCTGGTGGGTGCGGTAAAAATGGCCGACCGGGTGGTGCGGGAGATGATGGGATTATAAGGGAGATCGGGTATTACAGTCCGTATCCTCATATATCCTTGAACTGAACACCCTCCCCATAAACAACAGGCTCCCCTGTTCTTGGATCAAGCAAATTCCCATGCTCGTTAAACTGAATTTTGTCAAGAGGTACGCCCATCTCTCTTGCCCGTCGGATTTGCCATGCGGCATCATCTTCAAGGTATTTCTCATCACGTTTGCGTCGTATCGCCTTTATAAGCGACACAATCCAGCTTAACATGGTCAAGCCAAGCAGCGAGAAAAGAATGATGAATGCTAAAGTCTCATGTTCTCCTGCCCACTTGTTCAGCACGGTGCTGAACAGTAGGAAGCAAAGAATGGGAATCGTCAGCCGGATTTTTCCGGCTACTTTAAATATAAAAGAGAGAATGAGCAATCCCGCCGTAATGCAAAGTGAAATAATTGCTGCAATTGGCATAATGGACACTCCTTTCCATGCAGTCTGTATATTTCCATTATCACATATGTAAAAGAGAAATGGAAGACTGTCCCAATTACAGACTATTTTATCTCCTGCTCCAGATTGGAGAACAAGTCGCAATCAAAAAAATCTCGAACACTGATTCCCAGTCCGTCGCACAGCTTTTTAATAGTGGCAATCCCCGCATTATAGGTTGTGCCGCTTACTATATCATTTACAGTCGATTGTGTGACGCCTGAAATGTTACTGAGAGCGTTGATTGTCAGATTCCGTTCCCTGCACAATCCTTCAATGCGTTTGGTTACTGCTTGAGAAATATTCATTGTATCACCTCTAAACGTTATTCCGTTAATCAAAGAATATCAATTTATACTCTATATGTTTAACGGAATACCGTTGAAATAGACATAGAGGTGACTTATACTAACGGTATATCGTTAAGATTAGGATTCTTCTACGTGAATAAAGCAAAAGGGGGTTTTAGTTTGAAACATGAAAATTACAATAACGAACTGGAAAAAGAGAAAGAAAAACTTAACAGGCTTGCGGATAAAGCCTTGGAAAGCGGTATCCCTCTCACACAGGATGAAGCATTTATGGCTCAGAACCGCAAGGTTGATGAATTGATAGTAAAAATACAGATGGAGAAGGAACGACACCGAAATAAACAGCGGGAACGATAAATCAAGCAATCCAATAGCGCTTAGTTAGATATGAGGCGCTATTTTTATTTGGAGGTGATTGAGTTTTGGAAGTCAAGATTAACCGGGAAATCCGGGATTATACCGAAAGCATGTTTTTTGGACTGTCTCTACGGCAGTTCATTTTTTCTGTTCTTGCCGTTGGGATAGCCGTGGGCATCTACTTAGGTCTGCGGAGTTACTTCGGCACGGAAACCGTAAGCTGGATGTGCATTTTGGGAGCTGCCCCCTTCGCGGCGCTCGGCTTTATCAAGTACCACGGTATGACGGCAGAGCAGTTTCTATGGGCGTATATCAAATCGGAATTTCTCATGCCTAAAAAACTGACCTTTTATCCGACCAACATTTACTTTGAAGCGCTCAAAAACGTTATTGCAAATCATGAAAAGGAGGAATTAAAACGCCATGATTAAGACCCTGCAAAAAATCATGAAGCAGGACAAGGAACGGTTTATTGTGCCCAAAGGTGTCCAACAGGCAATTCCCATCAGCGCTATCTGGCCGGATGGGATTTTTCGCGTGGGCAACAAATTTTCCAAATCCTATCGCTTTGAGGATATAAACTATGCGGTAGCATCCAAAGAAGACAAGGAAGCAATGTTTTTGTCCTATTCGGAGCTTTTAAATTCCTTTGACAGCGGAGCAACCACCAAAATCACCATCAACAACCGCAGACTGAATAAAGCCGACTTTGAAAGCTCCATTCTGATCCCGTTAAAAGATGACAGGCTGGACGAGTACCGCAGAGAATATAACCGGATGCTTTTGGATAAAGCCACAGGCGCAAACAGCATTGTGCAGGATAAGTATGTCACCGTATCAGTAATGAAGAAAAATATTGAGGAAGCAAGGAACTACTTTTCCCGTATTAGCACCGACTTGATTACCCATTTTTCCCACCTGGGATCAAAGTGTGTGGAACTGGACGCGACCGACCGCCTGCGAATCCTGCACGATTTTTTCCGAGCCGGAGAAGAAACGGACTTTCATTTTGACCTGTCCGACACCATGAGAAAGGGGCACGATTTCAAGGACTACATTTGTCCCGATACCTTTGAATTTGAAAAAGACCACTTCCGCATGGGAAACATATTCGGACGCGTCATTTTCCTACGGGAGTATGCCAGCTACATTAAGGACAGCATGGTATCCGAGCTTTGCGACCTGAACCGCAATATGATGTTATCGCTTGACATTATCCCTATTCCAACCGATGAAGCCGTGCGGGAAGTGGAAAACCGGCTACTCGGTGTGGAAACCAACATTACAAATTGGCAGAGGCGGCAGAATCAAAGCAACAACTTTTCTGCTGTTGTGCCTTACGACATGGAGCAGCAGCGCAAGGAAAGCAAGGAATTTCTCGACGACCTGACCACCCGCGACCAAAGGATGATGTTTGCCGTTTTGACGATGGTGCATATAGCAGACAGCAAAGAGCAGCTTGACAGCGATACAGAAACCCTGCTTACCAACGCTCGAAAGCATCTTTGCCAATTTTCTACCCTGACATTCCAACAAATGGACGGACTGAACACAGTGTTGCCCTTTGGCCTGCGGAAAATTGACGCCATCCGTACACTGACTACAGAAAGCACGGCAGTATTTATCCCGTTCCGGGCGCAGGAGATTTCCCACAGTGGTGGTATCTACTATGGTCAAAACGTTATCAGTAAAAACATGATCATTGCCAACCGTAAGCACCTGCTCAACGGAAACTCCTTTATTTTAGGTGTTTCCGGCTCCGGTAAGAGCTTTACCGCCAAGAGGGAAATCGTCAATCAAATTCTTTCCAGCGATGACGACATCATCCTGATTGACCCGGAGCGCGAATACTCATCGCTTGTCAAGGCGATGGGCGGCGAAATTATCCATATCTCGGCAACCTCTCCGAATCACATTAACGCAATGGATATGAGCAAAGACTACGGCGACGGCGCAAACCCAGTCATCCTCAAATCCGAATTTGTCCTTTCCTTGTGCGAGCAGTTAATCGGAGGACACAACCTGGGTGCAAAGCAGAAATCTTTAATTGACCGCTGCACTGCCAGCGTCTACCGGACGTATCTGCAAAGCAATTACCGTGATAAGCTGCCAACCTTGCAGGACTTTCATGCGGAGCTGCTGAAACAGTCGGAACCGGAAGCACAGGAAATCGCCCTTGCTATCGAGCTGTTTACCAGCGGCAGCCTGAACACCTTTGCCAAGCCTACCAACGTGGATGTCAACAACCGCCTGATTTGCTATGACATCCTTGACCTGGGCAAGCAGCTCCTTCCCATCGGGATGCTGGTGGTTCTGGACAGCATCTTGAACCGTATTACACAGAACCGTGCGAAAGGCAAAAACACCTTCATTATCATTGATGAAATCTATCTGCTGTTCCAGCATGAGTACAGCGCCAACTTCCTGTTCACGCTCTGGAAGCGTGTCCGAAAGTACGGCGCTTTTTGTACGGGAATCACTCAAAACGTGGACGATCTTCTGCAGAGCCATACGGCCCGCACCATGTTGGCAAACAGCGAGTTTATTGTCATGCTCAACCAGGCTTCCACGGACAGAATGGAGCTTGCCAAGCTCCTGAACATTTCCGACCTTCAGCTTTCCTACATCACCAACGTGGATGCGGGGAACGGTCTGATTAAGGTGGGCAGTTCCCTTGTGCCCTTTACCGATCAATTCCCGCGCAATACCAAGCTCTATAACCTGATGACCACCAAGCCGGGCGAACAGGCCCAAATCTGACAGAACCTTATACATGCAAACGGCTGGCCGTACCTTCGGTCAGCCGTTCATCTATCTTATGAAGGAGGAAAACACAATGGAAACCATACGGTTTGCAAGTAAGGAGCATAAGGCTTTTTATTGCGAAATGCTTATTAAAACCCGCAATGACGACGCCTATCATCGGGCATTTTTCTATGCGATGGGAATTTGTGCTGAGACAAGACACAATATTCGATCACTCTTTGACTTCAAAAACGGCGGGATTAACCCGGATGGTCTTTCGGACCCGTGGCAGACGGGCAGTACGCGCCGCCTGTGCCGCTTGGCCTTTAACCTCTGGAACGGCTTTACGGAGGAAGGAAAAGAAAACCGTTCCACACCCTATGAGTTGTTTGACTGCGGCTTTGCACCGTACTTTTTTGAGGCTATCCGTCTGCGCTATCCCGAATATTGCCGAAGCATGGAGTGCACCATCCGTCAATCCGCAATGGAACGGTAAAATCAGCAAAATTTTGAAAGGAGGCGCGCGCGGTGAAAGAGATCAAAACCAAACAAACCCTAAAGGATATTAAGGCACTGGATAAGACGACAGACGTGTCCCGCAGGATGAAAAATGCCTATATCCGCACCAAAGACCAAGCAGAACATCTCGGACATAACGATAACGGCAACTATGTGGATGATGCCGGGAATAACATCCATGAGGGTGCAAAAGTTGTTATCCAGGAAACCGGACATACCGCAGGAAACTACGGCAAAAAGGCAGTTGAAAAAATAAAGGACCGTCGCGCTCCGGATGCAGATGCTCCTCGTTACCACGATTCAAACGGTGAGAATGTGCGGCAGACCCCCACAAGTGAAGTGAAGGAATCAGCACACAGGGATGTTGTCCAGACTAAAACAAAACCGGCAACGGAACTGAACACAACTTCGGTCAAAGCAAAGGAAGCAGTAAATCAGAACGTTTCCCAACCCGGAGCAAAGCAGGCGGCAAAACACAATGCTATCCCATCCAAGGCAAAGGAAACCATAAAACGGAAAGTTACCCTGTCCAGACCAAGCGAATTAGCAAAACGCAGGTTCGTTCTAAGCAGAGCGAAACAGC
Organism: Desulfitibacter alkalitolerans DSM 16504; assembly: GCF_000620305.1. Lineage (NCBI taxonomy): Bacteria > Bacillati > Bacillota > Clostridia > Neomoorellales > Desulfitibacteraceae > Desulfitibacter > Desulfitibacter alkalitolerans. The sequence continues at coordinate 334,367 of NZ_KK211102.1, read as the reverse complement.
GATTTTCTCAAACCATTGAAATCCGGATGGCAAATCAAAATATCGGTCAAATACAATCACAACAGATATCCGAGCGAATACCTGCTCAACGTCCCCTTTTTCAACCAGCCAGGAAAGCAGCGGCACAAACCCTCCACACCTCCGGTAAAATAGGACGCACCATAAAGCAATCTGTCGAAACTGGCGGCAAAACCCTAAAAGAAGCCGCTAAAGGTACGATTAAATCAACGCAAAGATCGGTTAAAACCGCCGAGCATACTGCTAAAGCTGCTGTTAAAACCTCACAGGCAGCAGCAAAAACCGCCGCCAAAACCGCACAGGCTGCTCAAAGAGCGGCCCAGACTGCACGATTAGCGGCAAAAGCGGCGGCTGTTTCTGCAAAGACAGCAGTTAAGGCAATGCTGTCTGCTATAAAGGCGATCATCGCGGCAGCCAAGGGCCTGACCGCCTTGATTGCCGCTGGCGGCTGGATAGCAGTGACGATTATTCTTGTGATATGTCTTGCGGGGCTTTTATTAGGCTCAGCATTCGGAATATTCTATTCCAATGAAAGCCCCGGCGGGAACACTCCGGTTATGTCGGAGGTGGTCAATCAGCTTAACAATGAATTTGCGGCAAAAATAGAACAGATAGAAAATGAAAATCCACATGACACCCTGGAGCTGTCCGGTAGCAATAGCATCTCCGCAAGCCAGTGGCGGGAAATCTTGGCGGTCTATGCGGTAAAAGTAACCGTCGATCCGGAAAACGGCATGGAGGTTACCACCCTCGACGATGCCAAGGTGGGCATCCTGCGGGACGTCTTTTGGGATATGAACAAAATCGACTATTGGATAGAAACTATTGTACATGAGGAAACCGTAACTACCACTGACGAGGATGGCAATGAAACCACCGAAACCATCACCACCACCGAAACCACCCTGCATATCAATATAACCTCCAGATCCTATACGGACATGATTACCGAGTACAGCTTCAATCCGGATCAGGTAAAAATGCTAAATGAGTTGATGAAGGACGAATACCGACATCTATTCATGCAGCTTATCGGCAGTTAGACGGATGTTGCCTATCCCCACAGGAAATCGCGGTCCTGACGGAAAACATGGGAAAACAAACAAAATAGTTTAATGACCAAATTAAGTGGAAAGGTGGAAAAACAGATGAACTTGGAAGAATTAAAGGAAATGGAATATATAAAATGCGTGGGTTTATTAGCTGAGTTGATTGACCTGGACACGGATGCAAAAGAAAAAATCCATAAGAGCTTTCAAAATATAGGGATTAAAAACTTTTTTCTTCATCTTGAATCGGTGGACTTGCCTACTGAGATTTCCGAGAAGTTGAAAAGCATAAAAGCCATTATTGAAATAGTTGATGTAAAAAGGGGGCGGGCATAACATGAAGCAGGATATATTGCATACCGAGAATTTTTTAAAAGGGCTGACAACTTTAACAGGACTGCCCTACAAAAAAGTTCAGCAGTATGTAAAAGAAAATAACCCTTTTAACATCCTGGAGCATCCCCACATTATGGAACCAAATGATAGACAGCTTGAAAAGATAGGGCTGCTCAATGAGTTTATTGCCTCTTACAACATTCTGAAAATCTATGAAAGCAATGAGAAGGTCATGCTCAATTCATCAACCATAGCAGGCCAATATTTTTTAGCCCTTTTGGGAGGAATGAAGGATAAAGAAAGGTTTATGGTTGCATTTTTAGACAGCGGCAACAACATCATCGAAACAAAGACCATGTCGGAAGGGAGTATCGGACAAACAGCGGTGTATCCAAGAGAAATATTAAAATATGCCCTTGCCTGTGATTGCAATACAATGATTTTAGCCCATAATCATCCCGGAGGGTCCAAAAATTTTTCTCCGGAGGATAGGGCATTGACACAAAGAATGGTTGACATTTTTCATCCCCTTGAGATCAAAGTTCTGGATCACATAATTGTTGGCGGTAGAAGCTATACTTCTATGGCGGAAAAAGGGATTATCCCCTGCCAGAGCAAAGGTACAGCAAATTATGAAATGATAACATTAGGTCCAATACCTGCGGAAGAAAAGCGGAATAGGTTTAAACATACACACTTGCGTTAAATATTCAATCAAATCACAAAATTGTCAATACGATGTTATTCTAAAACTAAGGAGACAAGTTATAATGTCCTTTATTGCCTTGAGGTAAATTAGGTATATCAGCAGACGATCACAAAACCAGGGAGACTGTTACATTCTTAAACGTCCTTCCCTTCTGTAGATGTAAAAGCTATGCCATAACGAATTATTTCATTGACGTAATATATACTTGTGTGATAGTGTTATATTAAATTGAATATTTAAAATTACAGGTGACGTAAATTGTTTTTTCGTCTTAAAAGGGAAGTAGGTTGAAATCCTACGCGGTCCCGCCGCTGTAAAAGAGGAATCCCTCCAGGAATGCCACTGTTTGAATGGGAAGGCAGGAGGGGTAATGATGCTTGAGCCAGAAGACCTGCCTGTGATAATGCGCCAAAGAACTCTACGAGCGATAGGGGGTGTTTGACTGAAAGTGTATACTGTCTTTTTATAAAAGCCTCTTAATCGTAAATGGTTAAGGGGCTTTTTAGTATGCTTATATTAAATTACCATAAAAGGTATGTGATTTTATGAGAAAATCGAATATATGCTCAATGTTTCAAGCCATGCTTGCATCAGTGTTATTTGGTGCGAGTGCCCCAATTTCTAAATTGCTATTAGGCAATATTGAGCCAATTCCGATGGCTGCATTTTTATATCTCGGCAGTGGCGTGGGGCTATTATTGTTTAAAATTGTAAGGCATATGAACCATAATTTTATAGAGATAGAAGCAAAAATAGATAAAGGCGATATTAAATGGCTAATTGGTGCAATTATCGCAGGAGGTGTTATTGCTCCTATTGTGTTAATGTTTAGCTTACGTAATACTCCTGCGTCTACTGCTTCACTCCTTTTAAATTTCGAGGGTGTTGCGACTACTTTAATTGCTGCTATTGCTTTTAAGGAAGCCATTGGGAGACGTATATGGTTGGCGATTGCATCAATAACAACTGCAAGCATACTATTATCATTGAATTTAAACGGTGAATGGGGTCTTTCAATAGGTGCGTTAGGCGTAGTATTGGCATGTACCCTTTGGGGTATAGACAATAATTTCACACGGAATATTTCAGCAAAAGACCCCTTGATTACTGTTACAATAAAAGGGATTGGAGCAGGTGTTTTTTCGTTAATATTAGCTTTGATAATGCATACCAGTTTCCCGAATATCGGAACAATATTAGGAGCTATGTTATTAGGATGCTTTAGTTACGGATTAAGCATTGTACTGTTTATATTTGCCATGCGTAATCTTGGAGCTTCGCGAACAAGTGCCTTTTTTGGAACTGCTCCGTTTGTAGGAACATTGTTATCTTTCTTGCTATTTAGAGAATTTCCAAGTACTTTATTTTATATATCATTACCAATAATGATTATAGGTGCCATATTAATATTAGGTGAAGAACATGGACATATCCATATACATGAATCTATGGAGCATGAGCATCGCCACAACCATAATGACGGACATCACACGCACAAACATATAGATGGAGAGCATTTAGAACATACACATTTACATAAACATGCAACTATTGAACATTCACACAAACATACACCGGATACCCACCATAGACATGCGCATTAGCTATTTTATAGAGATTTAATACAATAAAATATGGTGGCCTTGAAAACTAAATATCAAAAACAGGTACCGGTAATGATAAATAAAATTGTTTACCGGTGAAAAGGGAAGTCGGGTGAAAATCCTGCGCGGTCCCGCCGCTGTATAAGTGTAATTCTTCATAATATGCCACTGGGAAACCGGAAAGGCATGAAGAGTAGTGATGCTTGAGTTGAGGGGTTTTATTTTTACAAAAAAGGAAGGCAAAAGGCATGTTGAATAACAAAAATCTAAAAATAGCGTTTTATGGCAAAGGCGGAATAGGTAAGTCAACAATAGCGGCTAACTTATCGGCAGCTTTTTCCAAATTGGGATTGAAGGTACTCCATATAGGGTGTGACCCGAAAGGAGATTCTACAAGAAATTTGACAGGAAGTAAAATACCTTCGGTACTGAAAGTGATTCAGGAAAAGGGAACAGAAATTGAAGAAAAGGACATTATTCATTCTGGGTTTAATGGTGTGGCATGTATCGAAGCAGGGGGCCCGGAAGCTGGAATAGGATGTGCGGGAATGGGTATAACCACCATGGCTGAAGAACTGAATCACCTTGGGATTGTTAACAAGCCGTGGGATGTAATTGTTTATGATGTTTTAGGAGACGTGGTCTGCGGCGGCTTTTCGGTTCCTATGCGAGAAAAATTTGTCGATGCGGTGTATATTGTCTCATCTTCGGAGTTCATGTCCATCTATGCGGCCAATAATATCATGAAAGGTGTGCGAAGGTTTTCAACCGGGGAAAGGAATCTTTTTGGCGGGATTATTCACAATCGGAGGAATGAAAACTCAAAGGATGAGATAGTAAGATATTTTGCTGAGAAGTCAAACACACAGGTTTTGGATGATATCCCTTTTTGCAATGAGATTGTTTTTTCAGAGCTGGAAGGGAAAACAGTTGTAGAAAAATTCCCTGGGTCTAAAGCTTGTAAAACTTTTATGAATTTAGCAAAAAGGATAAAAGAAAACCTAAATTATAGTATTCCAAGAGCAATGGAAGACATTGAATTGGAACAGTTTGGAAGAATAATGCTGCAGATGGAGATAAAGAAATGAGCATAAAAAAAACATCGATCACTGATCAGGACATTACTTTCCTAAAGAAAGCCATTTACAAAGAAAGCTGTCTGGAAAATATTAATTTGGCCTTATGTATTCCGGATGTTCACGTTTTGGCCGTTGGTCCGGAATCGTGCCTGAGAGTCCTATATTTTCGAGCCATGAGGCAACGGCAGAATGACAGATTTTGCATGCAAACCATGGACAGTTCGGATTTGGTTGCCGGCAGACATTTAGATATGGCAAAGATGGCTTTGCAAAATATGCTAAAGGATGAGAAGAATCATATCAAAGCGGTCATTATTTACATTTCATGCACAGATATTCTCATGAATAGCGATTTTGAGAGCATTATAAAATGCATTCAAGGAGAATACGGAATGCCTATTAAGCTTTTTAAAAGGGGACCGCTTTCCAAGAGGCGTATATTGCCGAAAGAGAGGCTGAGCAACATTTTTGCCGGGATATTGGATGCATATACCGGTAATGATTATATAAGTGAAGGAAATAATAGACCAATTATTAATATTCTGGGAGAAGAAAAACTATCTGAAGAGTGTGATTTGAAAACATTATTAAGAGAACAGGGTTGTTACAGCATTCAGGAGTTTTTAAACTGTAAAACCTTTGAGGATTTTAAAAACCTGGCCAATGGAACTTACAGCATAGTCACTCATAAATTTGGAATGAATATGGCGGCACATCTTGAAAAACGCTTTGGCATTCCCTACTGCTTTATTCCTTTAACCTACAGCAAAGATGAATGTGATACGGAATTAAAAACCATCAACAGGATAGTAGGTGATCGCCTATGAACAAATTGTGGAAAGCTATTCCTCCTTTTGCCGGTGACTATTCGGGTGTGTGCTCGGTTCTGTATGAATTAAACTCGCTGAATGTCCTGTATACACCAGGTGGATGCAGCCACCCCATTGTAGAAGTGGATGAAATCAGAAGCTTTAACGATATGTCCTTCTATAGGACAGACATGAATGACATTGATGTAATTATGGGAGTAGAAGACAAACTTATAGAAGAAGTAGAGTTGCTCCTTGCAAAAACTGCCAAAGTAGATTTTGTGTCAATAATCGGGACACCTGTCTCCTCCATTACGGGAGTACATTTTGAGAAGATGGCGGAAAAACTTAAGAGAAAAACCGGGATACCTGTTGTGTTTTTTAATACCGATGGTTTTGAAAGCTATGTTTCGGGCATTTATGACGCTTTATTGAAGCTCGCTGAAAGATTCACATTGAAGGGCGGCGAGAGAAATTCAAAACATGTCAATATTCTCGGATATACTCCACTTGCTCTTGGGCATAAACTCCATTTGGATGAATTGGTACAGCTACTGGAGAATGTGGGTGTGGAAGTACATTTTTTTGCCTCGGGGAAAAGTCTGGATATAATCAAACTGGCTTCAGAAGCAGCCGTGAATATTGTGATTTCACCCGAAGGTACAGGCGTAGCTGAATACCTCAAAAATGAGTTTCACATTCCTTATACAATGGATATCCCCGTAGGATTACATGGAATGGGAAGGGTATTGAATTCGTTGGAAAGACATCTTGAAATTAATTTTAATGAGATTGTGAAGGAAAAATATACGCTGTTGACTACGAATACCCTTAATAAAGATACAAACAAGAAAGTCCTGATTATTGGGGAACCTTTGCTATCTGTAGCCATAGGCGATTGTTTAAAACAAGATTTCAACATAGGGCAGATAACGATAGCTTCAAATATCAGCGATAAAGGAAAAGCCAGCCGGATTTATCAAGAGAGTACATTTTCGCAAGTGGTATTTTTGGAAAATGAAGAGGATGTACAGAGATACATAAGGGAAACTGAAATTGTGATAGCAGATCCGCTTTATGAAAAATTTTTTGGAGGGGAGGAACGAAAAATAACCTTTATACCATTACCTCATGTGGGCTTGAGCGGCAGGGAATTTGCCGGTTTGAAGTATGAGTATATCGGTAGAAACGGGTTTGAGTATTTCAAAAAATATATACTACCACAAATTTAACGATCAAATGGGAGGAAAGAGTTATGCGGAAAACTAAGGAATTTGTTAGAATGATTACTGCATTTGTACTGGTGTTATCAATGTTTTTACTGCCAGGGTGTTCAATCGGGCAGAAAAGCGCAGAAACAGGGGCCACAAATCCGAAGGCGGCTGATGAAAAAAGAACCATAACCGACACTACAGGTAAAAAAGTAGAATTGAAAAAGGATGTTCAAAGAATTGCTGTAGTACCCATTCCATGGGCGTCTATTGTGTACTCCATAGACGGCTCAGGTAAAAGGCTTGTTGGTATGCACCCGTCTGCAAAGCAATCTTATGAGAAGTGCATCTTAAAAACTATGGCACCGGAAATGGGGACAGCATCTACCAGTTTTGTAGATAACGATTTTGCAATCCATATGGAAGAAGCTAAAAAGCTTAACCCTGATATAATGATTGTCTGGGACTATCAGGAGAAAGAGATTGAGCAATTAAAAAGTTTAGGAATTCCAGCAGTGTCTTTGAAATATGGAACATTGGACGATCTGCAAAAAGGTATGGAGGTTATAGGTAACATCTTGGGCAAAGAGGAAAGAGCCTTAAAGCTGGTCGGTTATCATAAGGAAAATATCAAGTACTTTGATTCCAAAAGCGAACAGTTAAAAACGGTAAAGAAACCACGGGTCTTGTATATAAGGGATGAACAACTGAAAGTAGCTGGGAAAGGAACAGTGAATACTGCCTTTATTGAAATGGCAGGGGGAGAAAATGTAGCAAAAGATGTACCGGGGCAATGGGTTAATGTAACAATGGAGCAAATTATGGCATGGAATCCTGAAATCATTTATATGAGCAATTTTTCTGGTTTTAAACCGCAAGACATACTGGAAAATAAAATTAAAGGACAGGATTGGAGCAAGATCGATGCCGTTAAAAACAAGAAGGTTTTCAAAACTCCTATGGGAATATACCGGTGGGATGCGCCTTGTGCCGAAACTCCGCTTATGATAAAGTGGATTGCCAAACACCAGCAGCCGGAAATATTCAAAGACTATGAGATGGAAAGTGATATAAAAAGTTTTTACAAGGAATTTCTGAATTACAGCCTGACACAGGAAGAGATAGATACAATTTTACAAAAAAAGCTCAATAAGTAAAAGGAAATGATAGGATTGAATATTTTTAAAGGTCGCAAGGCTGTAAAATGGATTATTATGCTTGCTGCCATGCTGCTTACTTTTTTTGCATCACTGTTTTTGGGGAGATATGTCATTTCCCCAAAAACAGTAGTTGATATTTTGATAAACAGCTTATTTCATATGAACTCAAACGCTTATGAGATGGAAGCATCCATTGTTATCGGGCTAAGGCTTCCAAGAACTATATTAAGTATGCTGATCGGTGCAGGGCTGGCTGCCTCGGGAGCAACCTTTCAAGGCTTGTTCAGAAATCCCCTCGTTAGTCCAGATGTATTGGGAGTAAGCAGCGGCGCTGGTTTTGGGGCTGCGCTGGGAATACTGGCTGCAGGTATTTCCGGCATAACATCGGTATACGCTTTTGGGTTTGGCGTCCTAAGCGTATTCATAACCTATTCCTTCGCTAAAGCAAGAAATGAAATTTCTGTGATGTCACTGGTTTTGTCGGGGATGATCGTATCTTCCATATTCTCTGCTTTGATATCCCTGGTAAAATATATTGCTGATCCCTATGATAAATTGCCCGCTATTACATACTGGCTGATGGGCAGTTTTTCAAAAGCTACATATGAAGATCTAAAAATAGTTGTTTTACCTATGATGGCAGGGATCACAGTATTGCTTCTTCTGAGATGGCGGATTAATATTTTGTCGCTGGGAGATGAGGAAGCTCGCTCGTTGGGAATCAATCCTGTGAAAATAAGACTTGCAGCGATTGTATTGTCTACCATTATAACGGCGGCATCGGTAACGGTTGTGGGAGTTGTGGGCTGGGTTGGACTGGTGATACCACACATAAGCAGACTATTGGTGGGAGTAGACCATCAGGATTTACTCCCGGCATCGTGCATTTTGGGAGCTATTTTTCTAACTTTGGTGGATATTATCGCGAGAACTGCATCATCTGTCGAAATACCCATTGGAATTTTAACTGCGCTTGTAGGAGCTCCGTTTTTTGCATTTTTATTAAAAAGTGTCAGGAAAGCAAAAGGTGAATGGTAATGATGGTAGAGGTAAAAAACGGTTATTATGGATATCCGGGCAAAAGCTTGCTTTTAAAGAACATCACCTTTTCCGTGGATAAGAGTGAGATAATGGCAGTCTTAGGAAAGAACGGAACAGGAAAAACAACCATGTTGAAATGTCTGACAAGCATTCTCAAATGGGAAAGAGGACAAACCTTTATTAATGGAAGAAGTCTTAGTTCAAACAAAAGCCTGAGTGAAATCGGATATGTGCCACAGGTACACAATTTGTCTTTTCCGTATACAGTGAGGGAATTGGTTACTATGGGCAGAGCCAGATATATCGGACTGTTTTCCCTGCCATCGAGAGAAGATAGAAAAAAAGTGGATGAAGTTCTTGAGGAATTCGGATTAGAACAGTTGAAAGATACTCCTTGCACCCAACTAAGCGGAGGACAGTTGCAATTGATTTACATCGCCAGGGCTTTGGCAGCAGATCCAAAGGTGTTAATACTAGATGAACCGGAATCCCATCTAGACTTTAAAAATCAGCTAATGATATTGAAGCTTATAAAAAAACTGGCTAGGGAAAAAGACCTAGCCTGCATATTCAATACCCATTACCCGGAGCATGCCTTGAAAATATCAGATAAAACACTTTTCTTGGGGACACACGATTATCTGGTTGGTGATACAAAAGAGTTAATTACAGAGGCGAATATTCAAAGATTTTTCGATATTGAGGCTAAAATATTTTCTTTTGATCATGGTAATGAAAGTTTAAAGGCTATTGTCGCCTTATGATAAATATAAAGTGATGTTGATGAAAAAGACCATTATATAAAAAGGTATGACAGGTACTAAATGTGAAGCTTCAAATAGTAATGTCCTAAACAAATTTGACGATATTGTGGTGTTGCTGTATATAACAATTAAATTAAATGATCAGCGCTAAGGGCAAACCTGTCAAAAGACAGGGACGCAAAGCCATAGGGTCTAAAGTGCTTACTAGCACTATGATAGCCTAGCTACCGCAGAGACTAGATATCTCAAAACTGCCCCTTTAGCGGCAGTTTTTTTGTATATATGAGAGGAATAAAATTACTAAATTAATAGTATTAGAAATATTCGTCATATTTCGACAATATATCACTATTATATTGATAATGTCATTATCATAACTTTTTTTCATTTAGGTTAGTGAGGGTGCGTATTTCGGTTAAGGAGAGCCGGTGTTCCGGGCGGGTGAGAGCCACCCGTCCGGAACAAAATGAGCCACGTCTCCGGTGACGCGGAGCCGGCAGTTCAGGTATCCTTTATGCCATAGAACTCACGCATGGATAAATCGTTATCTTTATCCCCTTGGATCTCGATAACGTATGAATCGTAGACAATCCTATCAAGGATGGCATCGGCAAGTGTGTCCTCACCGATTTTTGCATGCCAACCGGCAGGGGCGAACTGGGAGCAGAAAATCGTAGATGCCCGTTTATGCCGGGAGTGTACGATTTCAAGAACGTCGCGGGCTTCGCTTTCTTTCAGTGATACAAGCATCCATTCGTCCGAATGAGCAGGTCATATTTACGATACTGCCCAAGCAGCTTTTTGATGGAACCCTCGCCCCGAGCGATGGCGAGATCGGCCAGCAATTCCGGAAGGCGGATGTACTTAACGGAATAGAATTGCTTGCAGGCCTCCATCCCCAGCGCACAGGCTATGTAAGATTTCCCGGCGCCGGACGCTCCCATGACGATGAGATTGTGTTTCTCTGATACGAAACCACAGCCGGCCAGTCGTGTGATTTTTCCCTTGTCCAGCTTGCGGCCCACGCTGTAGTTGATATCCGCCACACATGCCTGTGGTTGGTCAAAATGAGCGTGCTTGATGAGGCGCTTCAGTTTGTTGTTTTTCCTGCTGGTATACTCGATATCCACCAGCAATCCGATTCGTTCCTCGACGGACAGATTGTCCGCCGAACCGTCCCTCATTTGATGGACTAGGGCGTTGGCCATGGCGGTCATGCGCATTTCGATGAGTTTTTTCACGGTTGCTTCATTCGTCATAGTCGTCACCGCTTTCCGTAGTAATCGGCGCCGCGAGTGAAGCCGTACTTTTCGACGTTCTTGCCGCCCGTGGTTGTTTCTTCTTCCGCCAGCCTGTCCTGGCCGGTTGTGAGGATTGTTTTGACGCTCTTGAAGCTGGGGTTACTGGTATACATGAGGGCACGCCTGCAGGCAGCTTCCAGCCGGGTGACGGAATGTTTGTCCGCCAGCTTGAGAAGGGCCATGCAGCTGCGGAATCCCTGCTGCTGTACTTTGTGGGCATTCAGGATTGAACGGATTGTTATCTCGGCGTTCGGGCCAATCTTCTTGGCCCAGGCAATGAACCTGTCCGCATCCCAGTTAATGTAGCTCTGATGCTCTTCCGGCATATGTGCTTCTAGGGTGCTGTACTGCCCGGTCCTTCCGTGCAGCCTGGGGTGTGAACAAATGCGATTGCCGCCGATAAATACTTCAATCACGTTTCTCGTTAGGCGGACATCGACCTGCTGTTTGATATATTCAAAAGGCACCGAGTAATACATCTTGTCCACAGAGACATGGTAGTTGAAGGCTACCGTAGCCTTCTTCCAGGTGGCCAGCTCATATGGATTTACCGGAAGCGGCATGAGAAAAGGTTTTTCCTCGTTAAGAAAGGCGCTCTCCCGGCTGCCGTCCTTCTTCTGAAATGGTTTGCTGTTGAAGCGCTGCAGCTTTTCGCCAATCGCCAAGTTGAGCGCGGCCAAGCTGAAAAACTTCTCGTTTCTAAGCGCCGCGATAATCCACGTCGAGATGACGCCAACAGCGCCCTCCGCATTGGGCTTATCTTTCGGTTTCCGGACCCGGGCCGGTATGACGGCGGTATTGTAGTGCTCCGCCAGTTCCCGGTACGTCCGGTTCACCGTAGGCGTAAACCAATCGGCCCGTTCCACCCCGGTTTTGAGGTTGTCCGGGATGAGCGCCCGCGTCACGCCGCCGAAAAAGCGGAACATATTGACGTGGGCCGATATCCAGCACTCCTGGTCCTGCGCGAGGAACCCTTCTACGTAAGCATACCCGCTGTAGGAGAGAACCGCGACAAAGATATATACGGGAATGACTTCACCGGTATCGCTGTCCACGATGAACGCTGTCTTTCCCGCCCAATCGACTTCAATCTGCTCCCCGGGCTTTCGTGGGATATGCATCGTGGCCCGCTTCTTCTCAGCATACTTCTGGTAATGGTAGCAGAACTGTGAATACATCAGCGGCTGTTTTCCGGCCAGCCGGCATGATACGCAGTACTCATCCCAAAGGAGCTTCAGCGTAATATTCGGCTTTCCCAGTTCCTTATGGATATGCTTCAGGTCGGGCGCGGTGCGGTTCGATGGCTTTTCTTCCGTTGACGGGAACAACAGGTCCGAGAGCCCGCCTTCCGTCATATCCTTTTCCAGCGGCCATTTCAGCTTTAGCTCTCCTGCACGGGCCAAAACTTTCGCCACGGTGTTGCGCGAGCACCCACAGCTTAATGCGATGCTTCGCCCGCTGATTCCGAGGCTGTGGAGCCTCATAATCTCTTTGTACTGGGTCATGTATGTGACCTCCCTGTTATGAATGTACATCTGCTCGATGTCAAACTCATTATACAGGGCGGCTCTTGGTTACTGGATAAGTGGCTCACATTTTGCCGGATTGCTGGCTCTCAGTTAGCGGAACGGTGGCTCAACTTTGGGCGGTATATTCAGTGAGGGCTGACAAATGAAAAATGAAAATGTGTTAAAGAAACTAAAATAGCAGATGTACAGGACAAACTGCAAGTATAAAATAACCGTCTGCATAGGAATTACGACAGTCTATCAAGGGCATGATGCAGAAAAAATCATGTCCGTAGCCGACAGGGCATTATATAAAGCTAAAGAAAAGAAGAACACGGTTGTATATGAAGTTTTCAACAATATTACCACCTGAAGCATGGTCCTATTCAGGGGGTAATTTAAATTAGTTAGGTAATTTTTGTGAAATGTCCTTTTTCCATGTTTTAATAACACCCCCATTCTTTTTGTCATCATCTGGTTTGCTCTGACCATTGCTTATGCAGTAAAAAACGGCCTGGAAGTTCTCTCCAGAACCACAGAAATTTTTTTCCCTCTGTTACTGTTCAGTGTTATCCTGATGTTTTTTTTATTAATACCTCTGTATCACCTGAATAACCTTTTCCCCTTTCTGGAAAAAGGCTTGCTACACGTTTTCAAAACTGCCTTTTCCGTACTGGCTTTTCCTTTTGGGGAAACCGTTTGTTTTTTAATGATTTTTCCTTGCTTAAATAAAAAGGAAAAGCTTGTCAGGGTATCCTCTCTTTCTCTTTTCATCATCGGTCTCATCATACTCAGTGTCACTCTTCAAGACCTGTGGATTTTAGGGCCGGATATGTTAATAAGAAATACCTTTCCTCCCCCAGTTAACAGCAGAGTTAATTCCTAATATCAACATCGACCCGTTAATCGGTATTAACTTATTAATCGGCGGCGGCATCAAAATCAGCGTCTGCATGTATGCGGCGGTAATGGGAATCGCTCAGCTTTTTAACCTTGGTGATTATAAACCTTTTGTCGGACCGACAGTAGCCATTATCATTGCCCTGTCCATCTGGCTTTATGATAGTCTGTTCGAGATGATTCACTTCACGGAAATATGGCCTTATTATTCCCTACCCTTTCAAATTGTCATACCGCTGTTATTGCTTATTATTTCATGGATCAGGCAGAAACGGAAAAACTAACTTCCGTAAGCTAAAATGGCAAGCCGCTCAGCATTTTATATATGCGTGAAGGAGAGTTCCTGCTATATCAGCTTATAGATAACAATGACGACAAGGAATAGTTATTTCAGTACAACGACTAGTTCTTAAGCAGTTCTGTTTTCACCCATGAAAAAGACAGCCAGCATACCTGGACCGGTATGCGCCCCTACTACGGGTCCTGTATAATTAATTATGACGTCTTTTACATTCACTTTATCAATGATTATCTTTTTAAGAAGCTCTGCATCTTCTAAACAATCTCCATGACAGATAAAAATCATTTGCTCCTCAGAATTAATAATTCTTTTTTGCAGTTCTTCTGCCAGGACATTAATAGATCTTTTTCTACCCCTAACCTTTTTTGCAAAGGTAAGTCCACCTTGATTATCGACAAAAAGAATAGGTTTAACTTCTATTATTGTTCCCAGAACGGCAGCTGTACTCGAAATTCTTCCTCCCCTTTTTAAGTGATTCAAGTTATCTACCGTAAACCAATGATTGACTTTAAGTTTATTGCTCTCAACCCAATTAATTATCTCTTCCTTTGATTTTCCTTGTTTGAGCATTTCGCATGCATAATAAACAATTAATCCTTGTCCAACCGTAGCGCCTCTGGAGTCAATTACTGTGATTTCTGCTTGGGAATTTTCCTGCAGAATAATGTCTCTGGCGATGAGTGCATTATTATAAGTCTGACTTAAGGCAGAAGAGAAGGCGATATAGATAATCGAACTTCCCTTTTCTAAACACGCTCTAAAATTTTCTTCAAATACGAATGGCGTGATCTGTGAGGTATGAGGCATTTCGCCCCTACGAATTAACTCATAAAAATCCTTATAACTAATCGATTTACCAAAGTCATCATTGTAGCCTTGATCTTTGATAAAATAGGGGAAGGGGACAACACTGATTTCGTTTTCCCTAATAAAGTCCAGTGGAAGATCGCAATTTGAATCAGTTATAATCTTTAACTTCATAAAAACCTCCATACGCTTTTTTACGTTTTATTCCTTTACTTCAACACCATCGGCCAATCTCTCCGTTCCGTTAATAACAATACGTTGACCCGCCTGCAAACCCTGAGTAATAACTGTTGATTCTTCGTTTTCAAGGCCCTTACGCACGGCGGTTTTCACTGCTTTTCCGTCTTTCACGACCATAACAAAATTTTTGTCGTCCTGCTTTAGCAGTGCAGAGTTAGGAATAACCATAACCGATGGATTTCGCACAGTAATTTTAGCGGTGGCTGTCATCCCTGCTTTTAATATTCCTTCCGGATTATTTACGGTTATTTCTACCGGAAAAAACTGTCCCGTTGGAATCGAGACTGGACTAATATAAGAAATTTGCCCAGTAAATGTTCGGTTTGGAATAGAATCTGCACTTACTTCGACAGGGTCTCCCGCTTTGACATAGTTTATTTGACTCTCGGCAAGGTTTCCGGTCAAGGCCAGTTGATCGATTGCTACAATCGTACTCAGAGGAATACCGGGGCCAACCGTATCCCCAACAGACACATACGACGTCACTAAAATTCCATTGATAGGACTCTTGATATCCATTTTGGCTAGATTTAAGTTGATAGCATTGATGGCTGCTTGAGCAGCTTGAATACCTGCCCCTTGGGCAGTTTCATATTGAGATTTGGCAATATCTCTTTTTAAAGTGATTTGTTCCATTTGTTGTTGGGAAATTGCGCCGAATTTGAAGAGTTCCTGAAAACGTTGATAGTCATTTTCCGCGTTTTCATAATTGAGACGGGCTTGTTCGGCCTGAGCCTGACTATTGGCAAGCCCTGCTTTAGCTTGATCCAGTTGATTCAACAAGTCTTTTTTATCTAAAGAAATGATGACAGCGCCCTTTTTAACAAAGGCTCCTTCCTTAGCCCCGACATTCGTGACGATTCCCGGGAGCTGGGAACTGAGATTGGACTTTTCCTGAGCATCCATGATACCGGTTAAGGATAATTGTCCGCTGAAATCCATTACTTTGACTTCATCTGTTTTTACGGGTACCGGAGTTTCTACAGGTTTGGCGGTAGGTTTTGTGGAAATTGCGTATCCTGTAATGGAAATGAATGCGGCTAAGGCTAAAAGCACCAGGCTTATGATCTTTTTATTAAACACATTTGGCCTTATATTTAACATCATCTTCTCCTCCTTTCCTTATTCTGCGATATGGATTTTGGCGGTAACACTCATCCCGGGTAAAAGCCCCAGCTTATTTATTTCCGGAAAACGTACTTTTAACGGAATCCGTTGTGTAACTTTGGTAAAGTTTCCGTTGGCAGATTGCATGGGTAAAATATCAAAAGTTGAAAGAGTTGCTTTGCCGATTTCATCCACTCTTCCTTGAAAGGTTTTCCCGGGTAAAGCATCGACCGTTAAATCCACAAATTGCCCGACTTTTACCTTGCTTATTTCAGTTTCATCAATATTCACATCCACAAAGAGATCACTTGTATCGGCAATCACGGCGAGAGGTTGCCCCGCTCCAACCAATTGCCCTACCCGTACGGAGGACTTAAGCACTTGGCCTGAAATCGGGGCAGTAATCTCTGCTTTACTAACCATGATGCTGCCTACGGGATTAAGCGCACTGGGATTTACACCCGCTGAAGTGGCCATGGCATTTGTATCCTGCCACCCCATCGCTGCACCGGCTTTGACATATTCTCCTTCAGAAACATTCCAGGAGGTTATCTTGCCCGAGATGATCGGACTGACATTGGCCGTATAGGCACTGATCCGTGCGTCATCTGTCGTAATATAATGAGACATTTCGTACCAATAATAGCTTGCGATTCCGCCGCCAATCATTAAGACTAAAGTCACTACCACTGCGATTACAATCTTTTGATTTTTCATGGTTCTCCTCCCTCATTTCCATTACATTAAGAGTTGTATATTTTTTGTTCGGCAGTAATTGTTTGTTTTTTACGAATCAGATGCAAAAGCGGCTTTTGTACTAAGAAAAAGGCGGGTACTATACCGATTAAGCCCATGAGGACATTGACATAGAATGCATCTTGAAACGCTAAAACAGCAGCTTTTTCCTGGGCTATCCTAAACAGGGTTAACAAATTGAGCATTTGAGCTTCGGGAGCTTGAAATCCCCAACTTTGGAGTAAAGAAGTTAAAGGTTCCAGGGACTGGGTTGTATATGACCATGGGGTGGCGGTTGTGGCTAAATTAGCATAGTGCCAAGGAGTTCGCTGCTGAATTAAACTGGTAAGAATTGCTACGCCAACAGCGCTCCCAATTTGACGAACCATATTAAAAAATGCCGACCCTTGGTTAACCAATTCTTTAGGTAATGAACTATAAGCTAAGGTAACAGAAGGCATAATGCCAAGACCAAGTCCCACTCCCACAATGAATAAGTAATGCCTAATTGCACTTAAACTTGTATTGACGTCAAGATTAATAAAAAACAGTGTTCCCAGTGACATAATGGCGATCCCCACAACGGTTAAAAAGACTGCCCCAATCCGGGGAAGGAGAACAGCGCTGATTGGAAGGAAGATAATGATACCCAAGACTTCCGGCAAGAGCATCATACCGGTGTCCATTGCACTTAATCCCCTTAGTTGTTGCAAGAACAAAGGCAGGAGAAAGAGGCTGCCAAATAAACTCATAATAATAAAGAATGTAACGACCAGAGAACCGGAATAAATACGGTTTCTAAAAATTCTTAAATCCAAGATGGGATCAGGCGAAAAGGCTTCCACAAGGAAAAATAGAATCAAACTGCTTATGGCAGTAAAAAAGAGAAACACAATCTTAAAAGATGTCCAACCATCGTCAGCACCGTTGCTGAGGGCTAAGAGCAAGGTAGAGAACCCCAGTGCAGATAATACAAAACCCCAAAAATCGAATTTTTTAGTTACTGTTTCAAATTCATGTAATAATAAATAAGATGCAAAAATTGACAACAAACCGATGGGGAGGTTAATCCAGAAAATCATTCTCCAGTCAAAAGTATCGACCAAGTATCCTCCGATCATTGGTCCGATAGCAGGAGCAATCAGCAAAGGAATGCCCATCAATCCCATGGCTAACGGGAATTCTTTTTTAGTAAAGGTTTTCTCAACGATGGACAAAGCCAGAGGCATTATCATCCCCCCGCCAACCGCTTGGATAATCCGAAAGAAAATTAGGGCATTAATATTCCAAGCTAACGCGGATAAGATGGACCCGCCCGTAAAAATAAAGAGACTCAAAAGATATATCTTCTTCATTCCTCTTGTATCAGCCCAATAAGCCGTAATCGGTTCAAAAACCCCAATGGTTACCATGTAAGCAGTAATAACATACTGAGAAAGACGCAGATCCGTCCCAAGCTCCAGCATAATATCCGGGATGGCAACGTTAACAATCGTCATATCCAAAAGATCCATGGATAACCCCAAAACAACAGCAATCAGGCTCAGCCATTTTCCCCATTTTTCAAACAACCATTCTCCCTCCCTTAAAACAGAACAGATTTATCAATGACCGGTGTGAGTTTAGAACTATTGACAATTTCCAGGGTTGCACAATATTTATCCACAATACAAACTATAAGTGATTCATAATACATGGGTGGTATAATCGTCAGCGGCCACATATGTTTTTTGATAATATCCTGCTCTATTTCATTTAAAGTAAATATTCTCTCAGCATTTTCCAGTGCTATGTCGGGATGCCTGAAAGCGTGTTTCCCTCTCTCTAATTCAGTAACTCTCCAATCGTATAAAAACAGATCATGCAGTAGCCCTCCTCTTGCTGCCGCTACATAATCCAGACCCATATTTTTACATATTAGATAACTGTAATAAGAAACGTTTAAGGCATGCTCAAAACAGGTTGTTTGATGATGGTGCCTAAAATGCTTCATCATTTGTACTGTCTCGTTGATTAGTAAGTCTTCTATACAATTCTTATATTCTTTAAGACAGCCTGCTCTTAATCTGAATTTTAATCCTTTCAACCTTACCATGCAGAAAACTCCTAATTTCATTATTGAATTTGCCTATATTAAAAAAGTACAGTTCAGGGAAAGCCAGAAAAATTCTTTTATAGGTTAAAATTGTTTCATAAGATTTGGTTATAGGGATTTTATAACTCACAGAAAGCAGGCGTTTTAAATCCAGAACTTCAGTAACCGAGTACATAGTATCAAAAAGGAAAAAGATTATTAAAGTTATCATTAAAATGTATTTTGCAAATATTGGTACTGTTGCAAAATATTTAATGCTAAAGGGATGAACTACTAAAAGCAGGAAGTATGTCAATAATCCCCATAGTAGTGAATACTTAAGGCACACCCGGCCATGCAAATTTAAAAATTCTTTACTGTAATCCCACCATTTGCAATAAAAAATTTTTTCCAGAGCATAACCGGTTATATACTCCAGAATTGTGGTTAAGAGCATGGACAAACCGATACTTGCTATTAATAATATTGACTCGGTCTGAGAAATACTTCCTAACAAAACATATGTCTGAATAATCAGGATAGCTCCGAAACCGTATATAGGACAAAACGGTCCTGTCAAAAATCCCCTGTTTATAAAACGATTTGCAGAAATACTTGCAGAAATTGTTTCTAAAATCCAACCAATAAAAGCATAAAAAGCAAAAAAAATTACTACCCCGGCAAGATTATCCCCCAATTGCCTCTCCTCCTTTACAGTAAAGAAAGAAGTCTAAAAATTTCCTGAACGAAAGACTGATATGATAAGACTTATTGTTATTATTCCGGCTACAACTAATCCTATTTTTAAAAGAACTATATTTAATTGATAGACTTCTGCTCCGGTATGGGCACTCATTCCAGAGCCGATAATAATTCCGGCAATAATTATACTTACCGCCAAAAGTATAATGCTAAAGGAAATTCGATGGGATATTCTATCTATTTTTCTCATTATCTTTTCAATATCTTGAATCTTAAAATAGAGTGTGAAATCCTCATCTTCTATTTTCTTGATAAGGCTAAGGATAAAATCAGGTAATTTTTTTATTAAACTGCTATAATCAGTTATTCCTTTAAATAATACTTTTGCAAAGTATTCCGGCGACAAGGCAGCAAAAGCTAATTTTTTAGCGATTGGTTCCGCAATTTCTAAAACGCTGAGCTGGGGGTCAAGTCTTTCTACCAATCCTTCCATAGTAATTAGTGATTTTGCCAGCATTGTAAATTCGGGGGGAAGCATAATTTTGTAGGAAAAGGCTATTCTGAAAATCTCATTCAACAATTCACCAATTTTTATCTTGTTAAGCTCATGGGCAAAATAATTATTTCTTATTGCATCAAATTCTTTTTCAAGTTTATTTGTATTAATCCTGGTTGATAAAGCATTCAGCTCCATCAAGGCTTCAATAATTAACTTGCTGTTTTTGGAGGCAATACCAATTAATATCCTTAGAAACTGGAGTTTACGTTCTTCGCTTAATTTTCCTACCATACCTAAATCTAAAAAGACGATGGTATTGTCAGGTAAAACCATAATATTTCCCGGGTGGGGATCGCCGTGAAAGAAGCCGTCTCTTAATATCTGATTAAATATTGACGCAGCAAGCTTCTTGGCTATCAGCTTACGGTCAATCCCCGCTTTTTCTAACGCATCAAAATCAGATAGCCGTATCCCGTCGATATAATCCATGGTCAGAACACGTCTTGTTGTATGAATCCAACTGATTGACGGTACTGAAATATCCTTGTCACTAGAGAAATTTATTTGAAAAGTTTCTGCGTTTTCTCCTTCTACTCTAAAATCCAATTCATTTTTTAAAGTATTTTCAAATTCTTTAACCATTTTACTGAAGTCATAGAGCTTAC
Organism: Desulfitibacter alkalitolerans DSM 16504; assembly: GCF_000620305.1. Taxonomy (NCBI): domain Bacteria; kingdom Bacillati; phylum Bacillota; class Clostridia; order Neomoorellales; family Desulfitibacteraceae; genus Desulfitibacter; species Desulfitibacter alkalitolerans. The sequence goes on along the minus strand of NZ_KK211102.1, from coordinate 313,748 downwards.
CATATTGAGTATGGTTGTCAATAAAATTGGCCAGGTCTTTTAGAATCTTTAAATCCAAATCTATCAATCTTTCTATTCCCGGCCTCTGAACTTTAACTACTACTTGTTTACCTGAATTTAATCTGGCAAGATGAACCTGGGCTATGGATGCTGCAGCCAAAGGTTTTTCAGTGAACTCGCTATAGATATTTTCCAATTTGTCATCAAACTCATTCTCTATTACCGGCCTGATATCTGTAAAAGACAAGGGTTGTACGGCATCCTGCAATTTTTCCAGTTCATTTATAATTTCTTTAGAGAAAAGATCGGGTCTTGTACTGATTACCTGTCCGAGTTTGATAAAAGTCGGCCCCAATTCCTCTAATGCCAATCTTAATCTCTCACCTATAGAAAGTTTTGCATACTTATTTTCTGTTTCGGTTCTTATTATTCGTTTTTTGATCTTCAGGTACCTCAAAAGGCCTAGTTGGTCAATAAAAGCGCTAAAACCATGGCCGGCAAAGACTGCAATTATCTCTTGATACCTTTTCAGATGTTCATATCGATTAATTGTCAAATTTAAATCACAACCTGTTTTTATTCTCCTACTGATTTTTAGCTATACCATTTCATTAAACTGGCTCCCCAAGTTAACCCCGCTCCAAAACCAATGAGTAATATTAAATCACCTTTATTTATTTGTTTTTCGATACAGGCTTCAGACAATGCAACAGGAATAGAGGCCGAAGACATATTTCCATAATATTCAATATTACAGTATAGTTTTTGGGGAGGTAATTTTAGTCGGTCTGCAACAGACTGAAGAATCCTCTTATTGGCTTGATGAGGAATTATTAAACTTATATCTTCTATAGTTACCCCTGAAAGATGTACAGCCTGATTAATTATCTGATCAATAATTTTAACTGCAAATTGATACACTTCCCTGCCGTTCATGATTATTGTGTTACTCTTTTGATCTAATAGTTCATGTGTAAGGGGCATTTTTGTGCCCCCAGCAGGAACTTTTATGGAATCCCCTCCGGAACCGTCTGCGCCTAAAAAGCTGGTTATGACCCCGAACCCCTTGGGTACTTCCCCAATAACAACCGCCCCTGCCCCGTCACCAAATAAGATGCTGGTCTGTGGGTCCTTGTAATTTACAATTTTAGAATAAGTGTCAGCGCCAATTAATAATATTTTTTTATATCTTCCGGATGCAATATAGCTAACAGCTATATCTAAACCGTACATAAAACCGCTGCAGGCTGCGCTAATGTCAAAGGCTGCCGCATTACAAGCGGCTATTCGACTTTGAACTAAACACGCAGTGGAGGGAAATATCATGTCTGGTGTAGTTGTAGCAACTATAATTAAGTCAATATCCCCAGCTTTTGTATTTGCCTTGTCAAGTGCCGATACTGCCGCTTTTACAGCTATGTCTGAAGTACTAATGTTATATTCTGCTTTTCTTCTTTCCCTTATTCCTGTTCTCTCTTCTATCCAGTTTGCTGTTTTACCAATATGCTTAGCAATTTCAGAATTGCTTACAACCAATTCAGGCAGAAAATATCCGTATCCTATAATTCCAACATTATTCAATATACAAACATCCCTTCGTTTAACTTACCTGTGTATAAAAAAAACTAGTAATTAATTACTAAGCATACACTCCCCGAAATTCTTTCGGTAACAACCGGGCGATTCTTTGCATAATACCTTCCATCGGTTTTTCCTCACCTAGCTCGGCCAGTGTAAAGGCTGGACCGAAGACAACATTAACTTCAGCTTTTTGAAACCATTCTTGGCCCATATTGTCATTTTGAATAGGCAGCAGCTTTTCCGATCCCCAGATACCAACCGGGACTAACGGCACCCCTGCCTTCTTCGCGATGAACAAAACCCCTGCACATCCTTCAATCATTTTTCCCGTGCGGCTTCGTGTACCTTCGGGGAAAATAAATATATCTTTACCGTCCTTGGATGCCCGTATTGCATTTATTAAGGCCTTGCGGTCCGGTTGATTAGGATAAATAGGGATATAAGCTATAGTTTCCAAAACCAGGTTTGTCATGTATTCGTGCTGCAGTTTAACCCCTGCTAAAAAAACTGTCCGCCGATGTGCCAAAATATCACGGAAAATAAGGCCATCGGCATTGGAGAGATGGTTGCAGACAAAAATTACCGGTTCTTCCGGTATATTTTCCAAGCCTCCTACCTTAAGGTCGCCATAATAGTCTATTAATTTTTTAGTGATAAAGTGTACAATCTTTACCCTTGCATGGGAAGGCAAGATTCCCATCAAGCAGAGAATGGACTTAAACAATAAAGGCACCTCTTTTATAATATTTCGGACGTCCGTACTAATTTCAATATACTTTTGCCGTTTCTAAACTGTTAATCTTGATTATTGCTTTTTTGATTTTGACCTAACACCTGAATAAGCTGCTCTCTGACAATATTCTTTATATCGTCTTTAGTAAGCAAATCTTCTTTCCTTGCTATATTCACATTGTCTAAGGACTCTTTGATTTCGTCTTTAATCAATTTTTTAATTTCTTCCCGTTGCTGCTCTCCTTTTTTAACCAAGTCGCTTACGAGTCCTTGGGCATCTTTCCTTGAAACTTCCCCTTTATTTACCAGTTCATCTACTACTGCTTCAATTTTTTCTCTTGAGTAAGCAAATAAACCAAAACCAAGATTCATTGATCTTTCTAATAAATTTGACATTAAATATTTCCCCTTTCATTATTAAGATTAAGCTAAACTTTCTTCGAATATTATTTCTACCGCATTTAATGCTTCAGGCAAGTTTTCTTCCTCGGAGTCCAAAATTACCTGTATGGCAGTTCCCAGCATTGCACCAAGAATCATTCTAGCTATAGACTTGGGAGAATATCCCTCTAAATTCCCCCTCATTAGGATATCATGTAAAATGTGTTTTTCAATCAAATCCGATAGGCCTTTAAAAAGGCTGCATAGAAGATCTTTTAGAGCAGAAGACCAGAGGGCTAAACCTGTTAAGTCATAGAGCATGCGAAAAAGTGCAGGATTACTTTTTAGCATTTCCCGAAAATATTTGATTAAAGAAGAAATTTTATCTCTAGGGGCATCCCCTTTCTGTAAACATTGCTCTACTTCCCTTAAATATTTTTGTGCCATCAGCTTAATAACTTCTGTAAACAACCCTTCTTTATTCTTGAAGTAATAATTTAGTTGGCTTAAAACTACACCTGCTTCATTCGCAATATCTCTTAGGGAAACATTGGCGTAACCTTTTGATGATATGCAGTGAAAGGCTGCCAGCAAGATTTTTTCCGACTGATTCTTTGTTTCTGCGTCTTGCTTCACTTTATCGCCCCTTTCATATAATTAGACGTGCGCTGCTTAGAAAAACTATGTCATCTGCCTAGAGACCTTTAAGATATTTTAATACTTTCTCCACATCTTCTACTAGTTCTGCAATTATTTCGCGGGCCGGTTGTTCTCTACTGACCATTGCCGCTATTTGACCTGCCATTACCGATCCTGTTTCTATATCACCTTCAACGACTGCTGCCCTTAATCTGCCTTCCCCTAATTTTTCAAATTCACCCTGTTCTGCATTGTTATCGGCCAATTCTGCAAAACGGCGGCTCAGCTTATTTTTAATTACCCTTACTTGATGTCCTTTATAGCCGGTTAATACCGTATCACGGTCTTTGGCTTCAATAATTGCTTTTTTATAATTATTATGAACCGTACATTCTGCAGCACAAACAAATCTGGTTCCCATTTGTACACCTACAGCTCCGAGACTTAAAGCGGCGATAATTCCCCTTCCGTCATAAATTCCTCCGGCAGCTAGGACGGGTAAGTCTACGGCATCCACAATTTGTGGCACCAGAGCCATTGTAGTAATTTCTCCAACATGGCCACCACACTCCATACCTTCAGCAATTAGTCCGTCAACCCCTGTTCTTGCCAATCTTTTAGCTAAAGCTACCGAGGCAACCACAGGAAATACTTTTATTCCCGCTTCTTTTAATTTTGGTATATGTTTACCGGGGTTTCCCGCTCCTGTCGTTATTACTTTAACTTCTTCAGCAATGACTATATTTATGAGTTCTTCCACATAAGGCGACATATAATAAACATTTACACCGAAAGACTTTTCCGTGAGCTTTTTTACTTTTCTTATTTCCTCTCTTACCACTTGGGGCGGGGCACTTCCTGCACCAATTATCCCCAGGCCTCCAGCCTCAGAAACAGCGGCAGCCAATTCAGCTGTTGCGACCCACGCCATTCCCCCTTGAATAATGGGATATTCAATTTCTAACATCTTACATATTTCCGTCTTAAACATAATTTCCCCCCTCGTATCATATATTTAGAGACTTAAGTTGAACGGTAATATAAACCGTTCATTTTTGATAATAAAATTGCTCTTTGAAAACTGGAAATTTGTTCTTCCCTTTTGCTGGTATTACAGGCAGAATGAAATTATGAGATTGCATTCTGGGCAGGTATTTCCCCCCTTGAGGTACGACCTCTTAGTTAGACTGACCCCCAGCCCATGGTCTGAACTTTTAACACGTAGGTTGCACAGCTTACTGTTTCCCCTTTCGTTTGCAGCAGGACGATTGGATACCGGTGCTTTAAGTCCAGTGCTCATTTCGGCGAGGTTGATGACCGGCCATGGTGCCTGGTACCAGCAAGCAATTTTCATATATCCTATTTTGAAAGCGAGGTGATCTCTGTGACGAATCTTTTTATCGGTATTGATGTCAGTATGAAAGACTTCAAAGTCCAGTTTATGGATGACCATGGTGAAACTGTTTCTAAACGTAAAAGGTTTCTTAATGATCAACCGGGTATGGATTCCTTGGTTGAACTCATCATGGATATTCGTCAATCCAAAAATACCAATCGTATTGTTGTTGGTCTAGAATCAACCTCTGTATATAGCTGGCACCTGCAAATGGGACTGGCCACCGATCACCGTTTATCTCCCTATCACTGCCAAGTTTATTCCTTTAACCCAAAGGTAGTGGCTAACTTTAAAAAAGCTTATGTTGATCTTCCTAAGGATGACTGGACGGACGCCTGGGTTATTGCTGACCGGCTACGTTTTGGCCGACTGCCGGAAAGTTGCCAAGTCGATTTTAGGTATTTACCGTTACAACGTTTAACCCGTTTCCGATATCATCTGATGCAAACTATTACTAGGGAAAAAAATTATTTCCTAACAAATTTATTCCTCAAATTCAACACCCTTCAGCAAAACGAGGTTTTTAGTAATCTATTTGGAGCAACATCGGAAGCTGTGCTTAATGAGTTCCTTTCCCCAGATGAAGTTGCGGCTAGACCGCTGGATGAATTAATTGATTTTTTGATGGAGAAAGGACATCAGCATTTTTCTAATCCTAAGGCCACTGCTGAAGCACTTAAAAACGCTGCCCGTAATGCTCACAGACTTAAGGGTAACCTTATGGAACCGGTTAACTTAATCCTTGCTACTAGCTTAGAAACTATCAGGTGCTTAGAGAAACAAGTTAAAACAATCGATAAAGCTATTGCTAAGGAACTAGATCATTTTAAACATACTCTTGGTTCAGTACCCGGTCTTGGTCCGGTCATGTGTGCCGGATTAATTGCTGAGATCGGTGATATCTACCGTTTTAACAATGATTCAGCTCTGGCAAAGTACGCAGGTTTAACTTGGCGCGGTTATCAGTCTGGTGAATTTGAAGCTGATGAAGCCCCTCTTACCAAGACAGGAAACTCTTATTTACGTTATTATTTTGTACAAGCAGCCAACCTTGTTCGGCAATTTGAACCGGAATATCGTTTGTTCTACAACCGAAAGTATCGGGAAAGCAAAACTCATCATCATCGCCGTGCATTGGTTCTCACAGCACGTAAATTAGTGCGTATGGTTGATGCTCTGCTGCGCAGCAACCAACTTTACATGCCCCAGGGGCAAAGGAGTGATTTAGCTTAAATCAAATTTATCAATTACCATTTTTGTTACTTGTTTCCATTGCGATTTGGAATCAGGATAGTTTTTTATTGCCTTTTTAAAGTTGATTATTAAATTTTTCCGACCTTAGGGTCTTGACATATTACCGTAGGTCTATTAACCATGTAACCACTTTCTCCTTTTTTGTCTGTTACTTCCCCCAGTTTCAGCAGATCCTGTTTTACTCGGCTCCCCAATTCATTGGGTAGCCCGTCATTTAGCTATTGGATATATTCATGTATGGAAAGCCAGTTTTCTATCATGTAGAGAATAAACTTTTCTTAATAATTCGGACGTACGTATTAACATTATAATAATAGCATTTTTCATTTATAAAATCAAGAACGCATTCTTACATCATGTCAACTAAATGAGGAAATTGCATAATTAACTTTTTTGCAATTTCCGAAAAGCAGCCTAAAAAAGTCACCAAAACTAAACCCACATAATGCTTGTGGATAACTGTAAAATTTATTTTTTAAAACTCTTATTTATCCACAGATAATGATCATGCCACTTTAATGTTGCTTTGAACTGAATTTACTGCTATTGTCCCAGCTATGAGAGCGATACAGTTTAAAAGACAATGCATTAATGCTTTTTTGATCCCTTTGGATCGGATGTTCTCAAGATTTATGTATTCTTTAAGTCTACTGTTACATCGTTCAACGGCTGTTCTATGGTTATAAATTTGTTTCCATTTTTCTGTCCCCCTAAGAGGATAACAGTAAAACCTTGGATTCTTTTTGAAATTGATCTTTCTAATATAACCATAGTTTGAGCTAGAACACCAATTAGAGCCATGAATGCAATTTACTTTGCCACATATATGGGGGCATCTTAGCTTGATATAGTCTCCGTCCATACCCCAATAAACCATTTTATAACCAGCAGAGCAAACGGGGTATAAATCATCATCCAGACCTTCAGGAGGACTTTTGCTTCCTCTTGGGTTGTAGGCTATTATTGGTTTGGCTTGGTAAACATTTACTATATCTTCGTAGATGTAGTTAAAATCATAGCCAGAGTCCATAACATAATATTTAGGCTTAAAAATGTTACCATAGCTAGAAGTGAACTCCTTAATCAAGGGTAAGGCAGCCGTTCCATCGTATATGTTAGCTGGGGTAACTGATATTTCCAACGGCAATTCACTTTTTGTGTCACTTAAAATATGCAGTTTCCAACCAAACCATTTAATTTGATTGCCGTTAGTATCCTGCTTTGAGCCCCAGTTTGGCGTTTGTCCGTCATTAGCAAGTTTATTTTTGGGTTTTGGACTTTCAAAGGAATCCATTTTGGTTGCATCTATGGCGATGATTTCACCGTCTACAATATTTAACTCTTTTGCTCTTGTAACCAATCTCCGAAAAACTTCTTTAAGATCTTCGGATTCTGAAATCTTGCTTAAGAACCTGCTAAATGTGGATTCCGAAGGTATTTTGCCACACACAGCAAAGCAACAGCAGTAACGAAATACAGGATCTTGCTTCAACCTTTTTACCAGCATTTTTATTGTTTTGATCTGCTCAATTTGCATTGCTACTAAAGCATAAACCATTGGATACGATTCATAGCCTTTTGGACCAAACCTACTTTTCTTTAAGGCTAGCTTAAGCTCACTCAGGTCAATTTGTGATAATACTAATTCCAGTTTAGCTTTTGGTTGGAGCTTTAAAATTTCTTCAAAGGATAATAAGCATTCTTGTCGAATATACATTAGCGATTTCCCCCTTTCTTGTGTTTTTTGGTTTGGTCGCTAAAAATATTCAACAAGATGGGGTGAAATCTTTTTTATTGCTCGAATTTTTATAGAGGTATCAATGGTTTAGAAATATGAAATTTACTCAAATAACAATTCGGGCAGTTCCTTTTGACATCTGCTTAAAAAAAAGGGGCGCTAATTACCCCTAAACTCCTGTTTCTTTTTCCAGTTGATTGACGACTTAATTAACAGTAACAGCGGTATAACGATTTGAAAGGGAACAGAGTAATAAGGCCATATTTCTACCGCCCAGTAAAACATTTCGAATAAATTATCATATACCCAAATCGACAAGGCAATAACGATTGTAACTATCGGCAAAACAAAAGGTTTATAATCATCCAGGTTAAAAAGCTGAGCAATACCCAGAACTGCTGCATAAATACATATACAGATTTTCACTCCGCCGCCAATCAACAAATTAATTGAAATTATCTGATCAATATGGATATTGGGTATTAGTTCTGAAACAGTCTGCGAGGGAAAATAATTATTTGTTAACATCTCCGCGCCTAAAACCAAAAGGTTTCGGATTTCGGCAATGAAAATTAAGAAACCTATAATTGCCAGTGAAAGATAAGCAACTTTTACAAGACTGTCTCTTTCGTTTAAGTGAGGAAATATCATCAAAAAAGCAACAGCTTCTCCAAAAGGAAAAGATAAGACGGCAAAGGCCGTCTTGATAACAGGTTTAAACCCTTTTTCCAGAAAGGGAAAAAGATAATTATGATTCATTCGACTAAGAAGTAAAAGGGAAGCAAAGATTATTGTAAACGGAACCAGGGGAACAAACAATTGGCTCATCCTGGCAATTACTTCCAACCCGTTTTTAAGGGCATAAGCAATAACCAGCATAAAACAGATTATAACAAAGATAATCGGAGTCTCGGGGAAAATAGCGATGACCAAATATTCCCCAAAGTTTCTTAAAACCAGACTGGCCAAGTGGATAAAATACCAAATGTAGAGGAGAGCTACTGCGCTGCCGCAATACTTGCCAAAAGCATCCTTTAATATCTCAACAAGAGTTTTAAATGGGTTTAATAAGGATATAGCCGCATACATACCCATTAAAATAAATCCGCCAGCCCATCCCATGCCAAATGCCAGCCAGGCATCCTGATTGGCGCCGGAGGCTACGTTGATAATGCTTGTGCTTCCTAAGAGGAAACCCATGATTAACACTGATAATTGAACACCGGAAATTTTAACACCTTTTATCATACCATCACCTTAGTATTATGAGTTTCACCATTTTTTCAATAATCTTAGCCGGACTGACAGGCGCTTTTTCGAGTAGTTGCATAATACTTATAGTCAATCCCGCTGCCAAGAGAAAAAAATATACAATCATGGTCTTTGCCCGCTGATTTGTTTTTTTTAACAATCCCGGCAAATCAATAAAGACAATTACACTAAAGATGGCTATCAGTCCTATAATCATAAATAGACCTTCTTTTATTTAGGCAGGATCGACTTTTTAATCAAGCCCGCCCTTCTGATTTTAGCAGTTACTTTTATTTCCACAGGTGTGCTGCTAAATTCTTCATCCCAGTTTTCTTGAACCTGCTGCCAGTAATTTAAATGTTTTCTATACACAATCTCTCCAAAACCAAAAATGTCGGATTGGTATTCTTTTTGGGCCAGATCAACAATATCCCGTATATCTTTTTCAATAGCCCCGGCCACCTCTTCTTCTAGTTTTTGAATCAGTTCCGGGGTGGTTAAATCCCCGTTCCCTTGCTGATCGCCTATATTTCCCTCTTCTTTGATTTCTATCAAAAACACTAGTTTTTCATCTTTTATCTTTACATCTTTTTTTCCGCTGGAACGTATCATTTCAATGGCTACTTTTTTATCTTCATTCAGGGGATTAGGAATATTGATAATCCCGCTTTTAACTTGATCTCCTGTGAACAGCAGCCCTCTGGTCTCTTGAGAATTCAACCAGCCAATTAATTTATCGTTCTTAAAAGCAGCGCTTCCTTCAATTTTCATGTCTTTTAACGACGGTTTTTCTTTTTCCTTTGCGCCCTCAATCACGCCGATCGTCAGATTTTTTCCGGGACTGCTTATTTCTTTTAAAACATCAATCATCATAAGCTTTTGGGTCTTAGCAAAGGACGCATTATTTTTTAATACTGACAAGATATGGAGAGCCGGAATTTTTTCCAGCGTACTTTCGGCTGTAAGTATTTCCTTTGCCGATGTTCCTTTTGCAATGATGACTCCCGCTTGGCGGTTTGCCTCATGATCCCTGGCAAAAAAATCCATAATGTCGCTCAAGCCATCTCTTGCCATTTGTTCTCCGATTACTATTAACTGGAGATGACTGATAAATATTTTTTGATTTACTATTATCAACAGATTTCTAAAGCATTCAAAGACAGTATCCCCCGTAATGGAAAATACCTCTACAGCTTTTTCTTTACCCCCGCCCCCTCCTTCGCCAAGCTTCATCGCATCAGGTTTAACCAGCTGTACAGTTAATTCAATCTTATGATCATCGGATTTATCAATGCCCACTGCCGCAGCAATATTTATCTCCGTCACATCTTTATTATTCCAGCATCCCGTGATGGAAATCATGACCAAACAAATATTTAATAATATCAGCATATCTCTAATCCGCTTGATCATCGCTTACTTTTCTTTCTCTCGAAAATTTATTTTCATTCTATATTTTGTCATATCCGCATCCTTCCATGTCAGGGTCCTTGGCCTGGTGTTCATTGCCCAAATCGGGACCCGTATTATTGTGTCTTTCAAATCTGTTACATCCAAAGGAGAAAAGGGAGAGAGATAGGAAACGCCAAAAGACCTCAATGTACACATATGGATGAGAAATACTGCTATTATTAATAGCATCCCCATAAAACCCAGGATGTTTGCAGCAATAAGTAAAATTATCCGGATGAAGGGCATAAATCCTGTCGTGGGCGGAACAGCAAAACTACTAATGGCCGTTAACGCTGTAACTATAACAACGGGATTGCTGATCAAACCTGCCTTAACGGTAGCCTCTCCAATAACCAAAGCGCCCATGATACTGACAGCCTGCCCGATAGGTCTTGGCATCCTTACACCGGCTTCCCTTAGGATTTCAAAAATAACACCCATCATAAACGCTTCGGTAAATGGCGAAAAAGGGATGCCTCCTCTCGCTGCCATCATAGTCAATAGCAGTTTAAAAGGAATAATATCATAATGAAAGGATACAACAGCCACATATAAGCCGGGTAAGATAATGGATATTAATAACGCCAGCATTCTAAGCGCTCTAATCATTGAGGAAAGCGGCGATCTGGAATAATAGTCTTCGCTCGACTGTATTGACTCTAAGAACAAGAAAGGCACGGTGAGCACAAAAGGGGTGCCGTCGCAGAGAACAGCTACTCTGCCTTCCAAAAGCTTAGCAGCCACAACATCAGGCTTTTCGCTGTTTCCAACCGTAGGAAAAATCGAAAAGGGAGCATCTTCAATAAATTCCTCGATGTACCCGGATTCCAAAATTGCATCTGTCTTGATATTTTTTATCCTTTTTCTTGTTGTATCAATGATTTTTTCGTTGGCAATATCTTTGATATAGCAAATACATACATTAGTCCTGCTTTGCTTCCCCAATTTCATCATTTCAAATTTAAGCCTAGGGTTTTTTATCTTTCTCCGCAAAAGAGATATGTTTATGCCTAGTGATTCAACAAATCCTTCCCTCGGTCCGCGTACGACGGCTTCTGTACCAGGTTCTTCAATGCCTCTTGCTTCCCATCCCTTAGAACCTGCTTTTAATGCTGTTGCTTTTCCCTCTATATAGATAACACTATCTCCAGCCAAAATAGCGTCTATTGTTTCTTGGAAATCCTGAATCTCTTGCAACTCAATTGTGGTTAATAAATTTTCTTTTAAGATAGTGAGTATGGTGCGGTTATTTAGCTCTTTCTTTAGATTCGCAATTCTCGCCTCTATCATCAATGGTTTTAAAATGTCGGCATTTACCATCTGCTTATTTACCAGACCATCAATACATGCAATGATGATTTTTACAGGCGGCTCATCGCCTAAAGCTATTTCCCGCAGCATAAAGTCGCTGCAATCCGAAAATATTTGCTCCAGTTTTTCTTTGACTATTTTCCCGGATTGCGCTATGTGTTGCCCGTTTTTATTTTCATTTAGTGATTTTTCGTGTTCGATATTTAGTGATTTTAATTTGATATATTTTATTAGTCTGAATATCTTTCGAAACATATTGCAACCTCTTGTTTGAAAAGTGTTCTTGTACAATAAAGGTAAGATTTAGGAAACTGCGTTATCAAAAATAATGGGATTACTTCAATAGTTTTTACACCATAATAGCAATTTATTCCTTGCGTTAGAAGTATAGCCGTATTAAAACATGGTAAAGAACTGAATAATCCGTATGGAGATGCGGAGGTCAAAACCGGGTAAACCAAAAGAAAAAATCATGGAAAGTATAACTATAATCACCACCCCGGCATTGATAAAATTGGCATATAACCTGCTATCACCAGAGTCATTCCGGATAGCAGCGCCAACCTGGAATGAAATCTTTATTCTGACTATTTCTTGTTACCAGATGCAAAAACAGCACACATGGCCTGTGCTGGCTCCTTAAAGTACCCAGCAGGAGGAAACCCTAAAATGTTGAATTTTATCGGAACGACAAAAAGCGACACGAATTATGTAAATAATGGTATATAATGTAAAGAAAGTGTAACTATGAACCGAAAAGGCAAACTTGTCGAAAGGCAGGGACGCAAAACCACGGGTCTAAGGCGAGCACCAGATCGCGATGATAGCCGGGTTGCCGAAGAAAAGCCATAATGGCTCACTGGTGCTTTATTAATTTGTAAGCATCAGTGGGCCTTTTTTTGATGAAAACTCTAATGATACTTCATATCACTCTGGTTTAAGATTTAGAAAAGTAAGGAGGGGGATAGTAGTCATGAAAAAGGAACTTAGCAATCTCAGAGTATTAATTATCAATGCCCAAAATGGCGATCAGGACTCCGTAGTTCATTTGGTGCACTGGTTTATTCCCTTAGTAAAGAAGTATAGCCGTAGAATGGGTTATGAGGAGGCGTATGCGGACTTGATTGTCTGGATGGTAAACGCAGTTCATAAATATAGATCCGTTAATGATACTGATATCATTGCCGGGACAGCATCTTTTTCATACGAAAACGGCCAAAAATAAAATATTTTAGGAAGGGGGATGCCATAATAACATCCGCTTTCTCTTTCTCTGATAGAGTGGTGAATTTCTACCCGGGAGAAGGTGAAAGCATAGACCCCTATACCTGAAGAGTATGACCTGGAAGAAGCCCGAATTGTAGCTTGGTTTATCACAGGGCTTCGTCACGAAGCAATCCGTTTGACCAAGAAGTATCGGGGAATGCGAAAGCATGAACTGCTTATATTAATGTTCAAATATAAAAAAACACATCTTTAGGAGAGGTTGAAAAAATAACCTCTCTTTTTTCAACGCTGGGCCGCACAAGCTTTGAGGATTTTAACCGTTCCATTCTTTGTGCGGCCATTTTTGTTTTCTGGAATGGCGTGCATCACCCCGTTTTGTTATAGAACCCAAAAAACAAAACGGAGGTAATTAAAATAGACACACAAGTTGGTATTAACGGTTTTGAAAGCATTGGACGGGATGAAGAACACAAAAGTATAACAAATTTAATTTTTTTAGGGTAGGGGTTGCAAAATTTCTGTCTACTTTCTCTTTCTCTAACAGATGGCAAAAAAACACTCAAAGAAGAGGTGAAAGTATGGAGCCTTACACCTGACGTTCAGAAGTATGATTTATATATATACGAACATTCGGTAATGTGCCGTTCCCCTCCCTCTGTTTTGGATTTTCTTTACTAAAAAAGCTAAAACGGAGGGTTGGAAAATGAAAAAAATCAATTTACGGGATTATTACCCATTCTATCATTCTGACTTTTTTATTGAAGTGGCGGATCAAATTGTAGAGCTATTCAAACAGATTAGCCGAAGAGACCATGCAGATTTTGAACGCAGGCGTATCCACAAAGCATATTATTCCCTTGACGCTTGCGATGGTATTGAAAAGGATATGGTCCTATTGGTGTTATCGCCGGAGGAAATCTACGAACGAAAAATGAGCAAGCAGGAGGTATATGCCGCTATCAACAGCCTGCCGGAAAAACAGGCCAAGCGTATCTATGCCCACTTCTTTCTAAACATGAGCAAAGCGGAAATAGCCAGGATTGAAGGCGTGAGCAAACCTGCCGTAACACATTCCATTGAGCAAGGTTTAAAACGTATAGAAAAATTTTTAAAAAATAATTCCTGATTGGGTTAACTTTTGACCAAAAAATCTGCTGATTGATAGAGGCACAAATCTACCCCCTCGTCCGAACCTTGAAAACTGAATAATTGTTTTATCCGGTACTTTCCCCGTATGTCCTGTGAAGGAAAGCCATATTGCAGGTACGCCAAGACCACCAGTCTCGACATAAGTCGGCTCACAGCCAATGTATCCATGCCGTTTCCGATTTGATGAAGGTAAGGTGCGAGCGAGTAATACCCGCAATGAATAAATGCTGGTTACATTTAAGGCGGCGACACATACGGAGGGATAATGATACTTCCGTCCAGCCACAGCCCCGCTTAAGCGGGATCACGCAATGGGGGCGGCTTGCAGAGAACCTGGGAGAGGTAAGATTCCTATGAAGACGGTCAACCGCCGTCTGCCGGATAAAGCCATAAGTAATAAAACCAAAACAGAAACGCGAGTAGGGGTGCGCCTATCCATGTGAGTATATATGCACGTCCAAACTAAGGCGCATCTCCTGCTTCGCGAATCAAAAATAGAAAGTAGCGCGTAATTAAAAACGAGAAGGGGGCTTACTATGGCTAATGAAAAATTATCCCAAGAAAAAGCCTACCGTATCATGCTAAAGGGCTATCCCGATGTGCTTGATATAAAGCAAATGTGTGAAATTCTTGGCATTAGCCTAAAAACAGGATACGGTTTGATACAAGAAAATAAGATTGAATGTTTAAAGGTTGGGCGGGCATATAAAATCCCCAAGCCTTTTTTATTTAGCTATCTGAGAATAGGTACAAGCGGCGACAGCCAATAAAAAATGATATTTGCACATTTTACGAGCTTTTTTTATTGTGATACACTCATCCTGTCAACGGCAGGTGAGTGAATAATTCGAAAGGAGGAACCATATGGAACTCACTCAAATGTTGAAAATGGTCAGATTGACCGAGGATGAATTGATTGGAGGCTTCATAACACCAAAGAAAGGATATTATTACATCGTTCTCAATCGAAAGGATCAGAACGGTAAGCGCAAGCCTCTTTGGATTTCAACAGGGCTTTCTGCAATTGAGGAAAATGAAGCAGAAGCCGAAAGCAAATGCTTATCAACCAGAATCCAATACTCGCTTGATCTGAAAAATGGTGTAGCGGATAAGACGTTTACACATGAAGTGCCTGAAAAGAGCATTGCTCATGATGATTCCGATGAAAACCATTCCGCAAATCCCTTGTTCGCGGATTTATTAAACGAATGGCTGGCATTCAGACACCCGGACAATATTGTGGTAGGTGAAGATTTTAATTTTGACAGAACGATCAAGCTCAATACCTGGGCCGGATATGCAGACAACATAAAGCAAAACCTGTATCCGACATTCAAGGCTTATGGATGCACGGTCCAGGAAATTACGCCCGATCTGCTCAAGGGACATTACGCTTATCGGCTGAAACACGGCAAGAAGAAGGCTACAGTTGCCAAGGATTACACCGTTATCAACCAGGTATTGAATTATGCCGTCAGCAAAAAGATGATCAGTGTGAATCCAAACAGCGCAATCACCTTACACAAAATCGAGAAATATAATGCAGCTACGCTCAATGCTGAACAGATGCAATATTATCTCGAATTTATTGTCGGAGATATTATTGAAATCCCTATATTGCTCGGCGGCTTTTATGGGATGCGACGCAGTGAGTGTGTTGGCACCAGGGAATCGCAATTTGATTTTCAGCACAAATTCTTTCGGGCTAATCACACTGTAACGACAGCAGTGATTGATAAGCAAAAGATATATATCCCTTCCGATAAGCTCAAAACGGATTTAAGCAACCGCACTTATCCCTTGATTCCTTATATAGAGGAAAGGATAAAAGCAAAAATAGCTGAGAACAAGGAACTGAGGAAGCTTTGCGGCAGTTCATACAGCAACGAATGGCTTGGATATCTTTGCGTCCATCCTTTGGGGGAAATCATCGACCCGGGTTACATAACCAACAGGCACCGGGAGTTACTCAAGAAAGCCGGATTGCCGCATGTCAGGTTCCATGACCTTCGGCATTCGTGCGTAGGATTGATGATGGCCAATGAAGTGCCTATGGAGCGTATCAGAGATTGGGTTGGTCATAGCGACATCCGGACAACGGTCAATACCTATGGCCATCTGGAATACCAATCCAAGAAAAAAACAGCCAAGATCATTCAGAAATCTTTGCCGCTTAAAATGGCAGGGACTGCTAATCTTTAGGATTAACAGCCCCATGATGGCGGAGAGTCAGGGATTTGAACCCTGGGTACATTTACATGTACACTGGTTTTCGAGACCAGCTCCTTAAACCGCTCGGACAACTCTCCGAATATAAACTTATTTTAGCACCTCGGATAGAACTCGGATAGAACAGCTCAAAAATCCATCTCTATTCGAACTCCGAGGGTTTGGAAAACCCCATAAAATCAAGGTTTTCGGCTACATGGCTTCCACATAGCCCCACACATTTCGAGTGCGGCGCCTTCAACCGGACTCAGCCATCTCTCCGAGCTGTATTCTTATTTGTAACTAATTTACTTTTTTCTTAGGTTTTTAAAAAAAGACTGCAGGATTTCCTTGCAATCTTCCTCTAGTACTCCTGATATGATTTCCACTCTATGATTGAACCTGGAATCCTCTAATAGATTGACTATGGTTCCTGCTGCCCCGCCTTTAGGATCAAAAGCCCCAAAAACCAGCCTTTTTATTCTGGAATTTAAAATAGCCCCTGCGCACATTGGACAGGGTTCTAAGGTAACATATAGGGTACAGTCATATAATCGCCAGTTTCCCTGTAGTTTAGCACCTTTTCTTATAACCCTAAGTTCTGCATGGGCTGTGGGATCATTAGAACTTTCACGATAGTTAAAATCCCGGGCTATTATATTATGCTCTTTAACAAGGACAGCTCCAATAGGAACCTCCCCTTGTTCAAGTGCCTTTTGGGCCTGTTTTAAAGCCTCTTTCATATAAAATTGGTGATCCATATTTATCACCACTTACTTTCAATGGTGTTCCCGGCGGGATTCGAACCCACGGCCTACTGCTTAGGAGGCAGTCGCTCTATCCTGCTGAGCTACGGAAACTTATTAAAATAATGGCGCGCCCGGGAGGACTCGAACCTCCAACCTCCTGATTCGTAGTCAGTTACTCTGTCCGATTGAGCTACGGGCGCATGATATAATTTTAGAAATAAAAAATGGCGGAGAGAGAGGGATTCGAACCCTCGATACGGATTTTGGTCCGTATAATCGCTTAGCAGGCGACCGCCTTCAGCCGACTCGGCCATCTCTCCACGCTTTATCATTATACAACAGACTAATCTAAAAATCAATTAATGCTCGCTATACCTCTACCCCTAATATCATTATGGCGGAGGGGGTGGGATTCGAACCCACGGAACCCGCAAAGGTTCAACGGTTTTCAAGACCGCCTCCTTCAACCGCTCGGACACCCCTCCAACAAGGATATTGGTTTTTTACAAGCAAAGATTATTATATATCAGTATTCTGAAAGTGTCAATAATAAATCTCTTTACAGTTTAGCTTTATAAATTGCAATATTAAATGCCTAGAATTTTATGGTAATTAGTATAATGTTTGGGTATCTTTTTTGTCCTATTTATTTAAAATATAATTAAATATAATAATTAAAATTAGTAGTCGAGGTTGTGGGTATGTGGGCAACGCTGCTTTTGCGTTGTCCAAGCAGTTGTGGAGTCTGTGGATAACTCTTCAGAGTTATCCATCAGAATCCACAACTGAGGCATATCCACAGCCTCTTGCTTTAAACTCGGAGGCTAATCCATTAAGCGGCCATATCGTTTGCTGATCGATAACCGAATATCCTCCGGGGATAGCTGTTTATCCAGTGCTCTATTCTTTTTATATCTTCCTCAGTATAATCATCTATATTTGATCCTTTGGGGATAAACCGACGTATCAGTTTGTTTATATTCTCATTGGTTCCTCTCTCCCAAGAACTGTATGGATGAGCATAGTATACGGTTACCCGTTTGTTCTCCTGGTTTAGGAGTGATTTTTCTAAAGACTCATAATCCAAAAACTCGCTTCCGTTGTCCACTGTGATGGATTTAAATTTCTTTTTAAACCCATCTCCATGCAGGAGTTCGAGGTAATCGAGCTTCTCTTTGACGAATTCCTGAGTCTTTTGGGGTATTTTGAAAATGATTTCTTCCCGCCGCTGCCTCTCGCTTAATACGAGCAGGACAGGTCCACCACCGTCACGTTTTCCTACCACACAGTCCATCTCCCAGTGACCGTATTCTTCTCTGGTCTCTATCTCGGGGGGTCTATCTTCTATGCTGGTTCCTTTGAGCTTCCTGTGGGTTCTAACCTTGCTGTAGGACCTTTTTTTCTTATCCTTCTTAACAGGCAAATCTTTGTTTGTGATGTTTAAGAAAATCCCCTGGTCTATGTAGTTGTATAAAGTCTTTGTGCATATGCTTGTTTTAAACTTCAGTTCCTTTGCCTTGATTTCACCAATAACTGCATCCGGTGAGTACTTGTCTTTAATTATTTTCCTTTCAATGTGCTCTACTAGCTTGTGGTCATTGCCTATTTTGAGCCCAGGCCCTTTGTTTTGCCCATTTTTATCATAAATCCGTTGCCCCACATCAGCACAATATTCTTTCCGATAGGTTAAATCGCTGTTTTGAAGCTTTATTGTTCCTTTTGAGATTTCTCTTTCAATGGTTCGCTTGTTTCTACCTAGCCTATTAGCTATTTCAAGAGGCCCTATTCCTTCTCTTAGCAAATCTTCGATTCTGTATCTTTCTCTTAGGCTAAGGTGTTTATTTTTTCTAGCTTCTAAGGTATTATTATATTGGCTCATGGTATCTCCTTTGCAATGTTTTGTTTGATCACTTAACATTATACATTGGATTTACCATGAGTCTATATTTTTGATGCCCTACGGCATTTAATTTTACAACTTACCTTTACAGTTTAGCTTTACAGTTTAGCTTTACAGTTTAGCTTTTAAATTTTTCCAGTTTTGCCATTCCACCCATGTAAGGACGCAAGGCTTCCGGTATTATAACACTTCCATCCTCCTGCTGGTAGTTTTCTAATATAGCTGATAAGGTTCTTCCTACAGCCAATCCAGATCCATTTAATGTATGAACATATCTTGGCTTGCCTTTTCCAGGCCTGTAACGGATGTTGGCCCTCCTTGCCTGAAAATCCTCAAAGTTGCTGCAGGATGAAATTTCTCTATAAGTATTAAAAGATGGAAGCCATACCTCCAGGTCATAGGTTTTTGCAGATGAGAAGCCAATGTCTCCTCCACACAGGGTAACAACTCTATAGGGCAGCTCCAGTAATTGCAGAACCCTTTCCGCATTATTGGTTAATTTTTCTAGCTCCTCATAAGAATTTTCTGGTGTAGTAAATTTTACCAATTCAACCTTGTTAAATTGATGCTGGCGTATTAATCCCCTAGTATCTCTTCCATGGGCACCAGCTTCCGCCCTGAAGCAGGCACTATAGGCAGTATGATATATTGGTAAATCTGCTTCATCTAATATTTCTCCAGCATATATATTGGTTACTGGCACCTCAGCAGTGGGAACCAGCCAATAGTCAGTATTGGCCACCTTAAACATATCCTCTGCAAACTTGGGCAGCTGACCTGTACCTATCATGGACTGGCTGTTTACCATGAAGGGTGGAAACAGCTCTATGTAGCCGTGTTCGGAAATGTGTAAATCCAACATAAAGTTAATTAAGGCTCTTTCCAGCCTTGCCCCTCCACCTCTATAGAAAACAAACCGGGCCCCTGTAACCTTTGATCCTCTTTCGAACTCAATTAGGCCAAGGTCCTCTCCAATATCCCAGTGAGCCTTAGATTCAAAGTCAAATTTCCTTGGTGTACCCCAGGTTCTTTCCACCCTATTGTCCTCATCACTTTGACCATCTGGAACAGTTTCATGAGGTAAATTAGGGATTAAAAGAAGAATATTTTCCAGCTTGTTTTCAACTTCCTTGGCCTTTTCATCTAACTCCTTAATTGCTTGTGAAACCTGTCTCATTTCCTCAATCATTTCATCTGCATTTTCTTTTTTCTTCTTAAGTTCAGCAATTTCCTCTGAAACTGTGTTTCTTTTGTTTTTGAGAACCTCTACCCTGCCAAGGAGCTGCCTTCTTTCTTTTTCAAGGGCTTTAAATTCTGACAGGTCCGTACTGGCTCCTCTTTTTTTCAATCCAGCTTCAACTGCACCAATATTATCTCTTACAAATTTTGGGTCTAACATAGGTTCTTCCCCCTTTGTTATATTCTATAATAAAAAGCCCTCATCCCCAGTAATAGGGGCGAGAGCTCTCGCGGTACCACCCTTAATTAACCTTATTCTAAGGTTATCTCTATAGCTGTAACGGTTCTAACCGTAGACTGGTTATGGATTACCCCTTCCCAGCACCCTCCAAAGTGGATTCACCAAAGTATTCTATTGGTTTGCACCAACCACCAACTCTCTAAAGAAACACCTTTGGTTACTATTCTTTCTCTTAGGGTTTAAGGTATTTATTTTGTAAAATAATACTATATTCTAGTGGAAAATTCAACCTTATTTCTAGATTTAATTATGTTATTAATATTATCCTTCTTCAATATTATTATACATAATTTCAGTAAATAGTTGTTCTCACTCATCTATCATATCCACAAAATACTGATGGATTCTTAAATCATCAGTAAGTTCAGGGTGAAAAGAACATCCCAGAAGCTTGCCTTGTCTAGCCATTACAATCTTATCATCATGTTTTGACAGTATTTGCACACCAGGTCCAACCTTAGTTATATAAGGTGCCCTAATAAATACGCTAGAAAAAGGCTCATCTAATCCCTCAATGGTTAAGTCCATTTCAAAACTATCTACTTGTCTTCCATAGGCATTTCTAACCACTTCCACATCTAAGAGACCTAATCTTGGCTGATTGCTGTCCCTTATGTCCTTGGACATGAGTATCATACCGGCACAGGTACCAAAGAGGGGCATTCCCTCCTGTACCCGTTTTTTAATAGCTTCCATTAAATTCCATTCAATTAGTAATTTGCCAATAGTTGTACTTTCCCCACCTGGTATAATTAGAGCAGAGCACTTGTCCAAATCTTCTAACTTTCTAACCTCAACCACATCAACACCACATTTGATGAGTGATTGCTTATGTTCTCTAAAGGCCCCCTGTAAAGCTAAGACTCCTACTGTTTTCATAACATGAATCTCTCCCTACATGTCTATTGCTGCATCTTAAGTAAAACAAAATTTGGCTTGCACCCAGTTTACCAGCCTCTTTCCTGCATTCTCTGATTTTCTTCTATGCTTGAAATCTCAAGTCCTGGCATTGCTTCCCCTAAATCTCTTGAGATTTGGGCTAGTATTTGTGGGTCATTAAAATGTGTTGTAGCAGTTACTATAGCTTTAGCCCTCTTGGCAGGTTCGTTAGACTTGAATATGCCTGAACCAACAAATATTCCATCACAGCCAAGCTGCATCATAAGAGCTGCATCAGCAGGTGTTGCTATACCACCAGCTGCAAAATTTACTACAGGAAGCTTTCCATTTTCAGCAACATAATGTACTAAGTCATAGGGTGCTTGAATGTCCTTAGCAAATGTGTATAATTCATCTTCTCTCATGCTTGTTAATCGGCGAATTTCGGACATCATCATCCTCATATGGCGTACAGCCTCCACCACATTGCCGGTACCTGGCTCTCCCTTGGTTCTTATCATGGCAGCACCTTCATTTATTCTTCTAAGTGCTTCACCAAGATTTCTTGCTCCACAAACAAAGGGAACCTTGAAAAGGTTTTTATCTATGTGATACTGCTCATCTGCAGGAGTCAAAACTTCCGATTCATCAATATAGTCAGCACCAAGGGCTTCCAAAATCTGGGCCTCCACAAAATGGCCTATTCTGGCCTTTGCCATTACAGGAATGCTGACAACTTCCATGATATTTTTTATGATGGTTGGGTCAGCCATACGGGCAACTCCACCTGCAGCTCTTATATCAGCTGGAACCCTTTCTAAAGCCATCACCGCGCATGCACCAGCTTCTTCTGCAATCTTTGCTTGTTCTGGTGTAGTTACATCCATAATAACGCCACCCTTTAACATCTCCGCTAAACCACTTTTGACCTTCCAAGTGCCTTTCTTTTCCATATATAACTCCTCCTGTATATATTAAGTTATTGGTACCTAATTGGCTATTAAATTTACCAATATATTTTACTACATATTTTAGTCTAACTCAACATTCTCATTTTCTTTGTGAATATTGAGTTTTGCCAATGCACTAACTTTATCCCTTTCGCCTATTCTCATAAGCTTTACTCCCTGGGTAACCCTTCCCATCTGGGATATTCCTTCAACCTCTGTTCTAATAATAATTCCATCCTTTGTCACTATCATAAGCTCCTGCTGCTCTTGAACTACCCTTAACCCTACGAGGGAGCCTGTTTTTTCAGTAATTTTTAGCGCAAGAATGCCCTTTCCACCCCTAGACTGAATTCTATATTCCTCTGAATCAGTTCTTTTTCCAAAACCATTTTCAGTTACGCATATAACCTGACTATCTTTTTCAATAATATCCATGGATACAACCCTATCTTCTGCAGAAAGCTCAATGGCCTTAACACCTCTGGCAGTTCTGCCCATTTTTCTAACTTCTTTTTCAGAAAAACGAATGGATTTGCCCTTTCTAGTCCCTAATATTAGCTCTTTATTTCCATCTGTTAGTCGAACACCAATTAATTCATCACCTTCGGAAAGGGTAAGTGCAATTATGCCATCCTTTCTAGAGGTATCATAGTCACTTAAGTCAGATTTTTTCACTATTCCCTTGGCTGTTATGGTTATTAAATTTTTCCCTTCTTCAAATTTCTTAACAGGTATCACAGTGGTTAAACTTTCTCCACTTTCTAAATACAAGAGATTAACTATGGAAGTACCCTTGGCTTGTCTGCTAGCTTCTGGTATTTCATGGACCTTCAAGCGGTATACCTTACCCTTGTTTGTAAAAAACAATAGGTACTGGTGGGTGTTAGCTACAAAAAGATGTTCTACAAAATCCTCATCCCTGGTAGCCATCCCACTAATTCCGCGTCCTCCCCTTTTCTGGGACTTATATGTGTCAACATTTAGCCTTTTAATATATCCCCTATGGGTAATGGTGATAACAACCTCTTCCTGCTCAATTAAGTCCTCTATTTCTAAAACATCATCCTCTAAATTAATGTGTGTCCTTCTTGGGTCATTATATTGCTGTTTTACTTCTTTTAATTCATCCTTAATGATACCCGTGACCAGCTTTTCGTCAGCTAATATTTTCATGTAGTAATCAATTTTTTCCATGAGCTCTTTATATTCATTTTCTAATTTTTCTCTTTCTAAAGCTGTTAAACGCTGCAGCCTCATGTCTAAAATAGCCTGAGCCTGGATATCACTTAAACTGAAGTTATTTATCAGGTTAACCTTAGCTTCTTCTGTATTTTTTGATGAACGAATTAGTTTTATGATAGCATCAAGATTTCTAAGGGCAATTCTCAATCCTTCAACAATATGAGCCCTTTCTTTTGCTTTCTTAAGATCATATTTAGTTCTTCTGACTATAACATTTTTCTGGTGATCCACATAATGTTCTAAAACTTGTTTAAGGTTAAGGACTTTAGGTGCTCCATCAACAATTGCCAGCATAATAACTCCAAAGTTTTCTTGTAATTGTGTATGCTTGTATAATTGGTTCAGCAGCACATTTGGATTTACATCCTTGCGCAATTCTATTACAATGCGCATTCCCTTTCTATCGGATTCATCTCTTAAATCAGTAATACCTTCAACCTTTTTTTCCCTTGCCAGTTCGGCAATTTTTTCAATTAACCTGGCTTTATTTACCTGATAGGGAATCTCTGTTATGATAACTTGGGTTTTTCCATTATTTAATTTTTCAATTTCTGCCTTGGCCCTAATCTTAATAGATCCACGACCAGTCCTATATGCTTTTTTAATACCTTCTGTTCCTAATATTATGCCGGCTGTTGGAAAGTCAGGCCCCTTAACTCTTTTCATAAGACCATCTATAGAAATATCTGGATTGTCAATTAAATCAATAACTCCATCTATAACCTCTCCCAGGTTATGGGGAGGTATATTTGTGGCCATGCCAACTGCTATTCCTGCAGATCCATTAATAAGCAGGTTAGGAACCTTTGATGGCAGAACTATGGGCTCTTCTGTTGATTCGTCATAGTTAGGAATAAAATCAACAGTCTCTTTGTTAATATCCTTCAGCAGCTCCATTGCAATTTTGGCCATTCTGGCTTCAGTATAACGCATTGCTGCTGCTGAATCTCCATCAACTGACCCAAAATTTCCATGTCCATCTACAAGAGGATACCTGAAAGAAAAATCCTGGGCCATCCTAACCAGGGTATCATATACAGCGGAATCACCATGGGGATGGTATTTAGCTAAAACATTACCAACAACATTGGCAGACTTTTTATGGGGCTTATCAGGAGTCATTCCCGATTCATACATGGCATAAAGGATTCTTCTATGTACCGGTTTTAATCCGTCCCTAACATCAGGTAATGCCCTGCCAACTATTACACTCATTGCATAGTCTATATATGATTTTTTCATTTCCTGCTCTATATTGACAGGAACAACTTTTCCTTCCAAAATTTCACCCATTTAACAACACCTCGATTTAGATATCTAAATTCTTCACTTCTCTTGCATTGGCTTCAATAAAGTTACGTCTTGGTTCAACCTTGTCTCCCATTAGTATGGTAAATATTTCATCAGCCTTTACCGCATCATCTAGGGCAACTCTTAAAACAGTACGACTTTCCGGATTCATTGTTGTATCCCATAATTGGTCAGGGTTCATCTCTCCAAGACCCTTATATCTTTGAATACTGAAATTTCTATCCTTTGCCTTGGCAATACTCTTTTCCAGTTCATTTTCGGAGTATAGATAGGTCTCCCTTTTCCCCTGTTTTAATTTAAATAAGGGAGGTTGAGCAATATAGACAAAGCCTTCTTCTACAAGGCTTCTCATATATCTATAGAATAGGGTCAATAAAAGGGTTCTAATGTGTGAACCATCAACATCAGCATCACACATGATAATTACTTTATGATACCTTAACTTGTTAATATCAAATTCCTCACCAACCCCTGTACCAAGGGCTGTTATAATAGCTCTTATTTCTTCGTTATTTAAAATTTTATCTAATCTAGCCTTTTCAACGTTGATAATTTTACCGCGCAGGGGCAGAATTGCCTGGAATCTCCTGTCCCTACCCTGTTTAGCAGAACCTCCAGCTGAATCTCCCTCAACAAGATAAATTTCTGATTCCTTTGGATCTCTGCTTGAGCAATCAGCAAGCTTGCCAGGTAAGGCACTTACTTCTAAGGCATTTTTTCTTCTAGTTAATTCTCTGGCCTTTCTTGCAGCCTCTCTTGCCCTTTGTGCATTAATACATTTTTCAATTATTTTCTTGGCTACAGAAGGATTTTCATCTAAGAATGTTCCAACTTCCTCTCCTACTAATGAATCAACAAGACTTCTTACTTCTGAGTTGCCAAGCTTTGTTTTAGTTTGTCCCTCAAATTGAGGCTCTTTAACCTTTACACTTAAAACAGTGGTTAAACCCTCTCTAATATCATCACCTGACAAATTGCTGTCCTTTTCTTTTAGAATATTATGCTTTCTGGCATAGTCATTGATGATTCTAGTTAAGGCATTTTTAAATCCTAATTCATGGGTTCCACCCTCATGGGTATTAATATTATTTGCATATGAAAAAATACTTTCAACATATGCATCAGTCCACTGCATGGCTAATTCTACCTGAACTTCATCTCTCTCACTATCCATGAAGATTACCCTTTTATGTAAGGGGTCCTTATTTTTATTTAAACTTTTAACAAAGTCTATTATTCCTCCACTATGATGAAAAACCTCTGAAGCACCTGTTCTATCATCTTCAAGAGTTATTTTTAGCCCCTTGTTTAAAAAAGATAATTCTCTAAGCCTTTTGGCAAGGGTTTCAAAAGAAAAATCTAATTCCTCGAAAATAAGATGATCTGGTTTGAAAATAACCTCAGTACCTGTTGAATTAGCTTTACCTATTACTTTTAATTCACCAGTCTTTGTTCCCCTTGAAAATTCCTGCATATGAATTTTTCCATCTCTTTTTACCTTTACCTGCAGCCATTCAGATAGAGCATTCACTACTGACATACCTACTCCGTGAAGTCCACCAGATACCTTATAGCCATTTCCTCCAAATTTTCCTCCAGCATGAAGAATAGTCAAAGCAACCTCTACAGCCGGCAGACCTGTTTTTTGATGTATATCTACAGGAATACCTCTACCATTATCACTAACTGATACACTATTGTCTTTATTAATTATTACTTTAATCGTGTCACAATATCCTGCTAAGGCTTCATCAACACTATTATCAACTATTTCAAAAACCAGATGATGCAAACCCCTTGCCCCTGTGCTTCCAATATACATACCTGGTCTCTTGCGAACTGCTTCTAATCCTTCTAAAACCTGTATATGACTTGCATCATACAAGTTATTTTCAATTTTTGTATCTAATCTTTCTTCCATGAGAAAACCTCCTGACCACACTTTGAAAAATAAAATAATACATAATTATAGCATACAATGGTAAATCAAATATATAGTCATATTCATATTATTTCCATTTATCTACATATCAAGTCAAAACCGCAGTTTTTCCTGCGGCTTAAGTCAAATTTTCTAGAATTTAATAGTTCTCAATTCTTTTTGTTAATGTATTTGCGGAAATAGATGTTAAATAAACCTTATCAGATGTTATAATACATGTTTTAGATTCCCTAATACTGCTGACTTCAATAAGTTTTTTATTATATGTAACTGTTTCATAGAATTCCTTATTTGACTTTGATGATTTTTCAACATTTAAGATTGCTACTATCTCATTTAATGAAACTATCCATCTGCCGCCTATATGAAGGTACAAAGTTTTTCCTCCCTGCTAGATAATATTTATAACCTTTCCCTCATTAATCTGCAAAATTGTGCTTTTTTTAACTAATCCCCTAATCATATCTAAATCAGTGGTAGTTATAAAGGTTTGAATCCTATCATGAATAGTGTTAGTCAGTACTATACGCCTATCCATGTCTAATTCAGACATGACGTCATCAAGTAATAATATTGGATATTCTCCCAGCTCTTGTTTAGCAATCTCTAAATAAGCTAATTTTAAACACAGGGCAACAGTTCTCTGTTGTCCTTGAGACCCATATTTTTTTACGTTATAACCATTAATGTAAACATTAAAATCATCTCTATGGGGACCAAAAAGGGAATTACCTTTCTCTATTTCTTCATTTTTATAATACTTCATTTTATCCAAGTAAGAATTATAATCAACTGTTTTTTCGCCAATTTGTCCAATTTCATATATTATATCAATATTTTCCTTATCTTGTGTAATTTTTTTTAAATAATAATCTAAAAAGGGTTTTAATTTTTTTAAAAACTCTATCCTTTTAACAACTATTTTATAAGCAAGCTTAACATAAATATTTGTCCAATCTTCTAGTTGGGAAATCAAGTTTTTGTCTCTTCGTACAAATTTCAACAAAGTATTTCTCTGATGATTTACATTGTTATACTTTTTAAGTAAATCATAATATAAAGGTTGTATTGTAACTATTTCTCTATCAAGAAAGCTTCTTCTCTTTGATGGATTTCCCTTTACAAGGGCCAAATCATCAGGCTCAAAAATACATACTGAAATATTCTTAAATAATTCTGATAGCCTATTAATTTTAATTCCATCAATAAATATTTTTTTTTCATTGGCATCTAATAAGGATTTTATAGTAATGGTGCCTTGATCATTTGTACAATGGGCCTCTAGTCTAAAATAATCACTATCCCAATTTATTAAATCTCTGCTTTGACTAGTCCTATAAGAAATACCGTTACCAAGATAATATATGGCTTCAATGAAATTACTTTTGCCCTGGGCATTGTTTCCATGGAGAATATTAAAGCTAGTTGGTCGAAAATTTGCATGCCTGTAATTTCTGAAGTTCGTTATATCAATTTCATAAATATTCAAAACACACCTCATATTAGTTATTGAGTTATTTTATAAACCTGTTCATTAATTTTTATTTCATCACCTATTGTTAGCTTTCTGCTTCTTCTCTGCTCTGGTAAATTATTAACCTGGATATGACCTTCCTTAATGAGAGTTTTTGCTTCCCCTCCTGAGGATACAAGATTGGCCCATTTTAAAAATTGATCCAATTGAATGGCATCAGTGTTAATTTTTATTTCCTTCATCAGGAACCTCCTTAACTTCTAACTGGTAGGATTAGACTAAGATAATCCATGGTGCCTTCCAAAGGCTTAATTATTCCAGGGCTTAAATTGCCATTTAATTCTATAATTACCTTTTCTGTGTCAATAATTTTTAGGATATCTACAAGATAATTGCCATTAAAGGATATGCTTATATCTTCTCCCTCTTTATCAATTAATAGTTTGTCATGTAGTTGTCCAATACTTGGAGAATATGAATTAATATGAATATTATTACCCTCAATTTCAAGTTTAATTGTACATGTTTTATTAAAGGTTTCATCACTAGATATTACCGTGGCCCTTTCAATTGATAGCAAAAGGTCCTTTGTATCAGCTATTATTCTAGTGGAATATTCTGTGGGTATTACATTCTTATACGAGGGAAATTTTCCCTCAATGAGGCGTACTCCTATTTTAATGTCATTAGTCTCAAACTGAGCTTGTTTTTTGTCAATAATTATCTTTATGTTTTCTTCTTTATCTATTAATCTAGTTAATTCTATAAGGGCTTTTGAAGGAATTATTATGGGTATGAATTCTTCTTCTGAGGCCTTATCTAATACTGTTTCGATTAATGAAAGCCTGTAGGTATCTGACGAAACAAGCCTAATGGTATTATTTTTTATTTCAAACAGTGCACCATTTAATACTGGACGAGTAATATCATGAGAAAAAGATATGCTTATTTTTTTAATCATATTGGATAATATATCATTGTTTATGGTAAATGACTTTTCCTGGCTAATGCCTGGTAAAAATGAAAATTGATCAACTGGGAATGTATTTAAAGTTATATGGGATTCCCTGTAGTTTATCTGTAGAGTATTTTCATCCAATCTTTTAGTTAAAGTAATATTTGTATTCGGCAGCTTTCTTAAAATGTCAAGCAAATATTTTGCAGGAATAACCATTGAGCCCGTTTCCTCAACGTTTGCAGAAACGGTATGCTCAATACCAATTTCTAGATCTGTGGCCTTTAATAAAAGGGTATTTTCATTAGTACATTCAAAATAGATGCCTGTTAAGGCAGGAATGGTGGTTTTTGAGGCAACAGCTCTTGACATTATTTGTGAAGCCTGAAGCAGTTTTCCTGTATCTATAGCAAATTTCATTACTTAACCTCCCAAATATAATTATAATATATATAATAAATGATACTTTATATAGTAGTAACAGTAGTAGGGTCTGTGAAGTTGTGGAAAAGGATTGAATGTTTATTTACTCAAACTACTTTGGCAATGGATAAAGGTGTTTATAAACCCTTACTTTAGTTACTAGTTGTCCACATTAAGATAGGAGTGATTCTTTTAATTTTTTAATACAATCTTGTAATTCTGTATCATTTTGCAATTCATTTTCGATTTTTTCTTGCGCATGTAAAACAGTAGTATGGTCCCTACCACCAAACCCTTCTCCAATCTTTGGTAGAGAGTTATCTGTAAGTGCTCTGCATAAATACATTGCAATATGGCGTGGATAAGATATGTTTTTTGTCCTTTTTTTACCCTTTATTTCATTTACTTTTACATTAAAGTGCTGGGCTACAGTTTCTTGGATAAGGCTAATTGTAATTTTTCTGTTTTTATCAGTGGCAAAAATATCCTGCAGAGTCTTTTCTGCTAATTCAGAATCAATTTTTTTACCTTCAATAGCAGCATAGGCAGCTATTGTGCATAATGCGCCCTCTAATTCACGAATATTAGATTTAATTTTTTTTGCTATAAACAGCAAAACTTCGTCAGGCAAATCTATGTTTTCCTGTCTGGCTTTTTTGCTAAGTATAGCTATTCTAGTTTCTAGATCAGGAGGTTGAATGTCAGTAATTAATCCCCATTCAAATCTAGATCGAAGTCTGTCTTCAAGTGTAGGTATTTCCCTTGGGGGTCGATCGCTTGAAATAATTATTTGTTTATTGGCCTCGTAAAGGGAATTAAAAGTATGGAAGAATTCTTCTTGCGTTCTTTCTTTACCGGCTAAAAACTGAATATCATCTATTAATAAAACGTCAATATTTCTATATTTATTTCTAAATTCTACAGTTTTGTCATCCCTAATAGATTTAATAAGTTCATTAGTGAAGGTTTCAGAAGAGACATAAAGTATAATAAGATTTGAATAAATTGAAAAAACCTTGTGACCAATTGCATGCATTAAGTGGGTTTTTCCTAAACCAACACCACCATATATAAAAAGAGGATTGTATGATTTAGCTGGTGCTTCTGCAACTGCTAGAGCAGCAGCATGGGCAAAACGATTGCTGTCACCTATAACAAAAGAATCAAATTGATATTTTGGATTTAAAAAAGATAGTATGCTGTTATTTGTAGACTTGCTGATATTAAAACAATTACTTTCAGAGGATATTTTATCGTCTGAGTTTGTGGAAATATAGTCTTCGTCTACCTGTAATTTTTCATTATTATTTACGTATGTTTCTATTTCTGAGGGCAGATAAAAATAAAGATCAATATCCTTATTTACAATTAACTGCAGGGTATTTTGAATAATGTTATAATAACGACTTTGCAGCCAATCCTTTGCGAATTCATTTGGTACAGATACTATCATAACGTTTGAATTGAAATAAGCTAAATATGTAGATTTTAACCAGGTTTCAAAGGTTGGTTTGCTAAGCTCAGCGCTTAAAATGTCCAAGGTTTTGTTCCATATTTTATCCAGCGACTTATCCATCAAATACCCTCCCAAAAGAAATTGTGTATAAAATTGTGGATAACTTACTAATAGTTATAAGTATTGAGCCACAAAGGTTTAGTAAAAATAAAACAAAATTTATGAATAAAATATATATGATATTAACAATGTTATCCACAGCTTAAAAGACTAGAAAATAAAACAAATGTGGTGAATAAAGAATAAAGATGTTTGATTTGATGTGAATAAAAAGATCTAGCAGGGAAAAGCTATAAAGAATGTGAAAAACTTAACTTCCAGTAGTGAATAGAATACTCATGAGAAAGAGAAGTGAATGCTGTGAATATACTATCAAAAATTATCCACAACTTCAATATAGAGATGAGTATAATAATAGGATAAGATGAAGAATATAGAGAGATTGCGGAAAAAATTATCTTTTTTCAATTATATACTCTTTTTTTTGAATTTACTATATCAATCCTTGACAGTTAATAAACTGTGTCCTATAATTTTAATACGTGTGTAGTTACTAAGGTATTTGGTATAGAAGGGGGTTTTGACTTGAAAAGGACCTATCAACCCAAAAAGCGCAAAAGAAGTAGAATTCACGGGTTTTTAAGTAGAATGTCAACAAAGGCTGGTAGAAATATTATTAGAAACAGGCGCCGTAAGGGAAGAAAAAGTTTAAGTGCTTAATAAGGCCGCTTTATGTGGCCTTTTTAACTTCTATTGATTAGAATTAAACCTATAGGCAATACTAAAGCTAGTAAAAAATGTTAAAAATGGTGGTAAAATGCTGCAAAAAAAATATAGACTAAAAAAAAAAGTGATTTTAAAAGAATCTACACACAAGGAAAAACCATTGTTGGTCGGTCAATAGTTATTTATTATAAAAGGTCAGATAATTTGAGAATAGGCTTTAGCGTTTCTAAAAAAATCGGCAATGCAGTTGTTAGAAATAGAATAAAAAGATTATTAAGAGAGATATGCAGAAACAATATGTTTTTATTTCCACCTAATCACGACTTTATTTTTATTGCAAGACCAAAAATAAAAGGATTTTCCTATCACCAGGTCGAAAGAGAAGTAGTTGGGAAATTAAAAGAGGTAAAACTGTGATGGTAAAGCTATTAATTAGCATAGTAAGGCTTTATCAAAAATATCTATCTCCTTTATTTGGGAGGAGATGTAGATTTTATCCAACATGTTCCCAATATACTATTGAGGTTTTACATAAATATGGACTAGTTGTTGGCCTGTTTAAGGCAGTAAAACGGATAATAAAATGCAATCCATTTCATCCTGGGGGATATGATCCAGCCTAGTTCAAAAAATAATCTGGATTTAAAAGTTTTCACTCTACAGTTTAGAGGGAGGTGAACCTGACATATCTGATAAGTCAGAATGCAGGGAATAATGGGTACATTAGAAAGATTTATTTCACAGTCAATTCAATTTTTTTATGAAATTACTCTATCTTTAGGCTTTCCTAGTTATGGAATAGGCATAATCCTATTTACAATTGCAATTAAATTAGTATTAATGCCCTTAACAGTGAAGCAGGTAAGAGCAATGAGGGTAATGCAGGAATTACAGCCTGAGGTTCAGGAAATTCAAAAGAAACACAAAAGTAATCCCCAAAAATCCCAACAGATGATAATGGATTTATATAAAAAGCATAATGCGAATCCATTTTCTGGTTGCTGGCCTATTTTAGTGCAAATGCCAATTCTATTTGCGTTGTTCAAGGCTTTAAGAGTATTTTTCGATCCAGAGTTAGCCCCAGAGTATGTAAACTTGGCACATGCTGGTTTTCTATGGGTGCCTAATTTAGGAATGCCAGATCCCTATATACTTCCTGTAATGGTTGCTTTGGGAACTTTTCTTCAGCAAAAGGTTACCATGAGTGCTGCTACCCTTGAACAAAATCCTAGTCAAAAGGTTTTGTTATACTTTATGCCATTATTTATAGGTTGGATTAGTAGAACCTTTCCGGCAGCATTAGCTTTATACTGGTTAATGTACAGTGTTGTTGGTATTTTTGAGCAGTTGCTGTTAAAACGTTCTGCAGCTAAAAAGGAGGCAGTTGGTTCCAAATGATAACAGTGGAAACTAGAGGGAAGACTATTGATGAAGCTATTGAGAAGGCTCTCAAGGAACTGCAGACTACCAGAGAAGATGTTAAAATTGAAATTCTAGAAGAGGGAAGCAAAGGATTTTTTGGTCTTATCGGTTCTAAAGATGCCAAAGTTAAGGTAACAAAAAATGTTGATCCTATTGAATTAGCAAAGGATTTTTTAACCTTTGTAACCAGGAAAGTAAAGGTTGATGTACAGTATGAAGTTGAGAATAGACAAGATCATATCTACATCAACATTAAAGGTAAAAATATTGGCATATTGATTGGACGAAGAGGTGAAACATTAGAATCACTTCAGTACTTAACAAACCTGGCAGTTCAGAAAAAAGTTGAAGATCGTATTAGAATAGTCTTAGACATTGAGGGTTACAGAAGCAGACGAGAACAGACACTAGTAAAGCTTGCCAATAGATTATATGAAAAGGTTAAAAAAACACACAAGAGTATAGTTCTTGAACCTATGAATCCCCATGAAAGAAGAATAATTCATACTGCTTTACAGAATAAAAATGATATCCAAACTTATAGTGAAGGCGATGAGCCGTATCGTAAGGTAGTTATTAGCTTAAAAAGATAGAACATAAACCCAGTGATGGAATTGCTGGGTTTTCTTATATATGTTTTGTGTATAATATATAAAAGGCTCGTATTACACTCTTAGATTCAAAACAGAAAATACTAAAGTGGTGATGAAAAGTGCATTACATAGACGACACAATTGCAGGAATTGCTACACCTCCTGGTGAAGGAGGAATAAGTATCATTAAAATTAGCGGGGTTAAGTCATTAGAGCTTATAAAAGAAATTTTTGTAACAAAAGCTAATAAGTATCTAGATGAATTACTGGACAGACATTTCTATTTAGGCAAGGTATATGATGGAGCTCAATTAATTGATGAAGTTATGATGGTTGTAATGTTAGGTCCAAATACCTATACTGGAGAAGATGTGGTAGAAATTCATTGTCATGGCGGTGTAATAGTTACGAGAAAAATACTAGACCTTGTATTAAAAAAAGGTATTAGAATGGCAGACCCAGGGGAGTTTACAAAGAGGGCATTTTTGAATGGAAAAATCGATTTATCCCAGGCAGAAGCTATTATTGATATAATAACAGCAAAAAGTGATAGAGGTTTGAATTCAGCTGTTAAACAGCTTGGTGGGGGTTTAAAAGAAGCTATAAACGTAATAATTGAAAAGATTGAGAAGGTTTTAGCTAACCTTGAAGCAGAGATAGATTTCCCTGAAGAAGACATAGAAACCATGAGCATAGATGAAATAGAAAATTTAATTGATGAAGCTATACTGAATGTAGAAGCTTTAATTAAAGAAGCAGAAGCAGGTAGAATTAGCAGAGAGGGAGTAAATACTGTAATAGTAGGCAAACCAAATGTGGGCAAATCCAGCTTACTAAATGCCCTTGCCCGCCATGAGAGGGCCATTGTAACTGATATACCTGGAACTACCCGTGACATAATTGAAGAAAGCATTCAGATTAAAGGTGTACTCTTTAGAATTAATGATACTGCTGGATTTCGGGACACACAAGATATTGTAGAAAAGATTGGACTTGAAAAAAGTCAAGAGCTGTTATTAGAGGCAGACCTGGTATTATTTGTCATAGACGATACTCAACGATTAACAGAGGATGATTATAGGCTCATTGATAAATTAGCGGTTATAGACAAGAAGTTACTTGTGATAATAAATAAAATAGATTTAAGAAGGTTTCATTTAAGAGATGAAATTTCAAAACTACTTCCATCAGCAAAGATAATAGAAATATCTGCTCTGGAGAAAACAGGTATTAATCTTGTAGAAGAAGAGCTTGTTAATATGGTTTTTAAAGGAGAGGTAGTACAGAACCAAGACTATGTAATAACAAGAACAAGACATAAAAATGCCTTAATAAATGCAAAAAAACACCTACAAGAGGGTAAAAAGACAATAGCAGCTGGCTTCACTGGGGAGTTTTTAAGCATAGACCTAAAGGATGCATGGATGGCATTAGGCCAGATAACTGGAGATACCATTGAAAAGGATATTATGGATAAAATCTTTAGCGAATTTTGCATAGGAAAATAGGAGTGGGACAAATGGTTAGTAACTGTGACGAATATGATGTTGTTGTAATTGGGGCTGGACATGCTGGATGCGAGGCAGCTCTTGCAGCAGCAAGAATGGGATGTAAAACTCTTGTAACAACAATTAGTATGGAAAACATAGCCTTAATGCCCTGCAACCCAGCAATAGGTGGTCCTGCCAAGGGACATCTTGTAAGAGAGGTGGATGCATTAGGCGGTCAAATTGGAATCAATACAGATCAAACCTTAATTCAGGTTAGACTATTAAATACAGGCAAGGGTCCAGCTGTTCAGTCCTTGCGGGCTCAATCAGATAAGGAGTACTATCAATCCATGATGAGGTATGTTCTGCAATCCCAGGATAATCTGGATGTAAAACAAGCGGAAATAGTTAGAATTCTATACAAAGGCAGCAGCATTTATGGTGTGGAAACACGGACAGGTATCAAGTATTATGCAAAATGTGTTGTTGTTACAACTGGTACATATATGGAAGGAAAAATTTTTATTGGAAGCTCCAATTGGGAGGCAGGGCCTAATAATATTCTCTCATCAAAGGGCTTGAGCAGTTCTTTTAAAGAGTTGGGGTTGAAGTTTGGAAGATTTAAAACGGGCACACCACCCAGGGTTGACAAAAGATCAATAAACTTTACTAATTTAAATGAACAAAAGGGTGATACAGAAAGGCTAAATTTTTCCTTCATGACAGAAGCCCTGGCTAGACCAAATATCTCTTGTTGGCTTACTTATACAAATGAAGAAACCCATTTAGTTATCAGAAATAATTTGCATAGATCCCCTTTATATGAGGGCATGATTGAAGGAGTTGGCCCAAGGTATTGCCCTTCTATTGAAGATAAAGTAGTGAGGTTTTCTGATAAACCACAACATCAAATTTTTCTTGAGCCTGAGGGACAAAATACCTTTGAATATTATGTGCAGGGCTTTTCTACTAGTCTGCCAGAGGATGTTCAAATTGAGATGCTGCATACAATAAAGGGTTTAGAAAATGCAAGAATAATGAGACCTGGTTATGCAATAGAATATGATTATATTGACCCAAAACAGCTTCAACTCTCCCTTGAGACCAAGGATATTAATGGGCTGTTTTTTGCCGGCCAAGTAAATGGCACCTCTGGTTATGAAGAGGCTGCTGCCCAGGGATTAATTGCCGGTATCAATGCAGCAAGACTTGTTCAGAATAAGGAACCTATAGTACTCTCACGATCTCAGGCGTATATTGGAGTACTTATAGATGATTTAGTAACAAAGGGAATAAATGAGCCTTATAGAATGTTAACTTCTAGAGCTGAATATAGACTCCTATTAAGACAGGATAATGCAGATTTAAGACTAACTGAGATAGGATATGAAATTGGAACAGTTAATCAGGAAAGATATACTAGATTTCATAAGAAACTAGGGGATATGGAAAGGCTTAGAAACTATTTACAAAGCACTTATGCCCTCCCTGGTGATGAAAACCTTAAGCTGCTTTTAGAAAATAGAGGAAGCACTCATATTAAAAATAAAATTACACTGGAAGAATTGCTAAAGCGTCCAGAAATAAAGCTAGAGGATCTAGAGGCAGTCTATGCTATGGGAACCACTGAGTTAGAAGCGGGCAAACAGGTTGAAATCCAAATAAAATATGAGGGATATATTAAAAAACAACAAAGCCAGGTAGAAAAGTTTGAAAAACTTGAAGGCAAACTTATTCCCAGTGATATTGATTTTTTACAAATAAAAGGCCTGAGGAAGGAAGCCCAGCAAAAGCTGACTGAGGTTAGGCCAAAGTCAATAGGACAGGCCTCTAGAATTAGCGGTGTTAATCCAGCTGATATTAATGTTCTTTTAATTTACCTAGAACAAAGAAACAGGGGAAAAGCACATGAATGAAC
Organism: Desulfitibacter alkalitolerans DSM 16504; assembly: GCF_000620305.1. Taxonomy (NCBI): domain Bacteria; kingdom Bacillati; phylum Bacillota; class Clostridia; order Neomoorellales; family Desulfitibacteraceae; genus Desulfitibacter; species Desulfitibacter alkalitolerans. The sequence continues at coordinate 276,459 of NZ_KK211102.1, read as the reverse complement.
AAATACATCGGGAAATATTAGCTAAGGGGTTAAGAAATCTTAAAATAGATTTTGATGATCAGATTGTTAGAAGCTTTCTGCGTTATTTAGAACTTCTCATGCAAACAAATAAAGAATTCAATTTGACATCAATAACTGATCCCGAAGAGGCAATTTACAAGCATTTTATAGACAGCTTAACTGTAATTCCCTTTTTGCCAGAGCAAAACAATCAAAAAACTATAGATATTGGAACAGGTGCGGGTTTTCCAGGCATACCAGTAAAAATCATCAAGCCCAATCTAAAGGTTACCCTGGTTGATTCCACCAAAAAAAAAGTTAATTTTTTGAGAGTTATATGTGATGAGCTTAAGCTGAAGGATGTAGAATGTATTCATGCAAGAGCTGAAGAATTGGCCAGAAATACTAAGCATAGAGAGATATATGATATAGCATTGTCCAGGGCACTAGCTCCCTTGAATCTTTTATTAGAGCTCTGTCTGCCTTTTGTTAAAGCAGGAGGAACCTTTATAGCTTACAAAAGCAAGGAGGCTCATAATGAAATAAAAAAGGCTGAGAGAGCTTTAGAGCTTCTCGGAGGCAGGATATTGAATGTGAAAAAATTAGAGGTTCCTGGAATTGAAGGAGAGAGAAATCTAATATTCATTAAAAAAATGACATGTATTTCATCTGCCTACCCCAGGCGGCCAGGTATTCCCCAAAAGAGGCCTATTGAATAAATAATTTAGAATGAAGAGTGAGGGTGTTATCAAATTAATTGATAGCATCTTTTTATTTTTTAGGTGCAGGACTCTGGTCATTTCATGTTGAATATCAACATAGTAACCAACTAGAATATCTGCCAAAAGTGAGGTGAATTTAATTGGGGTAATATATGCAATAGCAAATCAAAAGGGTGGTGTTGCTAAAACCACCACAGCTGTTAACTTAAGCGCATGTTTGGCAGAGGCTAACAAGAAAGTATTATTAATTGATATTGATCCACAGGGAAATGCAAGCAGCGGATTAGGCGTTGACAGGTATGCTATTAGGCAATGTATTTATGATGTGCTGGTTAATGAAGTTCCAATTCATGAGGTGATTTTAAAAACTGACATTTCTGGACTAGATATTTTACCAGCCACCATACAACTAGCAGGAGCTGAAATTGAGCTTGCAAATTCCGTATCAAGAGAAATTAGACTCAAAAGTTCATTAAAAAATATTAAAGAGCAGTACGATTATATTTTTATTGATTGTCCTCCTAGTTTAGGATTACTCACCCTTAATGCTCTTACAGCTGCAGATGGAGTGATAATCCCTATTCAATGCGAGTACTATGCCTTGGAAGGATTGGGTCAATTAATGAATACAATTAATTTAATTCAAAAGCATTTAAATACCCAACTAGAGATATCCGGTATTGTGTTAACCATGTTTGATGCTCGCACAAACCTGTCAATTCAGGTTGTAGATGAAGTTAAGGAACATTTTAAAGGAAAAGTTTTTAGTACTATTATTCCAAGGAATGTTAGACTTAGCGAAGCTCCAAGTCATGGGCAGCCAATTACAAGATATGACATAAAATCCAAGGGAGCACAGGTATATATTGATTTAGCAAGGGAAGTGATTGAAATTGACTAAAAAAGGTCTAGGAAAGGGACTAAAAGCTTTAATTCCCCCTGTTCCGCTTGCAGATGATGAAAATAAGGATATTCAATGGATTGATGTAACATATATTCAGCCTAATGAAAACCAGCCTAGAAGAAACATTGATAAGGAAAAATTAGCGGAGCTGGCTGTATCAATAAAAGAGCATGGAGTTGTGCAACCCATTATAGTGAGAAAATTAGCCGAGAATAGATATGAAATTGTAGCAGGTGAAAGAAGATGGAGAGCTTGCCATCTAGCTGAAATAAACAGAATTCCGGCGATTATTAAGGATTATACTTCCCAGCAGGTTTCAGAAATAGCTCTTATTGAAAATATTCAAAGGGAAGATCTTAACCCTATTGAAGAGGCATGGGCATTTAAAACTTTGATAGAGGAATATAGCCTAACCCAGGAAGAACTAGCAAGAAAAGTTGGTAAAAGCAGACCTTACATAGCCAATTCTTTAAGATTGCTTAACCTTCCAGGTGAAATAAAGAGTTTATTATCAGAAGGCAGACTTACTACTGGACATGCCAGGGCCCTTTTGTCCATTGAAGATGAGGAACAACAAAAGTCTATGGCCTATAGAATTATTGATGAAAAGCTATCAGTAAGACAGGTTGAAGAAATTGTTGCTCAAACTCCTCTAGAGTCACAGGTGCCTGGTGAAAATGGCACACCCACTTCCACAAAACAAAAAAGTAAAAACACGAAAATTGATCCAGTGATAAATCAAATTGAAGATAGGTTGCAGACTCACTTTGGGACAAAAGTACAGTTAAAGTACCAAAAGGGAAAGGGTAAAATAGAAATTAATTATTATTCAGATGAGGAATTAGATAGATTGGTGGAAATTATATTAGATGAGCATTCTGCCTAAATATACTTGCTTTTAAATTAAAAAAGAGCTGTGCAAAGCAGCTCTTTTTTAATAAATTTCTCTCACAAAACCTTGCATAGATGTTTCACGTGAAACATCCTCTTATTCGGTATTCATTATTTTTAAAAATATAGTGTTTACTTCTTTTCTCTACAATAATCTTAACAATCCTGTCTGGCTGCAGGTCATTAACAGTAATTTTATTTACTTCAATAAAATCTAATGAAAAAGACTTGCTTTCAACTTTATTACATCCATAAACTAAGAATATAATAATAAATAGTGCAGCAGCCCACAGTTTAACCTTCATACTCTTCCCTCTTAAAATCTTAGTAGTTTTAAAAAAATAAGTTAATCTCCTTTAGCGTTTTATTGTATAAATAGACGATGAGAAATATAAAAGGTTTATCTGATTTGCTTTGCTTGAAAAATAGCTATTTGCATTTTTAATATGAAATTTGTGGTCTATAATAATCGAAACTTGCCAGGTCTTTACCATTGTTTAATTTAGTTTAGATCTTGAGATTTGCCCTAAAGCAACTTTATAAAGTATTTTTCCTTATAAGTATCGGACATGCATGCCGATACGCTGCACCACTTATGAATGAAGAATTATATTTTAAGGATAAAGAGCATACTTTATCAAATACAAGGATATTGCTGAAACTTAACCTTGTGGCTTATAGAAGTATTTAGAAATTTTAAGCTTGATATTTGTCATTTCAGAGTTCAGCATGAGCTAGGCTACTGGCAACTTGGATTGGACCTCGGTTTTACATTGCTATAATAGCCAATACAAGAGCTAAGCAAGTCTTTTTTACACTGCTAGAAATTATAAGTTCCATAAGGGAAATAGTGGTCGAATAAAACGCAGCGTCTAAGCTGCATAGCCGACATTAGAACGTCCTGTTGGTTATTCACTAGACTAAGCCTTACGCCAGCGTCAAACTCTTAAATCTCACGTGACACATTTCCTGACCTTTTATGGGCTTTATCAGGTTAGTAGATTTAGGGAAATGTTTCACGTGAAACATAAAATTTGATAGAGAATAAGCCGATTATGTGATAAACTACTTAAGTGCTGTTTTATATTATGTGGAGGGATGCTGTAATGTGGGGCACTGTTGTAAATTCATTTGCCATTGTTTTTGGTACAATAATTGGAATGTGGTTCGGGAGAAGGTTTTCTGAGAATATTAGAAAAATGATTATGCAGGCCATTGGTCTTGGCATAGTTTTAATAGGTTTAAAAATGGCTATAACTAGCGAACAGTTAGTGTTTGTGTTGATTAGTATGGTTTTAGGTGCCTGGCTAGGGGAGTTTTTAGATATTGAAGGAGCGTTACATAAACTAGGCTTAAAAATACAACAAAAGGCTGGAAATCTTAATGGTGGAAGCAATATTGCTCAAGCCTTTGTTACTTCCACCCTGTTATATTGTGTTGGTGCAATGGCTATAATGGGAGCCATTGAGAGTGGGCTTACTGGAAACCATGATACACTTTACGCAAAATCATTAATAGATGGTATAACTTCAATTATGCTGACTACCACCATGGGTATAGGGGTGATTTTTTCGGCTGTTTCAGTATTTATTTATCAAGGTGCAATAACCTTGGCGGCATCATATTTAGAGACTCTATTAACTATTCCTGTTGTAAATGAATTAAAGGCTGTTGGCGGATTAATTATTCTAGGCATTGGTCTAAATATTTTAGAAATAACTAAAATAAAAGTAGGCAATCTTTTGCCTGCAATATTTTTTATTGTTATTATTATGATTTTTGTTGGAATGGTATAGCCATTATATTAATTATTTTTTGCTATATTAAAAAGGAAAATTGTAATAAGCGTTGAATACTATACATTGGCACTTTTTAAGGGGGTCTACTATGGCAATTAATTGGTATGGCATACATTTGGATACAACAACACATATTTATATAACCTTAGCTTTAATCATAGTTATAGCCTTACTATTGATATGGCAATTAATTATTACATTTAAGTATTTGAAGTTACGTAAAAAATATAATACTTACATGCATGGTTCTGATGGAAGAAGCATGGAACAAAAAATTGATGCTTATCATAATGACTTTAATATGCTTAATAGCACTATCAAAGATCTGGACAAGCAGCTAAGTGAACTAAATCGTAAAAATATGCGTAATTTTAATAAGGTTGGTTTTGTAAGATTTAGTGCGTTTTCAGAGGTTGGTAGTGACTTAAGCTTTGCAATAGCTCTAATGGATAGCTATAACAATGGCTTTGTAATTAGCTCTATTTACGGAAGAGATGACAACAGGTTTTATGCCAAACCTTTAGAAAATGGAAAGTCAAAGTATAGACTTAGTGAAGAGGAAGAGTTGGCGATAAGTAGAGCTCTGGAAAGTTAAGGTGGTGAAATGGAATGGGTACATCCAAAAGTAAGCTTAAGAAAAAAAGATACTTTACCATTATGCTTATACCCCATAGCCAGAAAAAAATTAACCAGTTTAAAATTCCAATATGGGCATTAGCTTGTATTATTACACTTTTTACCGTAATTACCTGCTCCCTTGTGTATTTTGCTGTTGATTTCAAGGCAGCTAAAGAGGATCTTGATAGGTTAAAGCATGTTGAAACAGTAAATCAAGTTCAGGCTAAAAAGATTGCTGACCTAATTGAAAAAACAAGGAACATGGAATCCAAGATTGCAGATATAGAGCTGCTAGATAGACAGGTTAGAGAGCTGGTAGGACTGGAAAGTGATGAGGAAAAGGAAATACAGCTGCAAGATTATCATTCTCCTATTTCCATGCAGCCCGAATTTAGTTTAGCTATGATACCTAGGGGTGGAGTTTCAAGAGGCCAGGTGAGTAGGCTTTATGAAAGCAATATGGACCTTCTAGAGATGTTAGACAAAGATTTAACCATGCTGGATCAAATAGTAGAAATGAAAGAAGAGGGTCTAGCTCAACTGCAGGTAGAGGTTAGTGACCAACTGAAATATCTTGCAGCCAAACCTGACAGATTGCCTGTAAATGGACGGATCACGTCAAAGTATGGATACAGGAGCTCTCCTTTTGGGGCAGGTAGGAGAGAGTTTCACGATGGCATTGATATTGCCGCAGCACATGGTACATATATTAGAGCAGCTGGTGATGGCAGGGTAATTTTTTCCGGATGGGTACCTGGATACGGACGAATGGTAAGCATATCTCATGGATATGGATATGTAAGTCATTACGCTCATAATTCAGTTAACCTGGTTAAGGTAGGCCAAACTGTAAAAAAGGGCGATAGAGTAGCAAGGGTAGGAACTAGTGGCAGATCAACTGGGCCCCATGTTCATTTTATGATCGATCAAAATGGTAAAAGAATTAATCCTCAAAATGTTCTTAAATAAAGGGTGATTAAATGTTTAGCAAAAAAGAAACAGTAAATATGGATAAAGTGGATACCATTGTAGGAAAGGATACGAATTTTCAAGGTAATTTGAAGGCTCATGGCACCTTAAGAATTGATGGTAAGGTTGAAGGAGAAATTGATTGCCAGGGAGACGTTGTTATAGGTGAAAATGGCTTCGTGGCAGCAGGATTAAAGGCAAGAAATCTCTTGGTTGCTGGGGTTATTAAAGGTAATGTAAGTGTTTCCGGTAAACTTGAGATTGCTTCTTCCGGAAAGCTAGAAGGAGATATATCTACTGGTTCTCTTATTATAGATGATGGTGCGGTATTTCAAGGGTCCTGCCAAATGGCAAAAACCACAGGGCATGACAAAAAGTAAAGCATATTAAATATCTGAGATGACCATCCCCTTTTCCCAAGGTGGTCATTTTTTATGCACATTTTCCCTTTGGCAGCATACATTAAATGCAGAACTAAATCTACTGGTAGTATGTAAAAATCTTTATTGGGGGAGATGAGGCAATTGAGTATAAGGAGAGAAGGCTGGGATGGAATAGTTGAATTTCCACTATCAGAAAGAAAGCAAAAGCCCAGGGAAAATGGCTTTACCATGATAATTGATAAGGGCCTGGGGTTATCTGAACTAGCAGATACACTTGAAACCTCCGGACAGTATATTGATTTTGTTAAACTAGGCTTTGGAACATCTGCACTCTACACAGGGGATGTACTGCAGAAAAAGATAAAGCTGGTAAGATCAATGGGAATAGATATTTATCCCGGTGGAACTTTCTTGGAAGTGGCTGTACTACAGGGTAAACTAGATGTGTATTTGGAAAAGGCAAAAAGTTTGGGTTATAGTTGTATTGAGGTATCTGACGGGACTATTAATATGAGCAGAAGTGTGAGAAAAAGTGCAATAGAAAAAGCATTAGACATGGACTTTAAAGTATTAAGTGAAGTTGGGAAAAAAGACGCCCGTGATGAACTGTCAAATACCGATATTTTAGAACAGATAAATCTTGATATTGAATGGGGGGCACACAAAGTTATTGTTGAAGGGAGAGAATCAGGCAAGGGTGTAGTAATCTATGATGAACAGGGTAAAATAAGAGAAAAGGAATTAGAAGGAATTTTAAATTCCATTTCAGATGTAAATAAGATTTTATGGGAAGCTCCTCAGAAAAACCAACAACAGGAATTGATAATTAGACTAGGAACTAATGTTAATCTAGGTAACATACATCCCGGAGATGTCATGTCATTGGAGGCTTTAAGGGTTGGACTGAGAGGAGATACCCTAAGAAACTATATTATCTCCAACAAACTACATGCTATATCCAGTTGATGGGACAGTTTCAAAAGCAGAAGATAAGAAAAGGGTTGGTAAAGGTTAATGATGAATTTTCAGACAGCAGTTTGTAATGATTCTAGTATAAATACCTATCTTAAAAATTGCCACGAGTTTTTAGGAGAAATGGGTGCTTTAGAGCATAGTCAACGGCATGCAGAGATAGTTTCCCAAAGGACTATCGAAATATTAAGGGGTCTAGAATTTGACGAATATACATGTTGTTTAGGTCAAATAGCAGGGTATTTACACGATATTGGCAATATAGTTAACAGGTATGAACATGGAAGGGCAGGCTCATTTCTTGTCCTGCCCTTTTTAAAAAAAATTAACCTTGACGAGGTTGGGATATCAGTAATTCTAGGAGCCATTGGCAATCATGAAGAAAATAGTGGAGGATTTTCCGTCAATTCAGTATCAGCGGCTGTACTCATTGCTGATAAATCTGATGTTAATAGGGAAAGGGTTAGAAAGGCAGACATATCAACTTTTAAACCTAGGGACAGGGTAAACTATGCAGTGGAACAGACCCAATTAACAGTAGATAAAAGTAAAAGGTTAATTACCTTAAGCATTTTGATTGATCAGGAAATATCCTCAGTAATGGGATACTTCGAGATTTTCATTACTAAAATGGTCCTGTGTAGAAGGGCTGCCGATTATCTTAAATGTTCCTTTGAATTAATAATAAATGATACTAAAGTATTGTAATAAAGGTGCCTAATGTGAAGGCACCTCGTTTTTTTTGGCTTGAACTTTATAATAAGCTTTGTAAATTGTATCAGAAATAGATTTTGCCAGCTTCATTACCAGGTTAAGCCTGGTGTTTTGTAAAACTAAATACTCAAGATAACCACCTACATTGACAGTGCCGGTCATGTAAATATGTCCTACATATGGTAATTCCTTTTTAACACCAGCACCAGGTTTGACAGGGCCAATACCTAAATTTAAATTGCCCACATTTTTTGCCTGTCCCAGGCACGCGTCAACAGCTATGATTATGGGATTTGTGTGGGTCTCCATTATATCTTCCATATATCGTACTATATTTGTTGCATGGACCGGTTCATCCAGGGTACCATAAACATGAATGTTTGGTATTAAGCTCTGTCTTTCTTTTAAAAATGATCCTACCAATGGGCCAAGACTATCACCGGTAGACCTATCGGTTCCAATATTAACCACCACAATTGGTCGATCTAACTGGGGATCTAAGGTTATTAAATATGAAGCTAATTGGTTGGCCGCCTTATAAGTGAGGTTTTCATCATCTATATGGTGCACTATTTTATCAGGAGGCTCCTGCAGCTCTCTATTTAATAAATTTCTTAATAAAGTTGTCATTAAAGTACCCCCCACCTTACTACAATAATAATTATAGTATATGTATTTATGGGCAGTTTTATACAACGTTACTAAAAATCACATAAATATTGGAGGGGGTAAATTTGAACAAAAAGGTCCTTAGCTTTCAACTAGCCACTACATATATAGGAGCTATTGTGGGTGCTGGTTTTGCATCAGGACAAGAGCTTATGCAGTTTTTTGTAATCTTCGGTTTTTATGGGTTAATAGGTGTTTTCCTTTCAGGTACAGCCTTTGCACTCATGGGTTATTTCATATGCCAGATAGTAATAAAAAACAAAATACATGGATACCAGACTTTCTTAATTAAGGTTCTTGGCAATAAAATAGGGCTAATTGTGGATATATGGATCACAATCTCCATTTTTATGGGCCTTGGTATAATGTTAGCAGGCTGTGCTGCCGTCCTTCAGGAAAAACTATTTGTCAATTATTATGTTGGTATTATTGTTTCTAGTGTAATAGTATTAATTGCTTTATTTAAAGGGGAAAGAGGTGTACTTGGTATCAACTCTATTTTAATTCCCATGCTGATTATAATAACAATATTAGTAAGTTTTGCAAGCATAGGGTTTGCACAAAAAGAGGTTTTCCAGGCTGGTGAGAATCCCTTGATTGGTAAGCAATGGGGAATAGCCCTTCTATTATATGTTTCATATAATATGGTAACAAGCTTAGTAATCATTACCTCAATAGATCACTATAAGTTAAAGGCTGGGATTAAAGGATTTCTTTTTGGTGGAGTTCTTTTAGGAATCATTGGACTTATCATGGTGTATGCAATGCAGTTGTTTTGGCCAGAAATACTAACCACAGAAATTCCTATGCTGTATTTAACTGAAGGCCTTGACAGCAGGCTAAGCTTTTTGTATGCATTGGCAATGCTTAGTGCTATGCTAACAACTGCAGTTGCCAATGGATTTGGATTAATTACAAGAGTTGGTTCATTATTTAGAATGAAACAAAACAACCTATCTATTGCAATTGTATTCATGGCTCTGCCAATATCAGTTTTAGGATTTGGTAATCTAATAGGACATTTTTATCCGGTGTTTGGTTATGTAGGAGCACTTATCATCTTGGCTGTTCTTTATAAACAGATTAAGCAAAGCTGTAAAATACTTAAATAATTATGAAATAATTTCAAAATATTACCATATAATAACAATTAATCCCTTTAGTAATTTAGCAGGAAATATTGTATTGGCGCCGAAGTATAATCAGACAGGCTTTATAGTTAAAGGAGATAGCATGAAAATGTATATTAGGTTAAAAGTTATAATTGTCCTTTTATTGATGGCCGCTTTATTGGTTGGTTGTGGACAAAATAGCTCAAAAAAGGATGCTGGGGATAACGAGACAACAGCAAGTACTACTATTGAAAGCCGCCCCCTCGTTTTAAACAATGAAAAGGATACAGTGCTTGTTTATTTCGCTAGTGAGAATGGAAGATATCTCATCCCAATCACTCTTCCTATAAAGCCTACCAAGGAAGCAGCTAAAGTTTCAGTGGAAAAGGTTTTAGCAGGCCCAGGGGACTGGCTTTTATCTAGTACTACTCCGGAAGATACCAAGTTGAAAGACATATATATTAGGAGAAATATTGCATATATAGATTTGACCAGTCACTTTAAAAACTTTGAAGAGTATGAAGATATTGAGATGGCAATTAATTCTTTAGTTTTAACTGTAACTGAGTTTCAAGAGGTGGAGACGGTACAATTCTTAGTTGAAGGAAAGGTCATTGAAGAGATTAATGGATTTAAGCTGGATAAGCCCTTTGAACGACCAGCCTACATAAATTCCTTAAGTAATATAAATGATGAAGATAAGCTGTTGCATGTATATTTCTCAGATCCCAATGCTTTATACTTAATACCTGTTGGTTTTGCTGTAAACAAAAATAGTACCATAAGCCAGATGGTTGAGAGTGCCATGCAGGAGTTAGTAAAAGGCCCCCCTTTAAATAGTGATTTAGTAAAGACAATTTGGTCTGGAACCAAACTTAGAAAGGTTGATTATGATTCTGAAGATAAAATGGCTACAATTGATTTAAGCAAGGAAGTTATGGGCTATGGGGGAGGAGCAGCAGCAGAGGTATTGCTCGTTAAATCCATACTGTTTACCCTAACAAGTATAGATGGGGTAGATTGGGTACAAATATTAATAGAAGGTGACTATTCAAATTATCTTCCAGAAGGCACAGACATCTCCAGACCCATAGCACGGCCAGAATATATAAACTTTGTGAACCCATAGGAGTATTCATAGTGAATGCTCCTTTTTTGCCCCAAAAATTGAACATTTGCCCCAAATTGTGCTATTATATTCAAAGCATTATCTATAAAACATGACAATTAGAATGCTAGAGGGGGTAGAAGGTGAATGAATGACTTCTCCAGGGAAATAAATGATAGAATTATTAAGCTCCAGCATAAAATAAGAGAATCAGAGCTTACAGGTGTACTGCTCACTGAAAGAACTAATGTTTATTACTTTTCAGGAAGCGGCCAGCAGTGTCATTTATATGTGCCGTCTGAAGGAAAACCCTTGCTGATGGTCAAAAAAACCTTGGAAAAAGCAATGGACGAATCTCCATTAGAATATATAACATTACTTAATAGCCCTAAGGAGATACCACAAGTATTAGCTGAACATGACTTGAAAATAAATGGTAGAATTGCCATGGAGTTGGACGTTTTACCAGCAAATAGTTACTTTTTTTATAAAAAGGTGTTGGAGGGTTCTGAAATAGTGGATGTGTCTGTCATGATCAGAGATCTTCGTATGATTAAATCGGAATATGAGATCTCACTAATAAGAGAGTCAGGGACAAAGCATGGAGAGGTTTTTAAATATATTGGTTCAGCTATTAAAGAGGGAATGTCAGATAGAGAGCTTGCAGGTGCTATAGAAGGATATGCCAGAAAAATTGGACACCTGGGATACACCAGATTTAGAGGGTTTAATGTAGAGTTCTATTTCGGCCATGCATTAGTAGGTGCAGCTGGGGCTGCCTCCGGGCCCTATGACGTTATGGCTACAGTTGGAGCAGGCTCACACCCAACCTTCCCCCAGGGAGTTAGTGGGGCTTTAATTAAGAAGGGGGAGCCCATTTACATAGACTATGTTGGCAACTATACAGGATATCTAGTGGACCAGAGCAGATCCTTTATTCTAGGCGAACTGCCGCCTATTGTGGAAAAGGCTGCAGATGTATCCATGGAGATTCAAAGCATGCTGCAGGACAGCTTGAAAGAAGGAATAAATGGCAGATATCTATATGATAGTAGTATAAGTATAGTTGAAAAATCAGGGCTAAGGGACTACTTTATGGGATATCCAAAGGGGGTGCCCTTTATAGGCCATGGTATAGGTTTGGAAGTAAATGAATGGCCTGTAATTGCCAAAGGCTTTGAGATAGAGCTCAAAAGTGGTATGGTCATAGCCTTAGAGCCTAAGTTTATCTTTCCTGGCATGGGAGTTGTGGGTGTTGAAAACACCTATTTAGTATTAAAAAAAGGGTTCGAGCAGCTAACAAAGGGTGAAGACACTATAAGATATATTTAATCAGCTCTTGCTTGGAACATGATCCCCCTGTTTTTCGTCTATTTGTTTAGGAGAACAATGTTAACTGATAAAACTTGAACATAATAAAAGATAGGGGATGTATATTGTGAAAAAAACATTAATAATTGTCCTGTGTCTAGTAATAAGCCTTTCCATTGTTGCCTGTGGCGGTGCAAAAAAGGAGGCAGCTGATAGTGGGCCTTCTTTTGAGATAGCATATTCTTCTTCTGGAAGTGCACCTTCAGAAGGGGCTTACCGTGATCAGGCAGCTGCTGAAGAAGGTAAAAACATTGTAGGTGACTTGGATAACAGAAAAATTATCCAAAATGCTGAGTTAAATATTGATGTTGAAAATTTGGAAGAGATTATTAAAGAAATCGAAAGACAAGTTGCCATGGTTGGGGGGTTTTTGGCAGAAAGCAATACTGGGAGGTATAGTACAGATAGTGCTTGGGCTAATATGGTATTAAGGGTGCCGGCATCAGAATTTCAAGAGTTTGTTGCCTTCCTTGAGGAAAAAGGCACTGTTAAAAACAGAAGAGTATATATGGACGATGTTACAACGCAGTTTATAGATCTAGAGGCAAGGTTGAGGGTTTTAAAAGCAGAAGAGGAAAGCATCCTGGGCATCTTAAATAAGGCCAGCAGGGTGGAAGACGTATTAAATATACGCAAGGAGCTTAGAATCATAAGGAGTGAGATAGAGGTCCTTGAGGGAGAATTGAAGTATTTATCAAACATGGTTGCATTTTCCACTATAAGGGTTTATCTGCAGCAGGTGAAGGTGTCGGAGACAAGAATTGACCCAACTGGTTTTTCTGGAGTTTGGCAAAAGGGGATAAGCGCTTTTACCAAAAATGTTAACAGCATGATATCTCTAGCAAGCAATATAATCGTGTTTCTAATAGGTTCAATTCCTGTTTTAATCCCTCTGGGCATTGCAGGCTTTGGGTTATGGCATCTTAAAAAAAGAAAGAAAAAAAATCAAACTAGCATATAATAACTGTAGCCTTTTATGGTATTCTTATTAACAGAAGCTAATCTATAGGACACCTTTGTTAGGTGTCCTATATTGTACTATCGAAAATATAAATTTCACAAAAGCCAAGTTTTCTTTATGAAAATGGGGGTGTATAAAGTGGCTAACAAAATATACCGGTCAGAAACAGATAAAATGGTGGGTGGGGTATGTGGAGGCCTTGGGGAGTATTTTCAAATTGACTCAACAATAATTAGATTATTGTGGGTAGCCCTGGTGTTGGTTGGCGGATCAGGTATTTTGCTATATTTAATAGCATGGATTATAATACCTGCTAGGGGGATTAATTAAAAACTTGATCCCAGCAGGGGTCTGGCCTTTGAAATGGAAGATTTATGATTGATATTTAAGGGGAGATGATATGCAAAGGAATAAGCTGTACAGGTCCAGTTCAGACAACATTCTTGGTGGTGTCTGTGGTGGTATTGCCAATCATTTGGATGTAGACAGTACTATCATTAGACTAATAGTTGTGGCTGCAGCACTTTTTGGTGGTACAGGGGTTGTTTTTTATATAATAGCCTGGTTGATAATTCCCATGGAGCCAGACGGTGAAAAGGCCAGTATTCCACATACTAATGGAATAGATGCAATTGATGGAGAAACGGCTGAGGGAGAGACACAAAAGGATAGTACGTCGAATAAGGAAAAGCCTAGCTCTAACAAAGTTCTTGGAGGAATTTTTATATTAGTAGGAGCATTCTTATTTATAAACATCTGGTTTCCCTATATTAGTTGGGAAAAGTTCCTGCCCTTTATATTCGTTTTACTAGGATTGTACCTACTCCTTAGAAGCCAAAAATAAAAGGATTTTTGTTAATAGACTAATGAGCTAATTATTAGAAAATAAGGAGCTTAAAAGATGAATAAAGAAAATATTTTAAGAAATCTTCCTTCAGTAAATGATCTGGCTGTTGAAATTAAAAATAGTTCAGGAGATGAATATTCATTTAATTTAATAGTAGAGTGTTCAAGAGAAGTGCTTAATTCCATACGCCAGGATGTAAGAAAGGGAAAAGAGTTTCTGACAGCAGAAGGCTTCATAGCAGAAAAGGTTAAGGATTTGCTTAAAAGAAAATCTCTTAATAGTTTAAGAAGGGTAATAAATGCCACTGGAATAATTTTACATACAAATCTAGGCAGGGCCTTGCTTGGTGAAAAAGCCCAAAATGCAGTTAGAGATATTTTATATGGATATTCCAATTTGGAAGTTAACCTGGAAACGGGAAAAAGGGGCAGCCGCTACAGCCATGTGGAAGGACTGCTGACAAGAATTACAGGTGCTGAGGGTGCATTAGTGGTTAATAATAATGCGGCAGCGGTATTTTTAATTCTCCAGGCCCTTGCCAGAGGAAAAGAGGTTATTGTTTCAAGGGGTCAGTTGGTGGAAATAGGGGGTTCCTTTCGTGTTCCAGAAATACTTGCTGCAAGTGGAGCAAGACTGGTAGAGGTTGGCACAACCAATAAAACAAGGGCAGCAGATTATGAGAGGGCAATAACTGAAGAGACAGCACTTTTGCTTAAGGTTCATACAAGCAATTACCGCATTCTAGGATTTACTGAAGATGTTTCCATTGAAGAGCTGAGCTCCCTGGGCAGTAAGTATGGCATCCCCGTTGTGGAGGATTTGGGAAGCGGGTTCCTTGTCAGCCTAAAGCAATTTGGCATTACAGATGAACCAACTGTTCAGGAATCAGTTGCTGGTGGTGCTGACATTGTTTCCTTTAGTGGAGATAAACTCTTAGGTGGCCCCCAGGCAGGAATTATTATTGGCAAAGAAAAATATATAAACATTATTAAGAAAAATCCATTAAACAGGGCCTTGCGTGTTGATAAAATGACCATAGCAGCACTTGAGGCAACCTTACGAGAGTACATATATGAGGAAAATGTAGTAGACACTAATCCCACATTAAGGATGCTCACTATCTCACAAGAAGCATTAAAGCTAAAGGCTGAAGGACTTATGGAGGCTATGAATTCAAAACTTGGCTCCTTGACAGAGATTAGCATTATTGAAAACTATTCTGAAGCTGGCGGGGGCTCATTACCAACAACCAGACTTTCTACATGGGCTGTTGCATTAAAGCCTTATAAAGGCTCAGCAAACGGGTTAGTGGAGAAACTAAGAATGGGCGTGCCGGCCATTTTAGCACGAATTGAAGATGATAGGATTTTATTTGACGTAAGGACTATACAGGAAAGTGAGTTTAATATCATATGCAGCAGGCTTTTTGAGGAAATCTCCAGGGAGTGATGAACTATGGATTGGTTTATTATAGGTACAGCAGGGCACGTTGACCATGGTAAAACCCAGCTTGTTAAAGCCTTAACAGGCCAGGATACAGATAGACTAAAGGAAGAAAAGAAAAGGGGAATCTCCATAGAGCTTGGCTTTGCTTCATTAAAGCTGCCAAATGGAGATAATGCCGCCATTATCGATGTTCCAGGACATGAGCGATTTATTAAACAAATGCTGGCAGGCGTGGCAGGAATAGACATGGTCATGCTCATAATAGCTGCTGATGAGGGAATAATGCCCCAGACTAGAGAGCATATGGAGATAATCAAGCTTTTAAGGATAAAAAAGGGTTTGACAGTTATTACAAAAATAGATTTGGTAGATGAAGAATGGCTTGAATTAATTGAAGAGGATATTAGAGAGTTTATTAAGGGCACAGTCCTTGCCCATGGGCCAATATTAAAGGTATCTGCTCTCAAAAACCAGGGAATAGATAATTTAATAAATGAGATACAGAAGTTAGCAGAAGCCGATACTGACCATCATAGGGAAGGCCAATTAAGACTGCCGGTAGACAGATCATTTGTATTATCTGGTTTTGGCACTGTAGTAACAGGCACCTTATGGTCAGGAGAGGTTAAAACAGGAGATATAGTAGAAATTCAGCCCATTGGCAAGAAATCAAGGGTGAGGGGAATACAGGTCCACGGCCATCCACAGCAGTCTGCTAAACCTGGCCAGAGGGTAGCCCTAAACTTATCAGATGTGGAAGTAGACGAAGTGCCCAGGGGTAGTTCAGTAGTTTCTGCCGGAGCATATGCCCCCTCATATATACTTGATGCCAAGCTGCAGTTAATTGAAAGTGCTGCAAAGCCTTTAAAACAAAGACAGAGAGTTAGAGTTCACCTTGGCACCTCTGAAAAGCTTGCAAGGATAAATTTATTGAGCTGTGATGAATTAGCCCCTGGTGAAGAGACATACGTTCAATTGCAAATGGAGGAACCATTAATAGCCCAGAGGGGAGATCGTTTTGTCATCCGCAGCTATTCGCCAATGTTTACAATTGGTGGCGGTACTATACTAGAGCCATATGGGGAAAAGTTAAAAAGGTTTCAGGATGAAGTAATTGAAACCCTGCAGATCAAGGAGGAAAGCAATCCAGAGGATTTGATTATATATACTCTAGACAAGATAAAGGATAAGCTTTTAACTATAGATGATCTGGCAGGTCAGTTAAACCTTGGAACAAACATGGTGAGGGATTATGTTAATAAAATGGAAGGCATTCTAACTATAGAAGGAGAAGGAAATAGATATATTATAGGACAGAAGACATATGAAAAATGGCTGGCTGCTTTATGCAAGGAATTAGAAGCCTTTCATGGAAAATATCCACTGAGGCCAGGCCTGGATAAGGAAGAGGCTAGATCCAAGCTTTTCCCCAGGTTTAGTATAAAGGAGTTTAACCTTTTACTGGGCACATGGCAAAAGGAGAGCAGGATAAAAACAGCAGGTGCCCATATTTATCTCCCAGACTTTACGCCAGCGTTAGATGAAAAGACAAAGCAATTAATTGGGCTTATTGAAGATGTTTTTTTGAAAAGTGGCTTTCAGCCACCTGCCTTTGAAGAAACCTTCCAAAAGGTAAAAGCACCTGCCGCCCAAAGGGAAGAAATTCTGAAATACATGGTTGGCCAGGGTATTCTGGTAAAGGTTGCAGAAAACATGTATTTTCACATAAAGACTATTGAGAAAGCAAAAGCTTTATTAAAAGAAGGCTTTAACCAGAAAGAGGCAATGGCCTTAAGTGATATTAGAGATCTCTTTGACAGTTCAAGAAAATTTGTTCTCCCTCTACTGGAATACTTTGATGCACAAAAATTTACCAAAAGGGTTGAGGATAAAAGGGTATTGTTTAAAAAAGACTAGAAATTTCTTCTAGTCCTGTTAGGGCCTATTGGATATATAAATAGCCTTAAACCCATGGTATTGAAATGTACGATTATATAAGGTATAATATGAAATCTGAGGGAGCGGATTTGGTCTGGTGGCTGGCCTGGACTTCAAATCCAGTGGGCCGTAGCGATCCTGCGGTCGGTGGGTTCGATTCCCACACGCTCCCGCCATTGGTATATAAGGGTTTTTCATGCAAAAATCATATAACGTGCGATTAAGACCTTTGCCAGGCATCCAGAATTACAACAATAATACAACAAATACTAAATAAAAAAAAGAATAACAGGGGCTGCAACCCTGCTATTCATATAAGATACTATTTTATTTACCCTGTTCATGCTCAGCTTGGATGGGGTCTTTTTCTTTATGAAATAAATCATCAATCATGTTCGAAGCGGCCTCTTGCATACCAGGTGCCAAATGAGAATATAAATCCAAAGTAATTGTTATACTGCTATGGCCTAACCGTTCCTGTATAACTTTAGGACTGACTCCTTTGGCTAATAAGAGACTTGCATGTGAATGTCTAATATCATGTAGCCTGATCTTTGGGAGTTCAGCTTTCTTTAATAAGCCCTGAAATCTTTTTGTAAATTCTCTAGGATCCAGCAAACTTCCGTCTTCTTTGCAAAATACAAGATTGTTATTCTGGTATGCTTCGCCAAAGGCTAATTTTTCTTTTGCCTGTCTAGCCTTGTGCACTTTAAGCTCCTTTACTATATTTGCTGGTATAGGAATATTTCGCTCAGAAGACTTTGTTTTGATATCCTCTTCAATTACTGAACCACCTTTGACAGATAACAGTTGCCTCTTAACGACTATATTACCTTTTGATAAGTCCAATACGTCCCACTTGAGACCTAAGAGCTCCCCGCGTCTTAATCCTGTTGCTATATCAAGAATAAAAGCAGCTGCAAGCCTATCTTGCCTAGCGACGTCTATAAGAGTTACAAGCTGATCTTCCGTTAAGCATGTCATTTTCTTAGTTTTCACCGTGGGAGGTTGTGTAGCATTTGCCATGTTCTTTGATATGAGGTTTTCCTTTAAGGCCTGGTCGAGAGACTTCTTTATGAGGGTATGCATATATCTGACGTACCTGGTGCTTAAACCACTGTTATCTTTAATTCTGCCGCTTTGTAATTTTTGATTATAAAATCTTTGCAAGTCAGATGCTTGAAGCTTTGCCAGTGGTATTTTTCCAAGATCGGGGATAATGTGAGTCTTAATTATTACTTCATAACTCTCCCATGTAGTTTGTCTAGTCTTTGGCTTGGCATAATCATCTAACCAACGCTGTATCCATTCTCCAAACGTAATCCTTGAAGGTTCAACATAATTTCCTTGTTGTAAAGACTGTAGAGCTTCATTCATTTTTGAAACGGCTTCTTTTCTAGTTTTGCCGTAAAAAGCCCTTCGCTTGGGTTTACCATTAGCGTCGTGCCCAGCTGTAATTGTAGCTTGCCACCTTCCGTCTTTTCTTTGAATAATGCTACCTTCGCCGTTACCACGTTTCTTAGCCATTATTTAACCTCCTAAAATTATAGTTTACTTACCTATGTGACGCAGATAGTCAGGAAAAAAACATGCTAACAATTCGTCTGGAGATAAATCCAAGTATTTGCTAATTTCCACAATCTCGTTTTGAGTAAATCCGTTACCTTTTTTGTTATTTATCTTGTTGCAAAAAGTACCAGTTGTAACAAGAAGTTCATTTGAAAGTTCTCCATAAGTAATTTTCCTATACCTTAACAAAGCTTTTAGTTCTTCGAGGACCACTTACATCCACCACCTTCATTTTATTTTTAATCGTTTACTACACTAGCAACAATACTTATTCCATCAACTACGCCGGCTCGATAATAAACATCTGCAACCTCTGCCTCTACTTCAACGCGTAGTGCATCCAAAGCAAGGTATTCATCGGGTGGGCATATTTCCTTTAAACGATTAGCTAACTTACTACTTAGATCTCTGTGCTTTTTTGTAGTTTCACCTATGCCTATGCTGTTTTGACGTTGAAAAGCAAATTCAGTAAACGCTTCGTTTAACTCATTGGCTTGCAGATCATGCTCACTAATCATAGCTTTTAATTGTTTAATCATTTCTCTACCCCCTTGAATAAATGATCAGGCATACTGTAAAGCCTAAGTTTTATAGCTTGTGTTTCACTATTTTATGTATGTGTTCATATAGATATTCTATACCATGCTAAAGAAATAGTCAATGCAAACGCATAATATTTCTTTGACTTATCATAGAATATTTATTATAATTCATATAAAAAGAGGAGGTAGGTAAATATGTTTTCTTTTAATCCATTATGGAAGTTGCTCATTGACAAAAACATGACCAAAGAAAACCTTAGGATAGCATTAAAGCTTTCACCTTCAACCATGGCCAAGATGACTAAAGGTGAATATGTTTCTCTTGAGGTTCTGCATCGAATATGCGAACATTTTAATCGCCAGCCTGGTGATATAATTGAATATGTGCCAGATAGTAAGATCAGCGATAAGGGTTAATTACAGATAGAGGTAATTATTTTTTTATCCCGACTACTTACGAAACGTAAGTCCATTCCTTGGCAAGAAGAGTGAAATGCAAGAAAGGCAATTGTTATAATGTGTAAGTATCTAAAGCGACGGTTTTTAATGAGTTTGTCAGATGTATAAATAAACTAAAAAAGATATTAGTTATCATTACTAATAAGAATATTCTTATGGCCTTCTATCACCTCACAGATTTAGAAGTTTCGCAATCCGGATCTCTCAGCTTACTGCATCCAATCCTGTGTATCTTATTAAATGAACTTGTCTCATAAAAAGTCTATTTAATTGTTGTAAAGATGTTGTAGAGCATTTTCAACCATTGCTACATAAGGACTTTAGTCTATACACTAGATATGATATCTAATGATGTTGGAAGAGTGTAAGCATTGTAGTCCATTCAATCTATATTTTCGTAACTCTATAGGGTGTCCGTCCGTCTCGTACCGTTCTAGAACCTATCTGCAGCGTCCAGGGCAGTTCTATTACTCCTATCGCTGTGAAATATTTCTCTCCAGGGGAGGGGGGGTGCCTCCTGGGGGCGAGAAGAGATGGCTCGAGGTATTTTTAAAAACAAATGGCCGTTATCAAGCATTAACTTACTTCTTATAATTTACGTTTTCTACAAGGCGTTTGCTTAAATATTTTTTCAAAACCAAGTGCCACTTTAGCAAGCTCCACGTAAACATGTAAACTTCCTATATATTATATCTTTGCGTGATTTAAAAGCAAAACCCTACCTAAAACCATTGGGCGACAATAACCCAAGAGGTTTTTTATTTTGGAACAATCTCGTTCAAAAAAGGGGGGTTTTTGGAACAATTTTGCACCTCTGAAAAGGGGTTATTTCTTTTTGTTCTTTTTTACTGGCTCACCTGTAAACTGGTTTATAAACTCTTTTAAACTCATCTGGTCTGATGCTATATTCTCAAGTAACTGCTTTCGATATACTGCTATGTTTAGCCGGACGGTTAAATATGCATTCTCTGCCATTTTTCCCATAGCTAGCTATGCATATTTCTTAATAAAAATTATTTTGAATACCAACGTATATGTTAGTTATTTACGACCTTTCTAAAGAGTTTTTGCCGTTCATATGCACTAAGATTTAAAGTTTCTTTTCTGATGCAACAAAAAAGTTAGAAGAAAAAACAGCAGTTGTGATTTTGACATAAACACCTATATGCCAATGCTTTAGGTCAGTTTTTAGGTACGTCATTTTTGTCGTACCCCCTCCAAGGCCAAGAAAGGTAGTGGATTTCAAGTCACAAATTATAGGGTGTTTCATGCTACATGATAAAAAGGCTATTTATACATGTTCATTAAGCATATGCAAATTCCGACACAATTCTTCTAAAATAATTGATATAATCATGGAAACGTTTATAAAGAAAGGATTGTGTTTTTATGAAAAAGTTTTTAGCTGGATTGCTGATAGGCTTATTGCTTGCAACCACTACCTTTGCAGTAGCTAATCCTGCACTTAGGTTGATAGTTAACGGCGTTGACATAACTTCTGAAGCTCAACCTATTATTATTGACGGCAGGACTCTTGTTCCGGCCAGGGCCTTGGCAGAGCAATTAGGTGCGACTGTGGAATGGGACGCTGCGAATAGTGCCGTAGTAGTTACAAGCCCTAGCCAAGAAACTAAAGGGTCCGCAATTACCAAGGAGGAGACTCTAAATATCTCTGACTTGATTTCTGGGAAAGAATATGCCAATTTATCACAGCTTAATGATGAATTAATAGGCCTTAGAGAGATCAGCAATTTACCAGGAATTACTGGTAGCTTTGGCCCAGATGGCAATTATATAACAGATGGAGAAATTAAAATTTTTATGGAATTTAATCATGGTTCCGATATAATTAATCTCGCTATACTTAAAGAACAAGAAATCTTGGAGCACAGCCAGGCTAAAATTATAAATTACAGAACGTATTTTCCAAAAAGCTTACTTCTCAAGTACGGATTTCTTCAAGAATAAGCGAAGTTCTTTTAATTCTTCTTCCGCTAAATTTTTTAATTCGTTTGTGGTTTTAAGTTGGTGTTCGTAATTTACTAAAGCCATTTCCAAATAATTTATTCGAGATTGAACGTCTTCGTCTAAAAGATGGGTAGTATAAGTAAGCTCTACCACCTTTACTTTATCTTTCATAGTTTCCTTTGCTTTAAATCTTTCGTTTGCCATTATTTACACCCCCATTAATGCTTGCAAAAATATAGTAGCGTCTAGCCTTCCTAGTGCTGAGCTAATGCCTAGCTCAATAGCATTCCATTGCCCGATATTTAAGTATTGGGCAATATTTATGCTCGACTGGTCGCTGTTAAACGGACCTCCTAAAGCCGTGGTCCTGTCGACGCCGTTTATTTTGATAGTTACTCCATTAGCAACTACGCTGGTATATATGCCGAAATCCAAAGCATGCGTATGGGCAGGTATGCTAACGCTGTGAGTATGGCCAGGGATTGTTATATTGTGTTTATGGTCAGTGTCTCTTGCATGGGCATGGGAGCCATCAGTACCTATTGAATGTAAATGCGACACAATCTGGTACCATGTAACCGAACCTCCGTCAGCTTTTCTCAATACCGTTCCGTCCGTAATGCCGTGATTATGACCACCTGCTGAGCCAGTATTTCCACCGTGATTGTGGCTTCCTGCTAAGTACATCCAATCCGGTAATAAATAACCTCCTTGTAGGGCGTAGTTGCTGGGGGCGCTAGTTTGAGTCGTGCCCCCGCCGCTTTCACTTGTAGTCGTGCCACCACCTCCGCTTGCAGCAGCTTTCTCATATGCCCTGAAAGCCAACCTTCTAAACCTTAAAATTGCCCTCTTTATACTCTTTGTTTCAGCGGGCAAATAAATATTCAAGACTAGAGGATTGTTAGCGTCTAGATTGTCTGCTCTTCCTTCCTGCCAACTTTGCATGATGCCGTCTTCGTCTATTAGCACCGTGCTGCCATCTTTTGCCCATAAATTAGATCCATATTTCATGATATTGACTCCTTCCCTAAAAGTGACAATGCTTTATGCTTTACAAAGCGGCTGGTATTAGGTGTAATTACTAGTATATCGACTGGCCCATTAGAAACAGGTTGGTATTCTTTAAAAAATTGTAAATATCTATAACCTACTGTTATGCTCAGTTCTGCAAATTCGATTGCATCTCTCAAAGACATGGCATGAAACAGTATTTTTTCACCATCAAATAGCTTGTTGATTAAAGTGGTTTCTCCATTCATCATTAATCCATAGCGCATCCTTCCTTGATAATAACCAGGAGATTGTTTAAACTGACCATCATCATAATTGAATGTTTTCGGCAGGCCTTCATTATTGTATCCGGATAACTGAAAGCCATATCCTGTCTTGGCGGGTAAAGCTTTAGTCAATTTTTGCACAAAGCCCGCTGCAACTTCCTCTATTGTATTTTTACTAAAAGCCCTTTCTAGCTCAGCAATATCTTGCCTTATGCTCCATCCATCCATGTCAAAACAAGGTCCGGAATAGGCTAGTCCAAAGTTTCCGATCTTGTATATTTTATTTGAATTATCGGAGTGGACTTCGTAAGGGATAAAATGCTCCTTTTGGCTAAAACTTTCAATGCTAGTTAAAGAATCTGCAGTTATAGCACGACTCTCGCCTGCCACAACTATTCCATCAGGGACAACAACCGTCATAATAATTGTCATTCTTATCAACTCCTTTCGTCTTGTGAAATTTGCCTCTTTAACAGGGGATTAGTACCCCTGTATACCTCTTTATTAGCCTCCTCGAATCATTCTCCGGTTTTTAATTCAACGGCACCCCCACCATTTTTCCAGGCGACTCTTAAACTAATATTTTGCTGTTTTTTACCTATCCTGCTCTCAAGGGTCTCTTTTTTCTTGTCCAACATAATTCCAACAACAATTCCTATGTCTTTTAAATTAGCTTTAGCTAGCTTGTCTTTATCTGTTAATAATTCAATGCCTTTATCGATAACTTCATCAAGTTTGCTAATCCTTTGAAGGTCTGTAATTTCAGCTTCGGATGCAACGTCATTTTTTAACTGTTGCACTTCTTCAACGGATCTTTGTGGTCTCTCGGCCAAGGGTTTTTGAAGTGGCGTCAACGCTTCATCTTTATCGCTCATATGATCATTCCTTTCAAGATATTAATGGATTCTAGTTTTAAATTCTTTTTTTAAATAGGCCCTATAAGAGCCTATTTTGAAGCTTATTAGGTTAATACCCTTGTTAATAAGATTAATTTCAAAAATCCTTAGCTAGCTTATGAGTTTTTGTCTTAGAATTGATTTTAGGAGGTCTCTTGCCTAGTCGATATTCCCAAAGAGAGCAGTCATTAGCTGGGCAATTTCGAACTTCAACATATTGACCATTAGAACAATTTAGACACTTTTTTCTAATTGCTTGAATTGGAGTCATGGACATCTTTTACTACCCCCATATTAAGAATTTCTCTTAGTTGTGTAAATTTAATGTCTATTTGACCACCTGTGCTTTCCTTGCATTCGCTTAGCTTATCCAGGGCATTTCTGCAAGTCTCCTCGTCCATCCAGCCTATGCGAGTTCTCTTTATTAGCATGTTGGCGAGTTTTTGATAGACTTCATTCATTGCCATATCAATATCGTTCACAACCCACCACCACCTGAGTTGGTTTATTGAAGAAAACAGGCACCTTAACATTGCTTTCCCCATCCCTATTTTTTTGCACATATATAAAGTGTGTAGGTCTGGGTACGTAATGACCTTCAAGTTCTTCCTCGATAGGGTAAAACTTTAAAAATATATCTGCCTCATTCTCCATTCTGCGTGCTGCTTGCAGTTTAAAATCATCATTCAATTGCGTAATCACAAGAATTGGTATCTGCAGGTTTTGTGCAAGAATTTTTGTGCTTTTTACTATCTGCTCAAGGGCTTGCCATTCTGTTAAATCTGCTGTATGTTTATCCATCCGACCAATATAATCTACAATAGCAAATTTAATTTTGTGCTGAGTATGAAATTTTCTAGTTATACTGATCAACTTCTGTAGGTTTAAGTTTGGAGCATTGTAAAAATATAAAGGTGCTTTATACAGTTGATTCATGGCCTGGGTTAACTCCTTGAAATCTTCATCCTTCGCTGCGCCTCCCCTTATGTCACTGGCTGGGATACCTGAAAGCATAGAACTTAACCTGAACTGTAGTTGCATTGTGCTCATTTCAGTATTGATAAATAATGTAGCCTCCTCGCCTGAAATTGCAACAGCTCTTGCTATATTTAAGGACAGGGCTGTTTTCCCTCCCCCAGTCCTAGATCCTAGAAGAATTAGGTCCCCTGGTTTCATTCCCCATAGAGTTGTATCAAGCTTAGGAATGCCTGTTTTTAATCCACTGATTATTCCCCTGCTTTGCCTAAGCTCCTCGATCTTATCAATAGTGGAAAGTGCTAATTCTTTTGCTGAGATAATCCTATCCACCTGGTCCTGATATGAAAGCTTAAATATTGCAGCTTCAGTTTCTTCTATGATTTCAACCCTTGGAGCCTCTTTTAATTGATCTCCTGCAACCCTAAGTATCCCAACAAATTTTCTTAACTGAGAGAATGATTTTATTCTCTCAATCCAATACAGAATGTTTTTATCTTTAATATAGACTTTAGTTATATCGCTCAATCGGTCTAAATCTATGAGCCCCGGAGATACCTCTTTTACTAACTCAAAATAAGTCGGTTTTATTCCTCTTTGGTAAAGCTTTACAATCATCTCAAAAACTGTCTGGTGTAGTTGATCATAAAAATCTTCTTTTCCGAGTGCAGCCATACTTTCAGTTAAGCAGTAGTCATTTTGCAACATAGCACCAAGAATATATTTTTCGCTCTCTAAATCATAAAGATTAATCTCAGTACACCCCCTAAATAATCCTAGCGTCAGCATGAGGCATTTGTTTTTTTTGAAATAGTGTTTCCTTAGAATTGTCGTAGCCGCCTTCAAGTACTTTCACGATATTATTCTCATTGATTAGCCAGTCAAAGTTACAACCTGTCCATTTGCCAGATCTGCCACTAAGGAAGTCGCTTTGCTCAGCCTTCTCAAATGTCTTCTTAAAATCATCCTCTGAATATTGCTTTAATCTAGCCTTGATGTGACCTTTCCTTTTGTCAGTAAGCTTCATTACTTTTGGCAATGATAAACAGATATTATGATAGAGATCCACTATATATTTTTCTTTAAGTTTTTCTTTAATTTTTCTTTCTTGGTAGAAGGATTGTTCATCTGTTGTGGTGATGAACACTTCATCTGTTGTGGTGTTTAATTCTTCACCTGTAGAAGGATTGTTCATCTGTCGAATTATTTCGCATTGCCATTCTTTATAGTTTTTGTTTATTTTTAATACTCTGCTTGATGTGTCAGTGTGTTCTTTTGTTACTTCGATAACCTTATGCTCAATGAGCTGCTTCAGCTCATTAGATATGTATCTTTTACTGATTCCGGTAGCTTTAGAAATAAAGTTAAGTGACAAGTTGTGCTCTTTTCTGCTATAGCCATAGGTATATCTAATCACAGTAAGGATTATTTTTAATTGGGTAGCATTTAGTTTGGCTGAATAGATAGCTTCTAACAATTTATTTGCTAGTCGGGTAAAGCCATTTTCTAGTTGTGCTGACATATCACCACCTACTTGTCATAAAACTCAATGTTTGTACGTTTTCTGGTTAATATTTGAAGTTCCGCTAGTGCTACATTAATTTCGGCTTTTATCTCATTGCAGATATAATGCTCAAAATGCTCCAGTTGTTCTATTTTCTTTATTAGTTTTTTTATTTTGATTTCCAAAAGTTTCCTGTTGTTAGTTTTGTGTGAATGGTTGTTTAATAACAAAACATCCTTAACGCCCTTTCTCTCTTCGCGCCTCCTGCGAGAATTCGATCACCTGTTTCGCCAGAACAGGTTTTACACTATTCTTGAGACTGAATGAATTTCTCCAAATCTATTAACCTTATCATCCTGCGCCTGCCTATTTTACAGGTCTTTATATCTTCGTTCCTGATTAATTTCCACATTAATGAGTCACTTATCCCACCTAACAAAACTCTGGCTTCAGATACACTTATTAGCAATGCTTCCTTTTTCAAAATCTCACCCCCGTTAAAATGAGTTTGCGTAATAGCATTCTGACTTGACATTTCCAATCATCTCCTAATATTTTTCTATAGTGTTTATCTTCTTAAAAACATTGTATGGTATATGGAAATTTGGTACAATTATACTGTGGTCTAAAAACTGTCGTCTTTCATAAATAGCAAGGCATGCAGGTTATTAAATTTGTCTGTCTTTCTGGGGGGAGAAATATTTGAAAAATATTAGCTTTACTCGATTTATTTCAAAAAACTATGGATTATATGAGGTAAATGTTGACCATGAATCTACGGGTTTTGAGGGAAAAGCAATTTTCAACGCGAAACAACCATTATTTTTAACATCAAGTTTATTGCAGAGTGAATCTGTTCTCTGCTGGCTTTTGGAGCATTGTCGATTTTATTTTGGGGACTCCGCTATTGATAAAATTGAGGTGCCTAATTATGGAGTTTGGAATATTGTTGAGGAAATGAAAGGCAGTTTTGTTTTCAAACAAGGCAATTTCCGATATGAGAAAAAATCTAAATTAAAATGTATTGAATATCGGATTGGTGGTGGCAGAAAAACGAAGGACCAGGAAAAATTTCTGAAAGATATTGCTTGGCCGCTTAGATTTAGGGTAGATGTGCTATCATTGGCAGACCAGGATTTTAAGGACTATGAGGTATATGGATTTGAGAGAAGCCTTGAGCAAGAAGTGGTATCACTTAGAAAAATCGTTGAAAATTTCGAGGATTTCCCCCTGTTTTGCAGCAAAAGAGAAATAAAAGATGGAGAAATATTAAGTAGGCAAGGAGTTTCTCTTTCGGAACCAATTGGGCAATTTGATGATGGAGCACCATTGATAGCCTCCCGCTTGGAACAGGCAAGGATTGCACCTGGGATAAATAAACGTAAAGATGTTGGATTTTCTTTTGCCAGTGAAAGTTTAATGGCTCTTTGTTGGGCTGAATTATACTGGTGCGCTGTACAAGGTTTAAAGATTAATAAATGTAAGCATTGCGGCAAATATTTTGCAGACAAACGAAAAAAAACTGTTTGTGAGCGTAAATGTAGCAAGATAGCTTCGGAGGCCAAAGATGGGAAGTCTCGTTGGTATAGTAAACAGGAGCATCAGGAGTTGACTAACGCAATGAAAAAGGTTAGACAAGGCGATATGGATTGTCTAGAGTATTATAAAAAATGGGAGCAAACGAGTTACGCAAAGCATAGGGTGAGAGTTGCCTGGAAAGTACATCCATTCAGGGCTGTTCTTCTTGAGGATGATGGTTCTCTTTTAGAAGCAGCTAAAGAGAGAGTGTTTGCAGAAGAAGATATGGGGCTAGTTGCTAAATGGTTAAGTAAGCATGGTGGCACCTTAAGTTGGACAAAAGATATAATTCCCAAACTATCTAAAGAAATTTCGGGAGGACAAGAAATGAAACAGGAGCAGCTTAAAATGGAACTAGCAAATCATTTAAATGAACAGCACTGCGGTTTGGCCTGAAGTCTAGATAAAAGACCAAAGACATCATGTTTTATTTTAAAACATCTTTAGCAGCTCGATCTGTATCATAGCTATCTTTTTTACTATCATTTTCGCATTTAGGTTTATTGAGAAAATCAGATTTATTTACATCCCAGCTGGAAATACTTTTGCCGGCTTTTTCATAATCATATTTAGACATAAAAACACCTCCAAAAGTAGTATTGCCAATAAGCGTTAGCATATACTTAACAGGGGGTGTTTTTAATGCTTAGCGCTATAAAGTTACCTGAGGAAATGCTTGATGCTTTGCGGGTTATTTATAAAAAAAGCAAGAAATACAATCCAGAACTTACGGAAGAGGATTTCATTTCAATTATTGTAGGCCAGTGGTTGGAAACTTATAAAGCAAAAAATGAGCAAAGAAGCCTTACAAAAGATAATTTGTCTTTAAGAAACGAACTGAAAGAAGCTATAAAAATATCAGGCAAATCTCAACGACAAATAGCAAAAGAAACAGGAATTTCACATGTTTATATCTCTCAGCTTACCAAGGAGGAATATGATCCATCAGTCAAGGTGGCCTTTTTGATTATGAAATCAATAGGATACCCGCTACATATGATAAATAAGCTTTTCTACCTAGTACCTAGGCAGGAGGAATAAATTACCTGCTCTAGGTCTATTTTTTTTGTGAAGATGGACAATCGGTAGTGAATATATATAAGAATACCTAACAAAAATGTTAAAGAATACTTTCCACGGGAGGTGAGAGAGATAATGGGCAAAGATGATAACGCATTAAAGGAAACCATTGAACTGGTGCAAAGCCTATGGCTGCATAGGCCAGGAAATGAAGTCCATGCAGCAGTCCAGGAAACTATCAACGCATTATACAGGGACCTAAAGCCTTTGATAATAAAAAAGATAAAAACTGACAACCAATGGACTTTCTTAATTAGATTACCTCCAGGAAGAGCCTTTTCAGAGTTTAAAGGTAAGCATGAATATTTTCAGGATGCTGCTGGAGGAGCTGTACAAATTGAAAAGGAAGGAAAGGTGATTAAAATGCAAATTTCAACTGAAGAGTTAAGGCCCAATTACCCCTACAGCTGGCAACATGAAGATTACTCTAAAATGTTTTTGCCGGTACCCTTTGGGCATAGTGCAGCCGGCTTGATTGTAAGAGATCTTGCAGAGGCCCCTAACCTTATTGTGGCCGGTCACCCTGGAGCAGGAAAAAGCAACTTTCTCCATGTGTTAGCAGTTTCCTTGCTGCTTTCTAGGATGGTGTATCTGGCTATTATTGACCTCAAAAAATTAGAGTTTAGCTATTTAAAAGGGCATAGCTTGGTCGTGACTGACTTGGAAAAAGGCAGAGCATTGTTAATGTCTATAAATAAGGAGATTGATAAAAGACTAGGCATCCTAGAAGCTGCTGGAGTAGTCAAAATACAAGAATACGAGGAAAACATGCCCTTTATAGTACTAATCATTGATGAGCTGGCAGAGATGCAGGATGAGGACTGTCAGGAGGCATTAAACAGGATCGTAAGGTTAGGTCGTGCAGCTGGTGTGTGTGTAGTTCCTGCTACCCAGCGACCTAGTTCAACTATGTACAAGAAATTTGGAGACAGTAAAGCCATGTTTGCAGCTACAATGTGCTTCCATGTCAGAGATGAACTTAATTCAAGAATAGTCCTAGACAATGGAAAAGGAGCTTTAATACCCAATATCCCAGGAAGGGCAGTTTATCAATGGGAGAGAGAAATTGAAGTGCAGTCTATGTATTTGCCTATTAAGAAGGCTAGGAAATTAATTAATAACGTAAGGCAGGTGGAATGGAATGTTGACCAATCACAAAAAAGGCTACCTCCGAGATAGGAGGATACTAGAGGCAATAAACAAGCATGGAGTATTAGATACAGATCAGATAGAGGTTTTATTCTTTAATGGAATTAAAAACAGCAAGCGCATAGCACAAAAGAGGCTTCTAAAGCTGTATGAAACAAAGAAAATAAAAAGAGGAAGAGACATCCCAGGCGCTCCATTTTACTATTATTCAGGCAAAAAGAGCGACCAGCTGGATCACCTGTTAAGTGTAAACTGGGTGTATATTTGGACAATGGCCAATCTCAGATCATGGGAGCAGCTGCTTAGTTTTGAATATGAACAGGATTACAGGATTTTAAGGTGCGACTGTTTTGTTGGTATCTCTAATGCTGTGACTAAGGAAAATAAATTTTACTTTGTTGAAGTGGATCTAGGAAGCAATCCTTTTGATAAGGTGAGTAAGTATAACAATCTATATCAATCAGGAGAATACTCCGGAGCTTGGTGGGTGCCTAAAACTAATAGGTTTCCAGCTATCCTGGTAGTTACTAACAGTAAGAATCGCAAAACCAACATAGAAGAGCTCATCAAAAAAGAAAACACCAACAACCTTGAATTTAATGTAAAACTGCTGGAGGACATTAAAAGCGAGGTGGGAGGATGGAACAGAGCTTTGGCGTTTTAGTGCTCCAGTTGCTCTTCATCGGCGCCTTTGGAGCAATAATGATTTATGTGTTAAAAGCTATTGACCAAAGGCCCATAGCAGGATTAATAAAGATACTAACCGTTGTCTTATGTGCATTACTTCTTATCCAGCTATTGGCCCAGGCTTTTGACTGGATAGGCAGCTTATTTGAGGCCATAGATAACTTCACAGAGCCCTTTAGAAAGCTTATAGATAGGTGGGGGAGGTGATAACATGGGAGAGATAGGGAAGGCTGTATTTAGTGGCCCTGGGGCTGTAATTATTCAAATGGCCTTTGTAGCTATAGCCTCTTATGTGTTTTCTGCTATAGCTGGCGCTTTAGGCAAAGGTCAGATAGCAAAGTTTATTAATACTGCAGCTGTATTTGTTTGCTTAGGTTTGGTTGTGGTCACAATTGGCAAAGCACTAGTAGACGTTGGTAAGGTACTAGGATTTTAGGCAGCGTACTAACAGGACAATTGATTTATATATACTTTCACTTTCATAGACGTACCAGGCAGCGTACTAAGGCTAGGCCAGGACCTGATCCTGGCTTTTGTTTTAATAGCGTACTAAGTTTGATTGTACGGACGTATAAACGCAAATTGTACGTTGAGGCGTACTACGCCACCATTAAAAGGATTGATTTTAAAGGCTAGATTTTCAGGAGTAAAGGGTTCCCGAGTCACCTGCGAGGGAACTCTTTTTTGGAAATTTAATTTTTTGCTTCGTGATTTAATCACTTTGGAGAGACCCAAGTAAAAACTAAAACAGTCATAATAAGCACACATGTTTTATAAAATCCATCATATACCAATAAAAAAGGAGTGGGGGAAGATGGGGTAAAATTATTTCCTTGCGTAATATATAGGTTACATTTCCCTGATTATAAAGTTTGATTTTTTAAATAAAATGTTTGATTTTCTGAATATGTTGATATACTATATTAGTAACAGAGCTCACCACGCCTCTTGGCCAGCTTAGCTGCCGAATGCGGACCAGGGTGAGACGTTTTTTTATATTGGAGAGGATAAGATATGCCTGATAACCCTTCAGAGCATTCATTAAAGAAGCCACCCTTAACATATGATCAGCAAATTGAGCTTCTTAAAAGTAGGAATTTGATTATAAAAAATGAGGATTTTGCAAAGAGAATACTATCTCATGTTAATTATTACCGGTTAAGTGGTTATAGCTTGCATTTAAGGCACAATGATGTTTTCCATGAAGGTGTAACTTTTGAAGGTATTTACCAGATATATCAGTTTGATAAAAAGCTAAGATACTTATTATTAGACTTAATTGAGACAGTTGAAATTTCATTTAGAACACATATAGCATATTATTTAGCTCATAAGTATGGACCTTTTAGTTACTTGGAGAGCTCTTTCTTTGAGAATGAAAAACACCATCTTCAGTTTTTAGAAGAATTTGAAAAACAGGTGACAAGAAACCATAATAAAGAGCTTTTTGTTAGGCATCACACAAATCTCTATGAAGGGAAATTCCCCGTCTGGGTTGCGACTGAATTATTCTCTTTTGGCATGCTATCTAGATTTTTCAGCAATTTAAAAAAACATGACAAGGATGCTATATCAAAGGTCCATTACACCTTTCCTTCAGTTTATATAACCACCTGGTTAAGGTCTCTAGGTACTCTTAGAAATACTTGTGCTCATTATTGCAGGCTTTACAATAAGTATTATAATGATACCCCAAAGCTACCCTCAGAAGCTAAAGAGAATGACATACAGTACAATGGATTATATGCCAATATATATATTCTAAAATTCCTCATTGATGATCGCGATAAATGGACCTCTTTTATTATTAACTTAGAGGCTCTCATGCAAGAGTATAATGCAGTAGATATATCCTTGCTAGGTTTTCCTGAGGACAAAGATTGGGTAAAACTTCTTAAGAAAGCCTAAGTGGATTCTTTTTTTATACCACTTTGTTAGTAATTCTTAATAAAAGGTGGGAATATCTACATAAAGACAATTCCTTATATAAAAAGCTCATACATTGTTGTACTATATGGAAAATTGACAGCATGAGGTGCAGAATGGCAAAAATTAGGCTTCGCGAATTACGCAAAGAAAAAGGTATAAGTATGCGGGAATTGGCAAAAAGATCTAGGGTGAGCAAGTCGTACATTTCAGCAATTGAGAACGGAGAGTCATCTCCGACTGTAGATATTATTGCAAACTGTGTCGAGCGCTAAAATGTGACTTAGATGATTTGATTGAATGCCGCTAAGGAAGTGCATTGAGAGCAATTCGTCGGCAGGGCAGAATGTACAACATTTTTACAACAATTTTTCAAATAAATTCAAAAATACTAGAAAATATTCAAGACTACTTCAAAACATTAAATTGCGGACAAGCTCAGATAGATTTATCCTATTTATATACCTAGGAGATACTAGGAAATGCTTTAAAATACTACATTGGTAGACTTCAAATCCAGTGGGCCGTAGCGATCCTGCGGTCGGTGGGTTCGATTCCCACACGCTCCCGCCAAAAAATACAGCAGTTTTCACAGCAGTTATTCGCTAACCTCTCCTGTTTTAGGAGGGGTTCTTTTATCGGCAAATAAGTCATTTATCATGTTAGAAGCCTCCTCCTGCATTCCAGGTGTTAGATGACTGTACAAATTTAGGGTTATGCCAATAGTTGAGTGGCCTAGTCTTTCTTGAATCACCTTAGGGTTTATGCCTCTCTTAAGCAGCAGGCTTGCGTGGGAATGTCTAATTTAGCCTGACCTTTGGGAGTTCAACTTTCTTTAACAAGCCCTGAAATCTTTTTGTGAATTCTCTTTGTTTGCTTAGGTTTGGTTGTGGTCACAATCGGCAGTTTTAGAAGCTGATTTTTAAAGGATTTATGCTCCTATAAGAAGAATTAGATAAAAAAATTACGAAATAATATTCGTTGTTCTTCAGGAGGATAATAAATGCCAAGATATTTTATATAGATGAATCGGGTTGTAATGGGGATTATGTATTTGTGGCCATTTGCGTAGAAAATCCAATGATTCCTCAAAATATAATAAAGAACTGGCGCAGCTGGATGAAAAACCGATTAGGTAAAGGTTTTCATCAAAACGAATACCATGACCATACCGCTTCAGATGTAGAAAGAAAAAAGGTGCTTACTTTAATTTCTAAGAATAAAGAAATTATAAAATGTTGGGGAATTGTTTTAAAAGGTTATGGAGGAGACCATAAAAGAAAGTATGCTACAGCTATTGTAGAACTGCTAAAACATTGCCAAATCACGGAAGATGATATAATTATTGCAGTTGATAGAGTTGAAAAAAGTTCAATTAATATGAATAAACATATTAGAAAGGTTAAACAGATGTTAGGTATGAGCAAGTTGGAAATAGGATTTACGGAATCGGAAAAAGAAAAGGGCATTCAAATAGCGGATGCTATTGCCGGGTGTATTTCTAGAGAGTGCTTTGTAAGACCTAAATCTCCTTCACACTTTGGATTGATAGCTGGGCTAATGGTGAAGGATATTAAATTCATATAAAAACAAACAGTATGACCGTTGTGTCACAGGCACCTTTTTAGAAACCACCAAGCACATCATGTTTGTTTACATATGTCGCTACGCTCTAAAAAGGAATTACCACTGCACCTCTGCCCACTCCCGCAGGCTGGCCATACTGGATATCTCTTAGTGTGCTTAATTTTATAGTATTTTATACTATATGACAACAACGTTATTCTATGTTAATAGGGCATATTCCTTCTCTTTTCCATAGTTATTTTGCATTTTTTACAACTTTTTATTGATTTATAGCAAGTTTATCATCATTTTTCAAAAGTTCATACCTCTTTTATTGATATACCATTTTGATAGTCTGGTTTATTTTTTCCCCCGGATTTTCTCATGCCCAGCTTGGAAGTAAACGCTCTGACTGCTCAATTAAGGGTAGGACTGACACAGAGAGCTAGCAATTTCTGGGGCCGTAGCATAAAGCGAAAACTGCTGCATCGAAAACGTCCCCTGCATGAAGTCAGTGGCAGGGAGTTGAGGGCGTCGAGTCTCACTGACGTAGACGAAGACTGGTAAGATTCTGGAAGTAATGGGAAGGTGCACAGAGTCTGCCCTCCGGTGTACGGGTTGCGGCACCAGAAAAAGGATAAGTGGGCAAAGTAGGGAAGGTCTCGGAACCAGCCAAGACAGTTCCGTATGGCAAAGACCGGGCATATAACCGAGAACCGGGAAATTGTTCGGAGGATTCGAGATTGGCAGATGAGGGCGTATTAAGCAATGACGGTGAGCGACAACATAACGACACCAGAGTCAAGGCCCTCTGGACTGAACGGCCTCTACAACAGCGAAACCTTGAAAGAGGGAGTTAACTAGCACAGAGGCGAAGGCACAGGTAAACCAAAAGAGAACTGCAGATATACGGGAACTGCGTTTAAGTGTAGTGCACTTGCGGGAAGACCTTGTTGACCGACGGGCGTTCAGTTTGAAGCCGGATTGTGGGAAAACCCGATGTCCGGAATTTTAGAGAGGATCCAGGAAACAGGGCTTACGAGTTACTGCGCCTGGGTTCTACTCGGTGAATACCTGGAGCTTTGTCTGAAAGACCGGTCATGAAGAGTGATTTATAGTAGAATAGGATGATGATAGAAATGGAGTCTTTGGTTTATTATTTATTGGGAAATGCAAACTAGGTTCTTATCCGAAAAAATCAAACCAAGTTAGAAGGGGGTGGTAATATGACTAGAGACGAACTATTAGACATTATAGATAATGGTGAATGGGTAGATGTAGAATTTAAGAGAGCAGCTAATAATTTGCCTGCCGATGTTTGGCAAACTGTGAGCGCTTTTGCCAACACAAAAGGCGGTACAATAGGTTTCGGGATAGAGGAGACAGATGGAGGCTTTAATGTCCATGGAGTGGAAAATCCCGAAAAGCTACAGAGTGATTTCCTAACTACATTACGTGGGGAAAAATTCAATATTGCCTTATCAGCAGCTGCAGAACGTCATGAAATAGATGGAAAAATTGTTTTGATCTTTCATATAAATGAGATGCCTAGGCAGGCAAAACCTATTTATTACGGTAACAACATACATAACTCTTTTATTCGGTTGGGGAGCGGGGATCAGCGTTGCTCTCAGGAAGAAATTCAACGAATGCTAAGAGAGGCTTCCGAGCAGTCTAGTGACTCAATGATTTTAGAGGGTTATACAGAGGATGATTTAGAAGTAGATACTATAAAGAAATACCGTAGTTATCTATCTGCCTATGATCCTTCTTCGCCATTATTAAGTTTACAACAAAATGAATTTTTGCAAAGGATTGGTGCTATAAGCATAAGAAGACCAGGTAATACATCCGGGCTTACATTGGCGGGCTTACTATTATTTGGAAAAATAGATTCTATCCAATCTGTGTTGCAGCAGTATGAAAATCAGTATTATTATGTAAGTTCTAATGAGTGGGGAACTGAGGATCGCTGGGACGATCGTGTCATTTGTCAAGAAAACTTGATCGATACATAATTTAATTATTATGGATCGGATTAAACGTCATTTAAATAGCCCTTTTTATATATCTGAAGGACAGAGAAAAGACAATACACCTGTAATGATGGCTATTAGAGAAGCCTTAGTAAACATGCTAATACATCAAGATTTTTTTGAACGAAAGATTGCCCAGGTGCGTCATTTTAGTAATTCTATCAGTTTCATAAATCCTGGATCTGCTCAGCTTAAGGAGGCAGAAGACTTATATATCGGAGACTTAACTGCACCCAGAAACCCTATTATAGCCAAGGCTTTTCGATTAGTTGGTTGGGCTGAAATAGCTGGAACTGGTTTATTGAAGATTATTCATAGTTGGCAAGAAATGAAATTTGAACTTCCTAAAATTGAGAATGATCATGGAAGGTATCAGTTTTCTATTACTTTGTCTCAGCAGCATTTCATTAATGAAGATGATAAAGAGTGGCTTTTCAAATTTGCTGAGTTAGATTTAACCGAACAAGAGAAACTAATATTAGTAGCGGCAAAAAAATATAAATCCATTTCAAATAGTCAAATAAGACTATTATTAGGAATTGAGGATACTTTAACCGTCAGTCAATTACTATCAAAGCTATGTGAGTCTCATAAACCCTTGCTTACAAAGATCGGTACTAAAGGGCGGGGTGTTAGGTACGAATTAAATTCAAAAAAATTTTCTAGAATGCTCTTGGGGAAAATCGAAATCAAGTGAACATATGGTCTTTGATAAAAAGGGTTCCATAGATTACACCAAATTCTATGAAAATAACTTGCCCCTAAATATGCCTATGAGCACACAGCAAATACACAGCAGTTTTAAAATTTTGTGTCATATATGATGCCTAACAGGCTCAATGAAGAAAAAACAAAAAAAACCTAGTCCCCTGCACTGCAAGGAACTAAGGGTCATAGATTATATTGGGCTACCCCCCGCAGAGAGTGCTTTGCAAGACCTAAATCTCCTTCACACTTTGGATTGATAGCTGGGCTAATGGTGAAGGATATTAAATTCATATAAAAACAAACAGTATGACCGTTGTGTCACAGGCACCTTTTTAGAAATCACCGAGCACATCATGTTTAACAGAGACTGCAAAAAAAATTCTTAGTTTAAAAGAAGAACATGCTAGGCTTATTGGAAATACTAGAAATCCTTCGAATGGACTAAAACTACTAGAAAGACTTTTCGAGGAGCCTATAGTAACAACAGCTAAGGTAGCCAAAATTTTAGGTGCTACATATCCAACTGCAAATTCTCTAATATCCGAGTTCTGTGATCTCGGTTTGCTTAATTATGATTCAAGGATTCATAGAAATAGAAAGTTCTTTTATAAACGATACATTGATCTGCTTCAGGTGGGAACAGAACTAGAATTTTAAGTACTTGAGGTCAAGCTTGAAATTCCATTACACTTTAATACTCAATAAAAGGAAGGTAATATAATATGGATTATTTATTAGAAATCAAAAAACAATTTCCAAAAATTAAGCCCTATCAGGAAAATGACTGGGAATGGGAGAATGAAGCTAAAGAATTTTTAAGAAAGGGAGAGCTAGAAAAAGCAGAGAATCTATACAAAAAACTATGCTTGTCTCAACCTGAACATCATGCTGGGTTTGAAGGATTAGCTTATACATATTTAGCAAAAAATGAAACACGTAAAGCCAGTTGGTTTATGCAAGAGGCAATTAAAAGGGCAGAGGAGTTTTTAAAAGATAACTCTATTGACATAGAGGTAATAGATGAAATGAGACATGCTTTAAAGAAAATTAAAGAAGAAAAATCTTTACGTGATAATGATGATTTAAACGATGACACTATAGATATTATGGAGCTGTTGGGTAAGATAACATATTTTGAAGAAAAATTCCACAAAGAAGAATTAGCAGAAATAATTAATAAGAAAGACAAAGCTATTCCCCAACTATTGAATATTATGAAAGATGTTCGAGACAACTACCAAAAATATTTAGAGGATGATTATTTCATCCATGTATATGCAACTTTTTTGCTGGCCCAATTCAAGATTAAAGACTTTTTTGAAATAATTATTGATATTGCCAAACTGCCCGGAAAAATTACACATGAATTATATGGAGATACAATCACAGAAGACTTAGGAAGAATTATTGCTTCAGTTTATAATGGTAATACAAGATTGATCTATGATTTGATAGAGAATAAAGAAGTTGATGAATATGTGAGATGGCAAGGAATAAATGCATTAGTAGTGTTAGCTTTGCAGGGGATATTGAAGCGAGAAGAAGTAATAACTTATTTGAAAAATCTATTGATAAAAAAGGCTAAAGAAAATGATCTTGAAGTCATGGATGGTATAATAAACGGCTTAACTGATTTATATCCAGAAGAAGCCATAGAGGAAATAAAGTGGGCTTATAAAAATCATCTGGTTGATGAAACAATAATTGACCTGGACGATATATTAATGGGACGAGGTATTGGTAAAGAGGCTTACCTTGAAGATAAAAAGTCAGATAGACATGCACAACTAATTGGAGATATTAACGGTGAAATGGGTTGGTGGTATTGTTTTAAAGAAAACCAAAAGAAATTTAATCAGAATTTTAGTCAGAGGTTAGATTCGACCAAAATTGACCCCAAACCCAAACCCAAACCCAAACCATCAAATAAAGCTAATGCAATAGTTAAAGAAACTAAAATAGGAAGAAATGAACCATGCCCATGTAACAGCGGCAAAAAATACAAGAAGTGCTGCGGTAAATAAGGGAACTTTTTGCAGGCCATGAGGTCTGCTTTTCTCATATCTTGGTAGTTGGTGACAAAAAAGGAATTATAAAAAGAATGCAGAAAATTGGATAAACGACAAAATATTAATGACCTATTAGATTGGTATATGGGAGGTGAACGCTATTGCTTCATATGAAATTAAATGACCAGTTCTGGGATGCTATTGTGACTGGAGTTATTGTTGTTGATAAAAAAGGCGAAATTGTCGTTTTTAATAAAGCAGCAGAAAAGATAACAGGTTACAGCAGAGATAAGGCAATTGGCAAATGCATAATAAGTCTTATACCTAACTCAAGTTTGTTAGAAGTTTTAAAAAGTGGTAAAGCTGAGACAAATCAAAGATTAGAAATCAATGGGAGAACCATAGTATCTGATAGGAGCCCTATTTTAGAGGGCAACAATATAGTAGGGGCCATTTCAATTTTTAGAGACATTGGTGATTTAGAAAAACTATCTAAACAGTTGTCATATGTAAAAGAAATAAACAGGGAATTAGATACAATTATTGAATCCATGGATGATGGCTTAGTTCTTGTAGATAAAGATGGCTATGTTATCAGGGTAAATGAAGCATATAAGCGCCTAACTGGTATTACTAATGAAGATTATCTAGGCAAGCATGTAAATAGATTAATTCAGGAGGGTTACATTCAAAAAGCTATTAGCCCTCTAGTGATGGAAAGAAGATCAAAGGTAACAATTATTGATGTGCGTTGTGGAAGGGAACTCCTTCTAACTGGCGTGCCAGTGTTTGATGACAACAACCAGATAACTTGTGTTGTAAATGTGGCAAGGGATATAACAGAACTAAATAAGCTTAAGGCTAAATTGGCAGAAAGCGAACAAACCCAGAATAGATATTTTCATGAGTTGGAGCTATTAAGATCAAGGCAGAACTTCAAACAGATTATTACTAAAAATCCTGAAATGAACCATAAGCTTGAACTGGCTTTTCATGTGGCACAAGTAGATTCATCTGTATTAATACTTGGGGAGACTGGTGTAGGAAAGGAGCTGCTTGCTCAATTAATTCACAGGGCTAGCAAAAGGGCAAACAATCCTTTCATAAAAATAAACTGTGGTGCAATACCGGAAAACTTATTGGAGACTGAACTGTTCGGTTATGAATACGGGGCTTTTACAGGTGCCCTTAAGGAAGGAAAACCTGGTTTGTTTGAACTGGCCCAAAAAGGCACACTATTTCTAGATGAAATTGGCGAGTTGAGTTTAAGCTTACAAGTGAAAATTCTGCGGGCTATCCAGGAAAAGGAAATTACAAGAATTGGCGGCAAGAGCACTATAATGTTAGATGTAAGAATTATTGCAGCTACTAACAGAGATCTTATGGAAATGGTTAAACAAAAAAGATTCAGGGAGGATCTTTTTTATCGGTTAAATGTAGTCCCTATAGAAATTCCTCCTCTTCGAAACAGGAAAGAGGACATAATTCCCTTAGCCAATGAATTCCTAAATAAGATTAACTCTAAATATGGTTTTCAAAAATGGCTTCATCCCGATTTAATCAATCAATTTTTAAATTATGACTGGCCAGGCAACATTAGAGAATTAGAAAACACTATTGAAAGACTAGTAGTGACATCAATTGATGATTGTATTGGCGTTGAAAGCTTCAAGCATAATGCAGTGGATGAACTAAATGATTATAAATATAATTTAGTTAAAAAAGCATCCTTGAAAACTATTTTAGAAGAAAAAGAGAAACAAATAATACATGATGCATACAAAGAAACCAGGAGCACAAGAAAAACAGCAGAGGCCCTGGGGATTTCCCAGTCAAGTGTAGTTAAGAAAATGAAAAAGTACAACCTGGCAGATACATGATTAATTTAAATGCCCTGCATAAATAATATTTATTAACAACACCTGAGTACAATAGTGCTCAAGTGAGTATATTTATGTTCGGGATAATACATTTAAGTGACAATAAAAAGATGAAATTTGCTGTTTTCGTGATTACAATAGTAATCAACGGCACCTGCTTAGCCATTGATAGCCAGTCCATATAGACTGGCATTCTTTTTGCAGTATATTCTAATTAGTAAGAATATTCCGCAAAGCAAGGAGGTGTGCGATTTAACAGCAGCTGGATTTATTTTAACGCCATAATAAATTGTTAATAAATTTAAAAAAATGAGGTGCTTGCTAAATGATTAATAGACCTGACAAACCAGATTTTGAAAGAATTAAAACTGCGTTATATTGTTCTGAACCTGACAGGGTACCTTTAGCAGAACTAATTATTGACCCTAAGATAAAGAATGCATATATGGGTAAAAAGGTTGAAGGATTAAAGGATGATGTGGAATTTTGGGCGGCAGCTGGTTATGACTATATCTTATTGTCCAAGGGTTTGCTTGAACCTGGTCATGTATTAGAAGGCACATCTGTTCAAAAAACAAAAACAGAAACAAGTCTTTATGAAGACGGCATAGAGGAGAGAGATTGGGCTAATCTCCATGAAGGAGTTATAAAAACTGAAGAGGATTTTGAAAAGTATAACTGGCCTAACCCTGATGACCTTGATTACTCAGAATATGAAGACGTTAAAAAATTGCTGCCAGACAATATGAAGGTTATTACTACCTCAGGAAAAATCTTTACATGCGCCTGGATGTTAATGGGATTTGAGCATTTCTGCATGTCCATGTATGATCAACCAGGCCTAGTCCAAAGACTATTTGACAAACTCGGAGAGATACAGTTTAAAGTTTTAGAAAGGGTTTTAGAGCACACTGATGTTGTGCAAGCAGTTTGGATGCCAGATGACATTGCCTATGCAGAAGCCTTGATGGTGTCTCCTGAGCACTTGAGAAAATATTTGTTCCCCTGGTATAAAAAATTCAGCAAAGAATGCAAACTACGATCTCTGCCTTTCATATATCATTCAGATGGAAAACTATGGGACATCTTGGATGATTTAGTTGACATAGGTTTTAATGCTATTCATCCAATTGAGCCAAAGGCAATGGATATTAACCAGCTAAAGGATACGGTTAATGGCAAGTTGTGTATCATGGGCAACCTGGACCTAGGGTATACATTAACTAGAGGTACACCTGAAGAGGTCATCGCCGAAACAAAGGAGAGAATAGCCTATCTAGCTCCTGGTGGCGGGTATTGTGTTGGGGCTAGTAATTCTGTCCCTTCATATGTACCAATAGAGAATTATAAAGCCATGGTTGAAACTACTTTTAAATATGGGAAATACCCGATTAATATTTAGCGTAATCTAACAAAACCAATAGTAGTGGATTTTTAAAAATAAGAAGGAGGCTCAAATGCAATGAAAAAGCATTCTATGATTGTTTTGATAATATTGCTAACTGTATTTATCCTTGCACTATCAGGATGCGGTGGAGGAAACCAAAGTGCTTCTCAAGGATCATCATCAACTGGATTTGCAGAGAGACCAGAATTTGTCTGGAGGATGCAGGTAATCCATAACCCCGGGCAAAGTGATTTTGAGCAAAATGTAAAAACAGCTGAAGAGATATATATAGCAAGTAATGGACGTTTAAAGATAGAGGTGCACCCTAATGGAACTTTCGTGGGCAGTATGGAAGGTTTTCAAGCTTGTGGAGATGGAGTATTTGAAATGCATTCAAGCTGGCCTGTGTATGCTAGAGGAATTGAATATGCATTGTTACCACTAAGCACAGGCAACATGACCATGGATGCAGTTGACAAATATGTTTGGCTTTATGAGCATGGTGGTTGGGAAATAATGCAGAAAGCATTTGACAAGTTGAATTTACAATTTATTGCAGCAGAAGTCTGGGGCACAGAAGTTTTAATGGCTAATGAACCCTTTAAAACAATTGAGGAAATGAGGGGTAAGACGTTTAGGACATCAGATCCAAGGCTGTTGGAGAAAAATGGTGTTGCAGCTATAACCCTGCCATTAGAAGAAGTATTTACTGGACTAGCAACTGGAGCAGTTGACATGGCTGAATTTGGTAATCTGGATTACAATGTGGGTCTTGGCCTTACTGATGTTACCAAATATGGCATCTGGCCCGACTTTTGGAATGTACACTTTGTAACCACTGTTGTAGTAAATAAAGATGCATGGAATCAGCTTCCCCCTGACCTGCAGATGATAGTAAAACTTGGGTTTCAAGCACGAGAATTTCAACACTTAACAAAAAGTCAATATAGGAGTGCTATTGCTATGAATGAACTAGAACAACAAGCAAAAATGGAATTTATCA
The DNA here is from genome assembly GCF_000620305.1 of Desulfitibacter alkalitolerans DSM 16504. NCBI lineage: Bacteria > Bacillati > Bacillota > Clostridia > Neomoorellales > Desulfitibacteraceae > Desulfitibacter > Desulfitibacter alkalitolerans. The sequence continues at coordinate 232,836 of NZ_KK211102.1, read as the reverse complement.
GAATGTCAGAAGAACAGTGGCCGAAAATGAGGGCTCAAATGTATGAAATAGAGTTGGAGGATATTAAAACCCATGGCGGACTTACTCGTGAAGCTCTAGAATCAAAACATGAATTCATGAAACTATGGTATCCATACAAGGATATTTCTAGATGGTGGGGCTGGGGCTTAACGCCTGAGGAAATGGCTGGATTTGAACTAGACTAGCAACCTTTAAGATTATAAATTACGGGCATCATGGTTTAACCAATGATGCCTGTAATAAATCCTTTGGAGAAAGAGGTGTGAATAAAAATGCTAAATGCATTAGCCAAGGTGTTGTCCAGCATTGACAAAATTAGTGAAAACGTTGGAAAAGCATTTAGTTTTATCGTAATATTAATGGTTATTCTCCAGGTTATAGAGGTTTTTAGGAGATATGTACTTGAGGCGCCAACCATATGGAACTGGGAATTGGTCATGCTGCTGTATGGAGCTCACTTTGTTATGGGAGGAGCATGGGTGCTAAAAAATGATGGGCATGTAAGAACAGATGTAATTTATCATAGATTGACTCCCAAGCAAAAGGCCTGGCTTGACCTTATATTGTTTACTTGTATATTTTTTGTTTTTGCAATAGTAATGACATACAAGGGAACTCTTCATGCATTGTATTCAATCTCGGTGAATGAAAGAACTTATACATTGTGGGCACCGCCTTTTTGGCCGTTAAAAATACTATTTGCTATAGGATTTATAATGCTGCTGCTGCAGGGTTTTGCAAAGTGGCTTAGAGATTTAATATTTATTGTTAAAGGAGAACGAATATAATGGACATAAGTATAATCTTAATTGTCTTTTCTGTCTTTTTATTAGTTCTGCTGCTGGGACATCCACTTTCTTTTACCCTGGGAGGTTTAGCAATTATTTTTGGTGTGACCTTATGGGGGAATATGGGGGTCCTTAATATGTTTATAAGAACCCTTTCTAATCTTGCAACCAGCATTGCTTATGTTGCTATTCCACTTTTCATTTTCATGGGCGCAATTTTAGAGAGGTCAGGAGCTGCCGATGACTTGTTTGAATCCATGTATATAGTTCTTGGTAAACTCAAGGGAGGACTAGCAATTACTACAGTTGTAATATGTACACTCCTTGCTGCTTCCACAGGTATAATAGGAGCTTCAATTACAGTAATGGGTATGCTGGCTATGCCTACAATGCTAAAGCATAAGTATAATCTTAGACTGGCAGCAGGCTCTGTTATGTCTTCGGGATGTTTGGGGACATTAATTCCTCCAAGTATTATTTTAATAATATATGGTGCCCAGGCACAGATTTCCATAGCTAAATTATTTGCCGGTGGTATTGGAGCAGGCCTATTGCTTGCCTTTATGTATATTGCTTACATTGCCATCAGGTGTGCTATTAATCCTAACTATGGTCCTGCAATACCCCAACAGGAAGCCGATAAATATAATGCTTCACAAAAACTAATGATGACTATTAAGTCAATAGCACCTACACTAGGCCTGATATTGGCAGTCCTGGGCTCAATTCTATTCGGTCTTGCAACTCCAACAGAAGCTGCGGCTATTGGTGCATTAGGTGCAGCAATTATAGCCTTGTTTCATAGAAAGTTAAGCTGGAATATGATTAAGGAAAGCTGCTTTGTTACCATGAAAACAACTGCTATGATCATGTGGATAATACTATGTGCATCAATGTTTACAGCGGTTTTCCTGGGACTGGGTGGTGGTAGATTAATCTCAGAGCTCATGCTGGGATTAGATATGAATAGATGGGCCATACTGAGTATAATACTGTTCATTATTCTGATAATGGGCATGTTCATTGATTCTTATGGTGTTCTGCTAATTGGAGTACCTATATTTACACCATTAGTTTATTCTCTTGGTTTTGACCCCATCTGGTTTGGAATAATGTTTGCTGTGATGATTCAAGCGTCTTATATATCTCCACCATTTGCTTATGCTGTTTTTTATTTAAAAGGGGTTTCCCCGCCTGATGTACCAACCATGGAGCTGTATAAAGCTACATTCCCCTTTCTATTGATTCAATTAATTGCTTTAGTCATACTTGCTTTATTCCCACAGATCATTACATGGCTGCCCAGTCTTATATAAGATGGAGTTTTTTTATAAAGATGAACCCAGATGAACTTAGTCTGGGTTTATCTTACACTATCAGAAAATATAAGTTCCACAAGGTAGATAGTATTCACAAAGACTAAGGCTTCCACCGACGTCAAGGACTTGGCGCCCTAAAGGACTGGTATTTCTACGCATTAAAATGCTAGAACTACTGGCGCAAGCCAAGTTTTGTTTTATATTCAAATCTTTTTTGAAAAAAGTGCAATTCACAAGCAGGATTATTTTTGCAAGAGGAGAATTATTATTCTAAATAGCGAACCAAATTCGAAATAGCGAACAGGAGAGTTGTTATGGTAGAAAAACTTAACAAATCTGCAATGCGTGCCTTAGATGTTTTGAGTTTACTAGCCAGGGCAGAAGGGCCATTGACAATTACAGAAATAAGTAAAGCCCTGGGGATACCTAAAAGCAGCACATTTGAGCTTGTCTATACACTAGTTCACAAGCAGTATTTACAGGTACACGACAAAAATCTTAAAAATTATAAAATTGGCATAAAAACCTTTGAAGCTGGAGCAGCTTACCTGTCCAAGGCTGATCTCCATACAGAGTCAAGGCCTCTACTGGAAAAAATGAGTTTAACATCAGGGGAAACAGTATTTTTGGCTGTAGAAGACAATGGAGATGTGGTATACCTTGATAAAGTGGAGGGTCCTAGACTTATAAGGACTACTGCAGTGCTAGGATCCAGGTACCCCATGCATTGTACTGGCCTGGGAAAGGCCTTGTTAGCTGCCTACCCTGAAGACAGGGTTAAAGAGATAACTGGAGGTGGTCAATTACTTGCAAGAACAGAGTTTTCTATTACTCGCTTTAGCTCTCTTCTTGAAGACCTGGCGGAAACCAGAAAAAGGGGCTTTTCCATTGATATGAGAGAAAGTGAAGTGGATGTCTGCTGTGTCGCTGCACCCATTTACAATAGTCACATGGAGCCCATAGCTGCCATAAGCATAGCTGCTTTAGCTACTAACTATGAGAACACATTAAATTCTTATAGCTTATTAGTAACAAAAACAGCTCTAGAAATATCCAAAAGACTAGGGTATGTTGGTGATAAACTATATCCTTAAATTAACAAAAACAAAGATAATAACTTTTACAGAAATAGTAGGAGGTGCTAGCTTGCTAAAATTCAGCAAAGACAAATGTGTAGGCTGCAGCATATGTGAAGTCATATGCTCAATGGAACATGAAGGAAAAATAAACACAAAAAAAGCCAGAATCCGCTATCGAGATGACTGGCCCCAGACAGGCAAAGTAGAAGTCTGCAGAAACTGTGGAGCAAAGCCCTGTATCAAAGTATGCCAGGAAAATGCCCTGGACCTGGATGGAGACAACAACCTGGCATTTAAACAAGAAGCCTGCACAGGCTGCCTGGACTGCAGTACAGCCTGTCCCTTTGGAGAACTGCCAACAGACGGACAATACCCACTTTTTTGTGACAGATGCAACGGAGCATATCAATGCATAAACTGGTGCCCAACAAAGGCCCTAACAAAGGCAGGTGAAGCAAGATGACAAAAACCCCAGGATACGCAGGCAGGATACTAACAATAGACCTGACAAACAGGACCCATAGAATTGAAGAGCTACCACAGGCCCTGATAGAAAATTATCTAGGGGCCAAAGGCTTTGGAGCAAAAATACTATATGACCAATTACCATCTAACTGTGACCCCCTATCACCAGAAAACATTATAATCTTTGCCACGGGGCCATTAACAGGAACCCTGGCACCAGCAAGCTCAAGATCAGTAATCATAACCAAAAGCCCCTTAACAGGCATCTGGCTGGATTCTAACTGTGGGGGAACCTTCGGCCCAGAACTTAAAGCAGCAGGATATGACCTGGTAAAAATCACAGGCAAAGCAGACAAGCCAGTATATATTCTAATAAACAACAACCAGATACATATCAAAGACTGCAGCCACCTCTGGGGAACAGATGCATTGAGTACCAATACATGGCTAAAAAACAAACACGGCAAAGAATACAAAGCAGCAAGCATTGGAGAAGCAGGAGAAAAACAGGTCCTGATGGCAGCCGTCATAGCAGAAGGCAGGGCCTACGGCAGGGGAGGAGCAGGAGCCGTATTGGGCTCAAAGAACCTAAAAGCCATAGCAGTTTCAGGCAGCAACCCAATAGAAATCCATAACTACCATGAATTTATGATAGCAAACAGGGAGGCAAAAAACGAAATAGCAATAAATCCAGATACAGGAGGCTCACGACCAAAATACGGCACAAGCGGCATTTACTCCTATATCCGAGAAGGAGGCGCACTGCCGGCAAAAAACTTTCAAGGAGGAACCTATCCTGGAGCAGAAGAAGTAGATGAACACTATCTTGCAAAAGAAATCTATGACAAAGACAGATCATGCTTTGCATGTCCCATCGCCTGCTCAAAATACTCCACAGTTAAAACAGGAAAATACAAAGATAAATTTGTGGAAGGTCCAGAATACGAAAACGTATGGTCCTTTGGAGCCCAGTGCGGCAACAGTGACATGGGGGCAGTAGTCCATGCAGAATACCTGTGTGACTACTATGGCATAGACTCAATTTCCGCAGGCAATGCCATAGGCTTTGCCATGGAATGCTACGAAAAAGGCCTGATAAAAAAAGAACAAATAGACTTTAACCTGAGCTTTGGAAATGATGAGGCAATTATTAACTTAATACATCTAATAGGAAAAAAAGAAGGCTTTGGAAAGATCCTGGGACAAGGAGTAAAAAGAGCATCTAAAGAAATAGGCCCAGAAAGCCAACACTTTGCAATGCATGTAAAAGGCCTGGAATTACCAGCCTATGACCCACGTGGAGCCTTTGGCATGGGCCTGGCCTATGCCACAAGTGATAGAGGAGGCTGCCATTTAAGTGCCTTTCCAGTAAAAACAGAACTTTTAAGCAGCAACCAGAGGATAGACCCCTTATCCAGCGAATTCAAAGCAGAACTAGTAAAAAACGAGCAAGATTGGTTTACAGTAATAGACAGCCTTGGCATCTGCCTCTTTGCCATATTTGCACTAGGACCAAACCAGATAACGGACCTGCTTTACACCCTTACAGGACAAAATAACTTTTCATCAGCCCAAAAGCTCATAAAAATAGGGGAAAGAATAAACAATCTGACCCGGCTCTTTAACCTAAGAGAAGGGATTACAGCAGCAGATGATAACCTGCCGCCACGCCTTATAAAAGAAGCCTTACAGGAAGGACCCTCAAAAGGTCACACAGTGCCACTGACAGAAATGCTGGCAGAATACTACCTCATTAGAGGCTGGGATAGACAGGGAAGACCCACACCAGAAAAATTACAAGAATTAGAGCTGATGACTAATGAATAAAGCTAACATAAAAATCAAATTCTTTGCCATGGCAGCCAACGAAATAGGCGTAAAAGAACTGGAACTGCAGGTAGAAAAAGACCTAACAGAAAGCTTAAAACAAATAGAAGAAAAAATTAACTGGCCGTTGCGCACAAACCTGGAAAATAACAGATTTGCCCTGATGCTAAATGGGAGAACACTAAAAACACCCATAGAAAACAAACAACTAGCAGACGGAGACGTATTGGCCCTAATTCCTATAATGGGAGGCGGTTAAACTTGAACACTAAAGACAAATTTTTCAAACCAGAGGGCATATACCCGGCAATGGTAACACCCTTTGATGATAATGGAAACGTAAACGAAGAAGAGCTGAGAAAATATGTCAGCTGGCTCATAGACAGCAGAGTAAGCGGACTATTTCCCCTGGGCAGCTGTGGAGAATTCATCCATATGAGCTTTGCAGAAAAGGTCAAAGTAATGGAAATCATAGTAGACGAAGCAAAAGGCCGGGTGCCGGTAGTGCCAGGCACAGCAGAAAGCTGTGCAGGCAAATGTATAGAACTAACCAAGGCAGCAAAAGCCATAGGGTGCCAATCAGTAGTTGTCGCACCTCCCTATTACTTTCCCTCTTCCCAGGAAATAATGGAAGAACATTATACCCAGCTGGCAAAAGCAGTACCAGACTTTCCAATAGTATTATATAACATACCCCTATTTGCACAGCCCATAAGCTATGACGTGGTAAAAAGGCTGAGCAGAATGGACAACATAGTAGGCATGAAAGACAGCAGCGGCAGCATGGTTGATTTAATGCACTTCATGGATAAAATAAAAATTGCAGGTGAAGACCTTAATATCCTAATAGGCCGAGAAGAAATGTTTCTTGCAGGATTAATGGCTGGAGCAAAGGGAACCATGTCTGCTACTGTTGGTATAGTTCCTGAAATCATGTCAGGCATCTATGAAGCCTGGAAGCAAAGGGATCATGACCTTGCCCAGCAGCTGCAGTTTTCTGTTCTTAACCTGATAAGGGCAATGTTTGCCCTGCCCTTTCCCATAGGTTTTAAAGCTGCCCTTGATGTGCGGGGATTTAACATGGGTAGACCCAAGCAGCCCCTATCTCCTGCAGACCAGTATAACTATTCCATGGTAAAAGCAAGAATTCACAAGATTTTGGATCAAAGGCTGGGAGATAAGCTGAAGGCAGTAGTCTAATTTGTTTTGCCAATCTAAACTTAAAGCATAACCCTGCCCCAGCGACAACAGCGGCAAGGTTATGCTTTTATGTTTTACCGTTTATCTATTACCTATAATTAAAGAATTTTGTCGGTGCTGACTGGGTGTAATACCGGTTTTTTGTTTAAAGATCTGTGTAAAGTACTTGGCATCTTTGTATCCAATTAGCTCTGCTATTAAATTAACGGAATAACTAGTATCAATTAAGAGTCTCTTGGCCTCTCTAATACGAGTATCAGCAAGGAACTCACTAAAAGTTTGATTAGTTTCCTGCTTGAAAAGCCTGCTGAAATAGCTGGGATTTAAATAAACCTTTCCTGATACTTCTTTCATGGAGATGTCTCTATTAAAGTTAGCCTCAATATATTTAATGGCTACTTTAATGGATGCATGGTTTAAATCCTCTTGAATTTTGCTGTAGCTTGTCTGCTCTTCATTACCTTTTTTATAGTCAGCTATAACCTGTTTTAGTTCACCAGTTTCAACAGGTTTTAAAAGATAATTTTTTGCACCAAATCTTATTGCTTCCTGAGCATATATAAACTCATCATATGCAGAAATAATTACTATTGACGTTTTAGGACATGACTTCAATATTTGTGGAGCAGCCTCCAGGCCTGTCATTTCAGGCATTCTTATGTCAATAAAACATATGTCAGGGGAAAATGTATTTGCTATATTAATAGCATCTAAACCAGTGGAAGCTTCCTGAAAGGAAACGTCGTTGCTTAGAAGAGAATTGATTTTATATCTTAAGGCTTTCCTTTCTAGTGATTCATCATCCACGATTAGTATTTTCATGAGCTTATGACCTCCCGGAATCATTCTATAAACGGAAGCACTATTTTAATACAAGTACCTTTTGGTTCATTTTTCTTAATTTCAAGGCTGCATTCAGAACCAAAAAACTGAACAAGTCTTCTATAAACATTATCAATTCCCAGGCCAGTGACCTGGCTTGTCCCTGTCTTATCAATTTTTAACCTGTTGATTTCTTCAATTTTATTTGAAGGGATACCCACTCCAGTATCCTTTATGAATATGTTTATATAGTCATTAACCAGCTGGATTATTATATCCACTCGCCCCCCTATTTTTAAAGGTTCGACGCCATGAATAATGGCATTTTCTACAAGGGGTTGAATAATCATGCAGGGAATCTTTGCATGTTTTATGCTATCATCCAGGCCAATATTATATTGTAATCTATCGTTGTAACGAAAGGATTGAATAAACAGATAAGAATTGATTATTTTTACCTCATCATTAATTGTCACAATATTTGCAACGCTCTGTAAGGTATACCTGAGAAGTTTTGCTATTGCATTTAATAGTTGGTGAGTTTTACTAGCCTTTTCAAAAAGGGCTACATTAGCTATTGTATTTAATGTATTAAATAAAAAGTGTGGATTGACCTGGGCCTGTAAAGCTTTTAACTCTGCATCCTTAGCCAGCAATTCTAATTGGGATTGTTTTTGTACAAAGCTGTGTAAATACTTGTAGTAATTATTTACCTGGGTATTGATTAGTAGTTTCTCTGCCTTGGCTGATATAAGCTCTTTAAGTATGTTGATAATACTGTTTAGGTTGCTAATCTTTTCAATGGTAATTTCTGCCTTGCTGGAGCCATTGAGCAGGCAAGGGGCCGCAGCTGTATTTTTGCTCATTTCTAATTCAAAATGACCTGCAACAATATATGAAAGCAGCTCTTCTTTGAAAAATACTGGTATAATAAGCTCTGCATATCCATTGTCACAAGAATTTACATAGCCTAGATTTATAATCCCCTGGTCTAAATAGTCTAAATAATTATCAAGCTTTAAGTTTGAAATCTTGTGATAGTCTCTTGTATCCATGTGGTTATGGTGAAGAGCTATCTCTATTCCAAGTAATTGGGAAATAGTTTTACAAAACCCATCTAGATTAGTTAAGTTTACTTCATGAGAATAGGTGCTGGCAGTACATAATTTTTTTTCAACCAATGATTTAATGAGCTTGATGCCATCAAAGGCATCTGTAGCATAACCATCAACATTAACATCTTCTGCTACCTGTCTGGTAAAGGGAGCACCACCTACAATTATTCTAGTGTCACTAATTCCAGCCTCTTGGAATGTTTTAACTGTTTCTGAAATTTTATCTTTACAGCTTGAGAGCAAGGCTGAAATGCAAACCACATCAGGCTTGTAAAAGGTTGCCGCTTCCAAAAACTTTTTAGGGGAAACGTCAACTCCCAAATCTATTGCATCAAACCCAGATGCCTCAAGTACCATTTTCATAATGTTTTTGCCAATGTCATGGATATCCCCTTCTATTGTTCCTATGACCACTCTGGCATATGGAGTGGCAAATTTAGTTTTATCCATGGCTTTAAGCTTTTTGAAGCCTTCTTGTATGGCCTTTGAGCTTATTATTACATCGGTTATAAAAAGACTACCTTGTTCAAATAAGACATCAATTCTTTCCATTGCAGGTATAAATACTTGAGAAATTATCTCAGTTGCATTAACAGATTCGCTGCTGTTTATGTGCTCTTCTAGCAAGGCAACTGTAAGCTCAATGCTGCCCTGGCAGATGGCGTTGATTATTTTTTCATAATTAGTATTTTCCATATTTTTTTACCGCCTGACCCATTGCTAATACATTTTCTAGTTTACAGTAATTTGTTATGGAGTTGGCACTGCTTAATATATACCTGCCACCAGGGGCTGCCAGCGTTATCTTTTCATAAACTTCTTGTTCTACTTCTTCCAGTGTTCCACTTGTTAATGTATGGCGTATGTCCACATTTCCAATCAAGCATATTTCAGACCCATATTTTTTCTTCATGAAGGCCAGGTCCATACAGCTAGGGTCTATAGGGTGAAGGCCTGAAAAGCCTAATGTGAGCAGGTCATCTAAAAGGGGAAGGATATTCCCATCACTATGAAGGACCCAGGGTTTATTGAGTTTACCGGCAAGCCTACTGAAGGTAGGCAGAAACATTTTTTTAAAGGTCCCAGGGGACATAAATGGTCCCTTGCTGAAACCCAAATCTTCCGCAACAATATAAAAATCAAAGGGCAATTCATTAATAATATCAATAATTTTTTCGCACCAGCTGCTGTATTTATAAAATACTTCCTCAATAAAACTAATGTCATAATGTAATGCTAACGCAAAGTTCTCTAAACCCATGCTAAGAATGGTTGAGATACACCCAAACCTTAATTTGGCATAAACAGCCAGGTTGCGGCTGGTACTATTCAGCCATTCTTTTATCTGCAGATATTTAAATGCTGCAGCAGGTTCAGGCAACTGCAATAGATGAAGGTAATCTCTAGATTTTAGTATGCCCTCTCCATGGGTGCTTGTGCCATTATATGTGAGTTTTGGAGCCAATGTAGGAGGAAAAAAATTCAATTCAACACAGGGAAGGGTTGAACCTATAGCATCAACTCCCATTTTCAAGGCAAACTCTTCAGGTGTATAAGATTTTTTTCCCATTAATTTTTCTTGAAATTCTAGAGCGATTTCCATTTCAAACCAGGGCACACGGTCCGGCAGCTCTTTGCCTAACAGAGCTGTCATTATTCTTTCTTTAGATGTCATTTCATGTTTCATACCAAAACTCCCTTTTATACTTAAACGTCAAAGCTTTAATATATCTTATCATATACTGCAAAAAAGTAAAAAAAACTACACCAATGTCAAATATGGCTACATTTTCAACTATTAATATTTAAAATATAATAAATTATACAACAATTCAGGAAACAATTAAAGGTGGGATAGTAATGAAAACCTCAATGACTTCTAGAGAACGTGTTATGACCGCTTTAAAATTAAAAGAACCTGATCAAGTTCCCTTCGCAGAAAGTGCAATTGATGAAGTACTTCAGGTGAAATTAATGGGGAGGGATGATTTCACACCAGATGAATTATGTGAGCTTTTAGGCCTGGATGCTTTTGGCTACGAATACCCTTCAGGGGGGATTGCAGAGGCAGGGGAAGTAATAAAAAGTGGCACATCACATGAAGGATACCATAACCCTCAAAAGATAACCTTTGACTTTATACCACCATGGATAGCAGAAATGGAACATGGTGTGGGGGGTAGAAATTTTATTAAAAAAGGTTTGATAAGGGATGAAAGCTCATTATCACTAATGGACGAGTACCTCCCTGACCCTCATGATCAAAGGAGGTATGAAAAGGTTGCCAATTGGATAGCAAAGTATAAAAAAGATTATGCAGTTTTTGCCCGCATTAGAATAGGACCTGCACCAGTTATTAACAGTATCGGTTTTGAAGAGCTTTGTTATATGATATATGATAATCCAAGCTTGGTAAAAGAAGTCCATAGAAGATATTCAGAATGGACTGCCCAGGTGGTTAAGTATTTAAATGAGATGGACTTTGACTTTTTCTGGGCTGCAGATGATATTGCTGACAATAAGAGTCCCTGGTTTTCACCATCCATGTTTCGCGAGTTTTTCCTGCCATATATGAAAATTGCTGCAGACGAGATTAAAAAGCCCTGGATTTTCCACAGTGATGGAAACCTTTTTCCAGTATTAGATGAGCTTCTTACCCTGGGCATGAATGGCATACACCCTATACAGCCATCAGCAATGGACATTGGCAGGATGAAAGCTGACTATGGCAGCAAGGTCTGTATAGTAGGAAATATAGATTTAGATTATACACTAACTCGAGGAACTCCAGAAGAAACTGATGCAGAAGTAAAAGAACGCATTAGAACCATTGGGCCAAAGGGAGGCTATATTGTTAGCAGCGCAAACTCCCTTGCATCCTACGTATTACCTGAAAATGCGCTGGCTTTAGGCAAGGCTGTAAAAAAATATGGCAGGTATCCTATTACAGTTGAGTAGTAAATAGGATTGGTGTAAAGTGCATAAGTTCTAAAATGTATAAAAAATTGAGTGAGTAAGAAAACCAATATGCAAGGAGGTGCAGTTTTAAGTTTAGGGGTTAAAAATTATAGGCGAATGAATAATAAAATGAATTGAGGAGGTAATGATGTGAGAAAGAATCTGTTGATCCTGGTCTTGGTTATGGTGCTGGCTATTTTTGCGGCAGCTTGCGGCTCTGGCGATGCAAAACAAACTTCAGGGGGAGATAATGCGGCACCAGTGGCCACTGAAAAGCACAAGTGGGACTTTCAATCATGGACCTGGTCGGGGCTACATCCACACCATCAGTATGTACTTGATTTTGCCGACAGGGTATATGAATTATCCGGTGGGCGGCTTGAAATAGAAGTACATCCAAGGGACGCAGTAGTACCCCATTGGGAATCAACTGAAGTAACAGGACAAGGAGTATTAGATATGACTATGGATTGGCCAGGAGTGTGGTCAGGTAGAGATGTAGGTTTTAACCTTTTTGCTCCACCTCCAATGTCTCTTACAGAGGGTTGGCAGGTTACATCATGGTTCTATGATTATGGTGTTATAGATATTATGAGAGAGGCCTATGGTGAGTACAATCTATATATTCCTGGAGTAACATATTGGCAGCAAGAGAGCCTTCACTCAACCAAGCCAATTAGAAATGTTAGTGATTTTAGAGGTTTATCAGTAAGAACACCGCCAGGTATAACTGCAGATTTCTTCCAAGCAATGGGTGCGGCACCAGTTGTATTGCCACCAGCAGAAGTTTACTCAGCTTTAGATAGAGGAGTGGTGGATGCAGGAGAATGGGTTACTCCAGCAGGTAATTTCTCAGCAGGATACCATGAAGTAGCAAAATATCTTATATGGCCTTCACCCCACCAGAATACAGCTACTATTTATGTTGCAGTAAATAAGGATTCTTGGAATGCACTATCAGATGAACTCAAGGCTATTTTTGAGGCTGCATTAAGGGAATTTTCTTGGAACCATGAATATGGCGCTTTATTGGAAGATTACAAAGCAGTTAAACAATATGTAGCTGCAGGTAATGAGCATATCATGTGGGCCGATGAAGATTTAAGAGAAGCACAGTTAATTGCTATGGATCTATGGCGTTCATATGCTAATCAAAGCGAACTAGCCGCCAGATTAGTTAAAGAATTGGAAGAGTACATGAGGTTGATTGGTACGCTGCCTGAATAGACTTGAATAAAATCGATATTTTGCCCGGTATTTAGTTTATAGGAGGGAAAGTAATATATTTCCCTCCTAGTTTAACTATAAGGAGATGAGTGTGGTGAAATCCATATTGCACATTGTTGATCTAATTAATGAGTGGCTGGGGAGACTAATGGCCGTTGTTGTAGTTGCGGCTGTATTTATAATTACCTATGGTGTGGTTATGCGGTACGTGTTTAAAAATCCTATTCCTGTAGTTTTCGAATTGACAATTTATCCATTAGCTGCAGTATATGCCCTATCTGCCGGATATGCTTTATTGCACAATGCTCATGTTAATGTTGAAGCAGTTACGCAAAGGCTATCTCCAAAAAATAGGCAGATACTTGCCATAATTACCTTTCCCGTATTTGTTTTATTTTGCCTAGCATTAATGTGGGGAGGATACCAGTGGGCATGGAAGTCATATCTTATGAATGAAACAACCGGATCGGCATGGGGCTTAACCCTATACCCTTTCAAATTTGCCCTGCCTATAGGGGCTACCTTGCTTTTACTTCAAGGGATAGTAAAGCTAATACGAGATATGCATCTCTTAACACAAGACCCTAAAGGTAATGGACAGGAAGGAGAGAGGTAGTGTGAGTATAGAATTATTGACAATAGTAATAATAATTTCATTTGTAGGCTTATTAATGGCCGGATTGCCCATGGCTTTTGCAGCAGGAGGCCTTGCTACCATAGTTACTCTATTCATGTGGGGGCCAAGTTTTTTCCCGTTAATATTAATGAGAGTATTTGAACAAATGGGAAGCTATACTTTTGTTGCTGCTCCCATGTTCATATTCATGGCATCTGTTTTAGAAAGAATAGGTGTTGCAGAAGAGCTATTTGAAGGTCTCTATACATGGTTAGGCTCCTTACGGGGCGGATTAGCCATTGCAACTGTAGTGGCTTGTGCAATAATTGCAGCAATGGTTGGAATTATTGGTGCTGGAATAGTATTAATGGGATTAGTAGCCCTGCCACAAATGTTAAAAAGGGGATATGACAAGAATTTGTCCACAGGGACGATTGTTGCGGCAGGGTCTCTTGGTGTTTTAATTCCTCCAAGCATTCTGTTTATTGTATATTCTATGGTTGCTGGTGTATCTGTAGGAAGGCTTTTTGCTGGAGCTTTAGTACCAGGACTTTTACTTGCCTTATTATATATTTTATACATTATAGTAAGATGCTACTTAAATCCTAATATGGGACCAACTGCTTTAAGCAGTGGAGAACCCAGACCATCCATGAAGCAAAAAATAGCACTTCTTAAAGTCCTTATTGCACCAATATTTTTAGTAATTGCTGTAATGGGAAGCATTTTTTTTGGAATTGCAACACCAACAGAGGCGGCGGGTGTTGGGAGCTTTGGAGCTCTAATAGTAGCTTTAATACGTAGGAAGTTGGATTTCAAGATGTTAAAAGAATCTGCTTTGCAAACCGTTCGAGTCTCAGCAATGATAATGTGGATAATTTTTGGTGCCACTGCTCTTATTGCTGTTTACACACGAGCAGGTGGTGCTAGATTTTTGGAGGGCTTAATTAATTCCATACCATTAGGCGAATGGGGCATATTTATTTCATTACAGGTATTATTTTTTGTCATGGGCTTTTTCCTTGATTGGATTGGGATACTTATGCTGACTGGCCCACTATTAATACCTGTTATTGTGAAGCTAGGGTTTGATCCTTTATGGTTTGGTGTTGTTTTTGCTGTGAATATGCAAATGGCATATTTAACACCACCTTTTGGTCCTGCTTTATTCTATTTAAAGGGGGTAGCACCACCAAATATAAAAATAACGGATCTTTATCGTGCTGCCATACCCTTTGTGGCTTTGCAAATTTTAGGTCTTATCCTTATTATTTTGTTCCCTCAACTAGTTCTTTGGCTGCCATCAGTATTGTTTCCGTGATATAAATTGAACATGGCATTTTTAATGGGAAAAATGGATTAACGGTTAATATATTATGAAAACGGTGTATGTTTACAAAAAAATTTTAAATAAGAAATTAAAAAAGGCTGAAGAAAAATGGAAAAAACAATTAAAAAAATTTCAGACAAGATCTATTATGCTGAAAAAAATCACCAATTCATTGAGCCTATATCAATAGTTTGCTCCAATATTGGAATAAATGAAGCATATGGTATTCAATTTAATAATGTAAAAAGGAAGGTAGCTGAAGGGGAAATAGTAATAGGTAAAAAAGTTGGATTGACTAATAGAAAGGCACAGGAAAAGCTGGGTTTTAACGGGCCGGTTTTTGGCTACCTGTTCAATTCAATGAATGCTTCTGAAGAAGCCTATATTGACATGACAGAATTAATTAGGCCCAAATTGGAAGTGGAAATGGCATTTTTACTAAAAAAAGATTTAAGGGGACCGGGGATTACCATTTCACATGTGCTCCAGGCTGCAGAAGGAATATTTCCAGCCTTTGAAATAGTTGACAGCAGGTATGTTGGATGGAAGGGCAATATTATGGATATAATTGCTGATAATGTATGTGCTGCCAAGATAGCACTTGGAGAGAATATCATCCCCATAAACTTTGTTAACTTAAAGTATCTCGGAGTTGTATTAGAAAAAAACGGTAAAATATGCAAATTTGGAACTGGTGCTGCTGTTTTAGGTCAGCCCGCTTTAGCTGTAGCCTGGTTGGCAAACAAGATGGCTGAATTTAATTTGTCTTTGAAAGCTGGAGAAATCATACTGTCAGGTGCTTTGTTTGAACCTATTGAGATTAATACCAATGATATTTATCAGGCTACTATGGGTGATTATAGCAATGTAAGAAAAGTATTTAAATAACAAACACTCCTCCTCTTTATATCCCTGCTAACAGGACAGTTAGTGGGGATATTTTTTGCTTTATAAATCCCCCATGGATTGCTTCTTTCATATTAATTTAAGCTGTAAGATGTTGACGGTTCCCATCCTTTTTAGGAACTCATGTAACAACATTCTAAAATATATTAAACATTGAGGTAACAAATAAGTATCATTATTGCACACTTTTTCTAGAATTTATTAGGTAATATGGGTGCATTATGTTCATAGGCTTTTTTAAATATTAAAAGAAATAAAAGTTTATAGAAAAATATGAATAATACTATTTTACTTAATGATTTATTTTCAAGAAGGTGGTGATTTTTAGTAAGGACTAGTTTAAATTTAATAAACAAAAAATTATTAAATAGGAGGAATTATTTATGAGTGGCCCATTACTATTAGCTATAATTGTTGTGATGATTTTATTTCTTATACTTTTAGTTTCTAAAGTTAGACTACATGCTTTTTTAGCCCTAATTATTACATCTATACTTATGGGGCTTTTGACAGGACATTCTCCTTTAGAAGTTGTCAATGCTGTAACCCAAGGATTTGGAGGGTTAATGACTTATATTGGTATAGTCATTGCTTTAGGGGTTATTATTGGTGAGATTCTAGAATCTACTGGTGCTTCTGAAAAGATTGCTAAATCTGTTTTAAGAGTAGTAGGTAAAAATCGTAGTCCGCTTGCAATGGGGATAACAGGTGGAATAGTTTCAGTTCCAGTTTTTTGTGATTCTGGCTTTGTTATTCTTTCACCAATTTTTAGAGCAATTTCAAGAGTTGGTAAAGTTCCTGTAATGACGTTATCAGCAGCTTTAATGGCTGGACTATTAACAACTCACGTGTTTGTACCGCCAACCCCGGGACCAATTGCAGCAGCGGGTATACTAGGTGCTGATTTAGGCAAGGTTGTCCTTTATGGTATTATAGTTTCTATTCCTACTATTCTGGTTGCAGTTATGTGGGCAAATTCAAAATTTATTCGAAATAAGTTTCCAAGATTTATTACTGAAGATGATGTTGCACAGCCAACAACTGAGGAAAGTAAAGTTAAAACACCATCTACTTTTATGTCTTATGTGCCAATAGTTGTACCAATAGTATTAATTATAGCTCAATCGTTTGCCAATCAATTATTAGCCGATGATTCTTCTATAAGAGGGCTGCTTGCGTTTATTGGTCATCCAGCTATTGCTTTACTTATAGGTACAGGTATAGCTTTTACAATGGCGCCTAATACAGAAGAAGTTCGAGATCAGTGGGTAGGCCGTGCTCTTGAACGTGCAACTGTTATTTTAATGGTGACAGGAGCAGCAGGATCTTTTGGTAGAGTTCTAGCTATGACGGGCGTAGGTGAATATCTGGGAGGAGTTATTTCTGCTTGGGGAATACCAGGTGTTCTTCTACCATTTTTAATAGCGGCATTTATTCTTACTGCACAGGGTTCGGCAACAGTTGCAATTACAACAACTGCTGCAATATTAGCCCCTATGTTACCATCTTTGGGTATTTCACCTGAATTAGCTGTTCTTGCAATTGGTGCGGGAGCTGTAACAGTAGTTCATGCTAATGGTAGTTACTTCTGGGTAGTGACCAAGTTTTCAGGTATGAGCATAACTGAAGGTTACTGGGCGGTTACCGCTACAACTCTTGTAATGGGGATAACAGGTATTATTAGTGTTTTAATACTTTCAATGTTTGTTTAAAATTGTTATTCTATGTTTATCAGACGTTTTTTAAAATTAGCGTAAATTTTGTAACATAATGAAAGGAAGATTAAATATGTATTCTATGAAGCCTAAAGAACGTGTTTTAAAAGCACTTAATAGGGAACCAGTTGACCGCATTCCTGTTGGCAACCCTACTTCAGTGGCAACTGTTGAATCAATGGAGCAATGTGGTGCTTTTTTTCCTGATGCACATTTAGACCCGGAAAAAATGGCTACCCTTTCTGCAACAGGTTTTGAATTGCTTGGGTTTGATACAATTGCTCCTTACTTTAGTGTACAACAAGAAGCTGCGGCATTTGGAGCAAAAATGAGATGGGGCGAAGTTGATTCAATGCCCGATGTCTTAGAAAATCTATATGAGGACCCTAGCCAGATAGTTATACCTAGTGATTTTCTTGAAAGGCCTCCAATTCATACGGTTATAGAATCATTGAGAATACTAAAAAAATACTATGGGGATAATTTATGTTTAGTAGGCAAAGTAATGGGGCCTTGGACATTATCATACCACTTACATGGAGTCCAATCATTTTTAATAAACACTATCCTAGACCCTGAAAAAGTACGGGGGTTTTTGCAAAAATTGAAGGCTGTAACTATAATGTTTGCTAATGCTCAATTTGAAGCAGGGGCTGATGTTGTAACACTGGCTGACCATGCTACAGGTGATTTGGTTAGCGGAGATTGTTATAAAGATTTTCTTTTACCAGTGCATCAGGAGATCAATAAACTAATAAATGGTCCAACTATCCTTCATATATGTGGAAATACTACAGATAGGCTTGATCATATTGCAAAAGCAGGATTTAAATGTTTCCATTTTGATTCAAAAGTTAATCCAACTGAAGCAAAAAAAATAATTGATGGCAGAATAAGTCTAACGGGAAGTATCAATAATCCTACAGTTTTATATAAGGGTACGCCAGAAGATGTACGTAGAGAAGTATACAAGAATTGCGAGGCAGGAATAGAAATGATTTCTCCAGAGTGTGCAATTCCATTACGAACTCCAAATGAAAACTTAAGAGCAATTGTTAAAGCTGTAGAAGAATACTGTAAAGATAATTAAATAGCCTAGGGCCCTTTGTTTGAAACAAGACAGAGGGCTTTATTTAAATGTATTTTCCAAACCTGTTTAGAACATTTTTTTCTAGTTTAGTTAGCCTTTTGGACTGATAGGGCTGTAGTTAAAACACCTATTAATTTTCTACTTATATCAGTTTGTAAAGACTATAATTAAAGATAATCCACAAATAGTTTTCTATAAAAAACATTTTTACTTTTCACACAAAGAGTTGCGTTGTAACATTGTTCTAGATACATCTTTTTACTGTGAGAAAGTAGGAGGTAACTAATATGGACTGGAATTGTATTCAATCTCTAATCATTAGAACGTCAGAATTGTGGAACAGCCCAATAGAGGTTGCCAATTTTGACGGCACAATTGTAGCCTGCTCTAATCTGGACAGAAAGGGTATATCTAGAAAAGAGATTGCCCAGTTAAAAGCTGATGAACGGATTGTTACAATTGATACAACCAATTATTTACCACTTTTTCTTGAAAATGAGCCTGTTGGGTGGTTGTGCTGGAAAGGGGATAAAAAGTTAATTGAATCTGCATTATTAAAAATAGCCATTGAAGAAACGATAGCAATGGACAAAACCAGGATGGAAAGGTACTCCAAAACTAAAGAAGAGGAAATACTGATTAGAGGTTTATTAGACAGCCAGGCTGCATTAAATGAAAAGAAATTAGCAATGGCCGCAATGGAGTTGGGATATGACTTAAGCCTTCCAAGAGCTATAATTGTCGTATACCTGGAACCTAAAGAAAATGCATATTTTAATATAAATTTACAACTAGGTTATGATATTGTTCGAGAGCAGATGAAGGAGGATGTGAAAAAACAGATTAGAAATAATATCCATATTACTACCCAGGACTTTATCTCCTTCTATAATGACAGCATTCTTATTATAGGAAAAGCCTTCTTGAATACAGAGGAGTTACATCTTATTTACCAGGCACTTGATGTAATATGTGCTAATATTTTTGAACAAATAAAAGATAATAGAATTTTCTCCTCACAGCTATCTTACGGTAGTATAGCTTCTGATATTTCAGGAATAAGAAAATCTTACTTAGAGGCTATAAATATAATGAGTATAAGTGAATATTATGGTAAAAATGGCGGATTTGTTAAAGGTGATGAAATATTGATGGAATCTCTTGTAAATGAACTGCCAGGACGATTTATTGGTCGGCATCTTGAGCCGCTGTATCAAAAACTTGTCAACAGTGGAGATGCATTTGTTCAAATTATGGATACTGTGGAAACATACATTGATAATAACATGAATATAAAGTTAACTTCAGAAAAGCTTTACATGCATCGCAATACAGTGGCCAAGCATATAGAAAAAGTGGAAAGTATTACTGGGGTTAAACTAGACAAAGGGTTTAATAACATTTTTATAATTAAAATGCTATTAGTTTATTTTCGCAGGAAATCCATGAATCAAGAGGGGAAGCAAAATGTTTATTAATAGACAAATGACAGGCTGTGAAAGGGTAATAGCTGCACTTCAGGGCAAAGAAGTTGACAGGCTTCCTGTTATAAACCCCACATCTGTTGCTACCCTTGAAAGCATGATAAAGGTGCAGGCCTTCTTCCCAAGGGCACATTTTGATGCTCAAAAAATGGCTTTACTGGCGTCCGCCGGCCATGAATTACTAGGCTTTGATACTGTAGCTCCTTATTTTAGCATAGTTCTAGAAGCGGCAGCCCTCGGTTGCAATATAGATTGGGGGAAAAAAGATACCATGCCTGAAGTTAAAAAGGATTTCATGAAAACCCCAGAAGTAAAAGTTGATTTAAGGGGTTTTATTAATAAAAAGCCTGTTAAAGCACTTTTTGAAGCCATAGAGCTTTTAAAAAAAAGATATGATAACAGGGCAGCTGTAGTTGGCAAGGCAATTGGACCATTAACACTAGCGTACCATTTATATGGTGTTCAAAGCTATCTTCTTAAATTAATTATTGAACCAGAAAGTGCCAGAAAAATAATGCAGGATTTAGTAAAAGTCAGTTTGGAAATGGCCCATATTCAACTGGAGAAGGGGGCAGATGTGATTACATGGGCAGATCATGCTACCAGCAACCTGGTAAGCGCTGCTTGCTATAAGGAATATCTACTGCCTATTCAGCAGGAAGCTGTAAAAGAAGTAAATAAATACTGTCCTGTTATATTACATACATGCGGGGATGCAACTGACAGATTCTCATACATTACCAAGGCGGGTTTTACAGCTTTCCATTTTGATTCACGCAATTCATTAGAAGATTTGCTGCAAACAGCCAAGAATCGTATTACATTAATTGGCGGTATAAACAACCCTCAACTTTTATTAAATGGAACCCCTGATGATATTAAACAAAAAGTTTTTCGGTTAATACATATGGGTATTAACCTGGTTTCACCAGAATGTGCTGTTCCAATACGGACTCCAAACAGTAACCTGAAAGAAATCGTTAAGGCCGTTGCAAATTTCAATAGACAAGTAAAGAGAACAAGATTATAGACAGGAATGTTATATTTTTAATATGCATCCTAAATTTGTAATTCGGGTAATGGAAAGTAATGTATAAGGGTTTGGTTTAGATTTGAGCCTGCAACTGTTGTCATGTTGACAATACATTCCACTCATATTATTATTAAGCTATATTTTAATAAAACATTTGGGAGACTTATTCGCAGTGATGTACCGGCATCCATGCAATAAAAATAAGTCAATGCTCAAATATGCGTAAAAGTTGTTTTTTGTGCATACTTGAGCATTTTTTATTTAAATGGAGGTGAAAAATTTGCAGAACAAGACTGGCCGATTAGTTAACATCCAAAAATATTCAGTTCATGATGGACCTGGTATTAGAGATTTAGTATTTATGAAAGGGTGCTCACTTAAATGCATCTGGTGTTCAAATCCTGAAACCCAGTTATTTGATTTCCAATTGGCCTTTAACAACACAAAATGTATTGGAGCCAAATACTGTGGATATTGTGCTGAAACATGTAATGAAGAGGCTATCATTGTTGACAAAAAAGGGTTAATCCAAATAGATAGGAGCAGATGCATTAATTGTTTCTCCTGTGTAGAAGTTTGCTGCTCCAAGGCGCTGCACGTTTTTGGTGTTGATATGACAGTCAATGAGGTATTTGATAAAACCCAAGACCAGGCAGAAACCTGGCGTTCAAATGGTGGTATAACCATTAGTGGAGGAGAACCCCTTATGCAGGCTGATTTTTTGGCAGAATTACTTGAAAAATATAAGAATGTAGGCATTCATACTGCTATTGAAACCACGGGCTATTGTTCATGGGAAAACCTTGAAAAAGTGGCTAGATGGTGTAATCTTATCTATTATGATGTGAAGCTAATGAATCCTGTAAAGCATAAAAAGTATACTGGGGTTGATAATAAACTTATTCTGGAAAACCTTAAAAGGCTGACAGAAACTTTCCCAGAGTTAGAAATTATAGTTCGTACTCCAGTTATACCAGGCATTAATGATAAAAATGAAGAGATCATGGAAATTGTAGATTTTCTAATTATCCTTAAAAGAATTGATGATTATGAGCTGCTTGCCTATCATCCTTATGGAAGCAACAAATATAAATTTTTGGGCATGACCTATAAAATGGATGGGATAGGTTCACCTGCAAAAGCCCAGATAGAAGAAATGAATCAACAAGCACGTACACGATTAGACCTAGGAACTAGTACAACTAACAAATAAGGTGGAAATATATAACGTATAAATAAGATAATCACATAAATAAGATATAGGCTATTTATTTGCATGGGAAGATATGTTATAATATTCTAAAAATAGCTGATGTAGGGGAAATGTCAATGAAAAGGATGGAGGGTTGTATACTGGTGGGTGGTAATGCTAAGCCGCCCAAGGAAATAACAGTTTACAAGATCATGTCGGTTCAGCTGCTCATTGACGTGAATACACATCGTATTGTGCAGTCTAATTTTAACTTGATTTCTCCCTTAACACAAGCCTGTCTGGAAGAACTGGTTAATGGATACTGCGTTGAGGAATCTCTGGAGCCATTGTTTCAAACCATAAAGGAAAAGATTTGCCTGTCCACCACAGGTTCGTTAATTCAGGCTATAAAAAATGCTGTTGAAAGATACAGGGAGAAAATGGGCAAACAAATATGCAGCAGATGAGATTTTTGTATTAAAAGATGCAGTGGCAGTTTAACTTATAATTAAATAAGGGATTTCTTGCTGGCGTCAATTTGTTGAAGTTGATGTTACTAAACAAGATAAAGCCCATGAACATACTTCAAGGCATTTGTCATGCCTGTGTGTTTTATGGGTTTTTTTAGTTGGTTGAACAAAATTATTACTTGAAAAGGAGGAGGTTTATGGCTCAGGTAGCTTATTTAACCGAACAAGAAAAAAGAATTGAAAGCGGCCATGGTCAGATGAGTCCAAGGTCACGTATTAATGGTTTTCTTTCGAAATTTAGAGATCAGGTGCCAAGAATTGATATTCAAAGAGCGGTTCTTTTCACCGAATCCATGTCGCAAACAGAAGAGTATCCAATGAATATTAGAAGAGCAAAAGCTTTGCACCACATTTTTAACCATATTGATGTAGTTATTGAAGACAATGAACTGATAGTTGGAACTTGTGGTGGCGCTGGAAGGCATTCTATCCTCTTTCCAGAACTCCGGGGCCCCTGGCTTGAAAAAGCTCTAAAAGCTGCAAAGGAAGGTAACGGTTATAGGATTACAGATAAGGAGATACAAATCATAAAAGAAAAGGTTATTCCCTATTGGAAGGGTAAGAGTGCCCATGAAAGATATCTGTCTATGCTTCCAAATGAAACTAAGGAACTTATTTATGGCGATGATGACTGGGGTTCAGCTGGGCTCTTACAAGACAATGCAAATATTAATGCCACGTTGAACTGGGCTGGACATTACAAGAAGGTTATTGACAAAGGTTTACTGGCAATAAAAAAAGAAATGGAAGAACGTCTGAGCCAGGTTCGTAATAATGACTATAATAAAAAGGCCTTCCTGCAATCTGCAATTATAGTCTGTGATGGCCTCATTGATTATGCCAAGCGTTATGCCAAACGTGCCAGGGAATTAGCCTCTATGGAAAGGGACCTGGTGCGAAAAAAGGAACTGGAGACCATTGCTCAAAATTGTGAATGGATACCAGCTCACCCCGCACGAAATTTCTGGGAAGCTTTACAGTGCCAGTGGTTTGTACAAACAGCTTATAAATTGGAACAACCAACAGTAGGTGTAATTTCTCTGGGGCGTTTTGACCAGTATATGTATCCAACCTTTATAAAGGATTACAAAGCAGGGGTTATAGATGAAGAAAAAGCTCTTGAATTAATGGAATGCTTGTGGTTTAAAATTGCAAACTATGTTCCATATAATGTAACTGCCACAAATAATTATTTTGAGGGTTACTGCCATTTTGAACAAACAGTTCTTGGTGGTCAGACAAGGTATGGGCAGGACGCTTCAAACGAGTTAACATACCTTGTGCTTAGATCAAAAAAAGAATTTCCCCTTCACTATCCAGACCTTTCTGTTCGGGTACACTCCAGAACGCCTGATAGACTTTTGTACGCTATTGTAGAATTGATCAAAGAAGGAACAGGCTTCCCTAAACTGTTAAATGATGAAGAAATTATTCCCCAGCTTTTACATGATGGTGCCAATACTCACGATGCCAGGGATTATACGCCTTGCGCTTGTACTGAAGTAAGACTTCTTGATCTTGATACCTATGTAACTGTGGGGTGTAACCCGAATACAGTTGCAGCCCTGGAAATGGCAATAAATGACGGGGTGGTGACCATTGATGGAAAGAAAAAAAAGCTCATGACTCCATCTATAAAGTTTTCTGATATTAAGACCTATGAGGATGTATTGAATAATTTTACTGAGGCCTGGGATTTTTTGGTAAAACACTATTATATTCGCCAGGCTGCCTTGGAAATTTCAAATGCCGCCTGTTTAGCTGCACCTTTCATGTCAATGCTTAATGATGCCTGTGTTGAAGCACTAACTGATATTCACCAGCCTATTTTTGGCATAGGGCTATCCAAGGATACAGGGAATCTCAGTGTAATAGGTTTTGGTACAGTTATTGAGTCCCTCACTGCTATAAAAAAG
The DNA here is from genome assembly GCF_000620305.1 of Desulfitibacter alkalitolerans DSM 16504. NCBI lineage: Bacteria > Bacillati > Bacillota > Clostridia > Neomoorellales > Desulfitibacteraceae > Desulfitibacter > Desulfitibacter alkalitolerans. The sequence goes on along the minus strand of NZ_KK211102.1, from coordinate 208,203 downwards.
TTAATCTTTGAAGATAAAGCTTTTGATTTAGAGAAATTGAAGGAGGCTCTAGAAACAAATTTTGAAGATCATGAAAGAATTAGACAAATGCTTTTGAATGTTCCGCAGTATGGTAATAACGAACACTATGCTGATGAGATTGCTCGTCAAGTGGATGAAATCATTTGCGGGGTAATGCAGTGTTATCAAACACCAAATGGTCCTCAAAATCTAAAGTTTGTTCCAGTTACGACTCATGTGGCAATGGGCAAGAGAATGGGAGCAACTCCAAATGGAAGAAAGGCTGGGGAAGCATTTTCCGAAGGGGTATCTCCAACCCAAGGCCGCGATAGCCAGGGTCCATTAGCTACTCTAATTTCAATTGCCAAAGCCAAAAGTCGTAAATACAACAATAACCTGGCCAGGCTGGTAAACATTAAAATCAGCCCACAGGTTTTGTCAGGTGAAAAGGGTACGCGGGACCTAATGGAACTTATAAGGACCTTTGTAGATTTAAAACTGTGGCACATTCAGTTTTTTGTGATTAACAAATCTACGTTATTAAAAGCACAAAAGAATCCAGAAAAGTATAGAAATCTAATTGTACGGGTCGCAGGGTATAGTGCCTATTTTACAGAATTAAGCCCTAATCTTCAAAACGAAATCATCAACCGTACAGAGCATCAGCTGTGTTAGAGAAACTTTGACGTGAAAGGATGATGCGCGAAGTCATTTAATCAACATTTAGGAAGGAGCTGGCAGATGAAAAACTGGTATAAAAATAGAGATTTAATTGCAGGGATATTTCTTTTGATTTTTAGTGGTTGGGTATATTTTACTACACAAAAAATACCTGTTGGTAAAATTAGTGGTATGCCTCCAACTTTTTTCCCATCGTTTTTGGCTATTACCCTTGCTGTGTTGAGTGTGCTGCTTATTATAAGTGCCATTAAAGATATTCTTAGAAAGGTCAAACATGAATATGAGGAGCAGGATATTATCAAGGTTGTGCTATTAGTATTAAGTATTGTTTTTTATACTATACTGCTTAAGTATATTGGCTTTATATATACAACAATTTTGTATCTGGTTGCAACCATTACTTTGCTTAAGGGTGGAAGATTAATAAAAACAATTCCAATAGCCATAATCATATCAGTTAGCGTGTACTATATTTTTGGCAATTTCTTTCGGATTCCTTTGCCTTAATAACGTGGGAGGTATAAAAAGATATGATAGAGCAGTTTTATCATGCAGTGGCAATGGTTTTTGATCCCTATGCTTTATTGGTGCTAGCAGGTGGGGTTTTGTTGGGGATTATTTTTGGAGCGATTCCCGGTCTTACTGCAACCATGGGTGTAGCTATCTTAATCCCCATAACATTTGTTATGGATGCTTCTGTAGGATTAGTTATGCTTGTGGGGATTTATTGTGGGGGCATTTATGGAGGAGCAATTTCAGCAATTCTAGTTAGTATTCCTGGCACACCGTCGGGAATGATGACTACATTAGATGGCTATCCAATGGGGCAAAGAGGAGAAGCAGGAAAGGCGATAGGAATTGCAACTTATAGTTCTTTTATAGGGGGAATTGTGAGTGCAATAGTACTGATACTTGCTGCTCCTCAATTGGCCAAGATGGCCCTTTCCTTTGGTGCAGCTGAATATTTTATGATTGCCGTGTTTGGTTTGAGTATTATTGCTAGTATTTCCAGTGAATCCATTGTTAAAGGTTTAATATCTGGGGTGCTAGGCATGATGATGACAATAGTTGGTATGGATTATGTAACCAGTACTCCTCGATTTACCTTTGGAGTGATAAGCCTGTTATCAGGCTTTGCCTTCATTCCTATGATGATTGGGTTGTTTGGAATGAGGGAATTTTTAACACAAGTAGCACTTAGAAGATATAACTTTAAGGTTGAGCAGAATGTAAAGAACATTCTACCCACCTGGAAGGAATTTAAGAATCTATTACCCACAAATATTCGTGGCGGATTCCTGGGGTCGCTTATAGGGGCTTTGCCAGGGGCTGGTGGTCCTATTGCTTCATTTCTCTCCTATGACTTTGCCAGAAGACTATCAAAAAAAGCAGAGAATTATGGAAAGGGTGAGCCAGAGGGAGTTGCAGCTTCTGAATCAGCGAATAATGGGGTTACCGGAGGGGCTTTAATTCCTATGCTAACCCTAGGAGTTCCTGGGGATGGCGTTACTGCTGTTATGCTTGGTGCATTTATGGTACATAACCTCAGGCCTGGGCCATCCCTTTTTGTCAATCATGGCGATTTGGTTTTTGCTATATACATTGGGCTAATCCTTTCATGTTTTTTCTTGTTGGGATTTGGGATGATTGGAGCTCGGTTTTTTGCAAAAATTTTAACTCTGCCAATGCCCGTTTTGCTCCCTTTTATTTCAGTATTGACAATTGTTGGAGCCTTTGCCATTAGAAATTCTATATTTGATATCTGGGTAATGCTGGGATTTGGGGTGTTTGGTTATATCCTGTACATGTTTAAATTTCCCCCAATGCCTATGATTCTTGGTATTGTTTTGGGTCCCATTGCTGAGTCAAATCTGAGGCGTGCATTATTGGTTTCTGAAGGTAGTTGGTTAATCTTTATACAAAGACCAATAAGCCTTGTTCTTCTTTTTCTTACTATATTGCTTGTAGCTTACCCCTATGTAACTGGTGTCCACAAACGTAAAAGTGAGTTAGAAAAGGCGTCCAAATCAAAATAATTTACTCTTAACATAAAAATTTGCGGGTAATTAAAAGGTTATAGATTGGAGGTGAAATTGAATAAAACTGTGGCAAATAGTGTAATGGGGTTGGAGTTAAAAAATTAAATTCATTTAAAGGAGTGGGTGATTCAATGAAAAAAGTGAAAATGATCTTTATGATTGTCCTGGTTGTTTTTTCTTTGTGTGTTGTGTTGACAGGCTGTAATACTTCAAATAATGCAGGTGGAAGTAATGGTGGAGGAGATGATCAGCAGGCAATCAATTTCCCCACTAGACCTATTACCTTGATTGTTCCTTATAGTGCAGGTGGGGGTTCAGATTTGATATCAAGAAGGCTAGCTCAAACAGGAGCCGAAGATGTACTTGGTGTTCCAATCAACGTAATTAACATGCCTGGTGGATCTGGAGCAGTAGGATATGCAGAACTAACAAATAGGGCAGCAGATGGTTATACACTAGTTAACTGTACATCTACTATAGTTACTTTAAAGCTTTTAGGCCATTTAGATCTTAACCATGATGACTTTAAAATTGTTATTGGCTATAATTACGAGCCAGCAGCAATTGGTGTCTACGCCGGGCTTGGCATTGATACCCTTGAAGAATTTATAGAATACTCCAAACAAAAAACAGTTTCCATGGGCACTACTGCAGAAGGCGGCATCTGGAATATTGCAACCCATGCAGCAGAAGAAGACCTTGGAGTTAAGTGGAATATAATTCCTGATGGAGGCGGTGGTGCAGGTCCAGTAATCGAAGCTGCAGGTGGAAACATTGATGCAGTTACTGCTAGTCCCCTGGAGATCTTCGGACAGGCTGAAGCTGGTAACCTGAAATTCTTGGCCATCATGTCAGATGAAAGATTAGAGGCTTTTCCAGATATACCTACTTTTAAAGAATTAGGTTACAACACTGTGGTCACCACAACTAGATCACTATTAGCCCATAAAGATACCCCCCAAGAGATCATTGATATCCTGTACGAAGCATTTTTGGTATCTGCAAATTCTCAGGAATACAAAGAATTTGTTAAGAATTCTGGTGCTGGTTGGTTGAACTATGATGGTGCAAAGATGAAGGAAGTATATGACAGGGAAAATGAAATTTTTGCAAAAATTCTTAATTAAGAAAAGGGGAGATGTTCTCTCCTCTTTTCATTAAGAAATATAGTCAGCAAAAGGAGTAAAAGAAATGGTAATTGTAAAAATTCCTTTTAATAAAGATGAAATGGAAGTATGTATATCTGAAAAAAATTTCTTGGGTGTATTAGAACCCAATCCCGTTAATGGATTGGTAAACCTAAAGAGTAAAATTATAGAGGCACTTAGAAAACCAATAAATTCTAGACCACTTGTTGAACTTGCGAGTGGTAAGAAGAGGATAGTCATTGTAATTACTGATATTACCAGACCTACTCCTGATCATTTATTAATTCCTGCAATTTTAAAGGAGCTAGAAGGTGTTGGAGTTAACCGAAAAGACATTACCATACTAGTTGCTACGGGTCTTCATAGGCCCAATAATAGGATAGAGCTATCAGAAAGACTTGGAGAGGATGTAGTTAACCAGTATCGTATTGTCAATCATGTTGCTATCAATAAAGAGGAACAGGTATATCTGGGACAGACTACACAAGATTGCCCCATATGGATTAATAGGATTGTTGCAGAGGCTGATTTAGTCATCAGTACAGGGATAATTGAGCCCCATTTTTATGCCGGGTTTAGTGGAGGAAGAAAAAATATAGCCATAGGCGTAGCTGGAGAAGAAACAATCATGTTCCAGCATAGATGCCAGGTTTTTGATCATCCATGTACCCAGATTGGAAATGTAGAGGGCAATATCTTTCACGAAAATGCCATGGAGATAGCCCAAAAAGTTGGTTTGGATTTTATGGTTAATGTTGTTTTGAATAACAAAGGCGAAGTAGCCGGCATAATAGCAGGGCATGTTAAAGATGCCTTTGATGAGGGTGTTAGAATAGGTAAGGCAGTTTATCAGGTGGAAATTGAAGAACAAGCAGATATTGCCATTGCTGGTATCGGTTTTCCTAAAGATACAAACCTATATCAAGCAACTCGCGGGGCCAGTTGTATAGCATTTAGTCCTTATCCTGCTGTCAAAAAAGGAGGCCTTATAATTATACCTGCTGAGACCCGGGAGGGAGCTGGGCAGGGAGTGGGTGAACAACGATTTTATCAGCTCATGAAAAAAGCCGAGGGTCCCGAGGAGATCATTTACCATATTAAAGAAAATGGTTTTCCAGCTGGGGGACAGCGTGCCTATTTAATGGGTTTAACATTAAGGTATGCAAAGATATGTATTACCAATTCCAAGACTCCAGAAGTGGTTAGGCAAATGCATATGAAAGCCAAGGAAACCATATTGGAGGCTCTTGTATATGGCATGCAAATTCATGGTAAAAATGCAAAGGTGATAGTGCTTCCTCATAGCCTGCAGGTTATTACTACCAAGAATAAATAGTAGGTCTGAAACTATAAATAGCGGGAATATTTATGAGGAGGATTCCTGGGTTCAAAGGAAGAAAAGGAGAATAATCTATCATAGATACTAAAAATCCTAAAAGGTTTTTGCAAGTGGGCAGCTTTGTTAAGGGGATGATGAAACTGGAAAGAAGAGTTATAGAGAAAATTATAGATATTGTTGGCAAGGAAAATGTTTATACAAATAAAGAAGATAGAATATGTTACTCATATGATGCTACCTTTCAAAGGCAAATACCAGGGCTTGTAGTATTACCAGGAAGCGTTCAAGAGATACAGGCTGTTGTAAGGCTTGCCAATTTAGAAAAGATTCCATTATTCCCTCGGGGTGCAGGAACAGGACTAAGTGGAGGCTCTATTCCCATGGATACTGGGATAGCCGTAGTTTTGACTAGACTTAATTCCATTAAAGAAATTAACAAAAATGATATGTTGTGTGTTGTTGAACCAGGAGTAGTGACAGAAAAGCTCCAGCATCAGGTAGACAAAGCTGGACTATTCTATCCACCTGATCCTGCTAGCTTGAAAACCTGTACAATAGGGGGAAATGTGGCAGAGAATGCTGGGGGGCCCAGGGCCCTAAAGTATGGTGTAACCAGGAATTACGTAATGGGTCTTCAAGTCATAACGCCAACAGGGGAAATCATGCATGTTGGAGGAAGGACAGTTAAAAATGTTACGGGTTACGATTTAACTGGACTGCTTACTGGAAGCGAGGGGACCCTGGGTATCATAACGGAAGCTATCCTTAGGCTTTTGCCCAAGCCCAAAGCTATTAAGACGGCCCTGGTAACTTTTAAACAATTAGAAGATGCCGCCGCTGCAGTTTCCGGTATGATCTTGGAGGGTGTTACACCCACAACTTTGGAAATAATGGATAAAATTACAATTATCTGTGTGGAAAGACATGTCAAACTAGGATTGCCTCTGGATGTAGAGTCTATTTTGATAATAGAAGTTGATGGATCAGAAACTGCAGTTAATGAGGATATGGAAAGGGTTAAGAAAGTATGTCAAAAATTTAACTGTGGGGACTTCCAAATTGCTTCTGGGGTTCAAGAAAGGGATGCACTTTGGAAAGCAAGGCGGTCTGTATCTTCAGCAGTAGTTCAACTCAAACCTACCAAAATTTCAGAAGATGCAACTGTACCCAGGAGCAGGATACCCGAGATGGTAAAAAGGCTTAATGCTATAGGCAAAAAATATGATCTTTTCCTGCCGGTCTTTGGTCATGCAGGAGACGGGAACCTGCATCCCAATATTATTGTTGATAAAAATGATAAAGAAGAAATGCAACGTGTAGAAAAAGCAACAGAAGAAATATTTAAGGCTGCTCTGGAATTAGGTGGTACACTATCGGGGGAACACGGTATTGGTACAATGAAAAAACCATTTTTAGAACTGGAACTAGGTGCTGTGGGTATTGAGTATCTTAGAGCCATAAAAAAGGCAGTAGACCCCAACAACATCTTAAACCCAGGGAAGATTATATAGGTGAATGAAATGAGCAAAGCATATCTTGAGAGCATAAAAAAATGCAGTAGATGCGGAGGCTGTCAGGCCCATTGTCCCCTTTACCTAGAAACATTTAGAGAACAAATGGTGGCCAGGGGAAAGATGGAGCTCCTTGAAAATCTTCAAAAAGGCTCTATCCAATGGAACAAAAAGCTTGCAGATATCTTTTCTGCCTGTCTGCTATGTGGAAGCTGTACAGAATCCTGCCCAAATGGTGTCTTTGCTGATAAGCTAATAATGCATGGCAGGAAAGAGCTTGTAGAGAATAGAGGTCTGCCCATCATTAAGAAAAATATTTTTCAACACCTGCTTAAATACAATGGGCGTTTAAATATTGCTGGTAAAATACTTTATCTGTATCAAAAAATAGGCTTGCAAAAGCTCCTGCGGGTCGCTCCAATCTTAAATTTGGTGTCCAACGATCTGGGAAACATTGAGGCCATGCTGCCAAAGGTTGCCTCTGGTCCATTTCGTGGCAGGTTTCCTTATAGAAATACAGTTGAAAACCCACGGTTAAAAGTAGCCTATTTTACAGGGTGTATGACAAATCTAATTAATCATAACGTGGGATATAATATTATGAAGCTTTTAAAAGCCCATGGAGTAGAGGTATTAATACCAGAACAAGTATGCTGTGGTGTACCGGCTTATGCCAGTGGAGACTTTGCAGCAGGGAACTTCCTTGCACAAGAAAATCTGAAAAACTTTCTTTCAGAAGAAGTGGACTATTACATTTTTGACTGTGCCACGTGTCTTTCCACCTGGTTAGATTATCCTGAACTTTTAGAAACTGATAAAGCAGCAAAAGCTTCAAAAAAACTCATGGATATAAATCACTTTCTTGTGGAGGTGCTGGATATAAGAATTGATGCTGTTGAGTATGGTGTTAAAGTGACTTATCATGATCCCTGTCATTTAAAACGAACACAAAGAGGCAGAACAGCCCCGCGAGAACTCTTGAAGAGACTTGAGCCTGCTTATGAATTTGTTGAGATGGATCTTGCAGATCAATGCTGTGGTTCTGCCGGCTCCTTTGGCCTTACCCATTACAAGTTGTCCCAACAGGTAGGGAAAAGAAAGCTGGATGGGATTAAAGAGAGTAAGGCAAGTATTGTAGCTACAGCCTGTCCTTCCTGTATGATGCAGTTGTCCCATGTTTTAAAAAACGATAAAAGCCAGTCATCAGTCAAGCATTTGGTAGAAATTGTGGGAGCATGCTTTCACAGAAGTTAGTGATAAATTATTCGAAATTAGGATGGTCTTTTGTGAAAAAAATATTAGAAAAGATCTATGTGGTCTGCATCATTAGTGCCATTAGTATAACCTTTGTTCAGGAATTTGTTTCAATTGGCCCCTTGATGCCAGTTAAAACTGTATTTTTGATTGGTGTTGTTGGCATTGGTCTTTTTTATGCTAGGGGCATAATACTATTTATGAGCATCATTCTTTTAAGCATAGGTCATATCTTAATCTTCAAATATAAAATAGGATATGAGGTGTGGATAGAAGGGATAACAAAAAACCTGCCCCTTGCTACAATTTTTGTAGTTGTGCCAATTTTGTCTATTCCCCTTAAGCTGGGTGGTTATCTAGAGCCTATTGAGTATTATTTTAAAAAGCATATTAGAGATACAGGACCTCTGTTTTCTGTTATTAGCAGTTTTATTTTTGCCTTTGGCTCCATAACTAACCTGGGAGCAGTTAGGATAGCACATTCATTACTGGAAGGGGTTAAGTTTCCATCAAGATTTCTGGCCCTGGCATATTCAGTTGGTTTTGTGGGATGTGTTGCCTGGTCACCATATTTTGCTTCAGTAAATTTGGTGCTTCACTACACGGGTCTATCTTTGGGGAAATATTTTATATTTGGATTTATTTATGGCTTAAGCATTTTAATTATCGGCAACTTGTTTTTCAGAATATGGTCTTTGCTTAAAGCTAATAATTTACCGAATGTGAGTGATCTCAAGGAAATTGATGGTCAATTTATAGCATCTGACAACAATAGGGCCGATGATTTATTCCATAATTTAAAGCTGAAAAAATTGCTTTTAATATTGGCTGGGCTTATTTTGACAGTGGTTGTTTTTGAATATTTCAGTACCCTTAGCAGCACCATGTATCTAGTAAGTTTGACAGCAGCTTTTTATGCCGTATTGTGGGCCTTGTGTATTAAAAGGTTAAGGCAATTTTTTCAGGCCCTTAAAAATTATTACAAGACTGTTTTAGAGGTAAAAAATGAGCTTGTATTTTTCCTGTGTGTGGGATTTTTTGGGGTAATCATGACTCATACTCCTTTTCAAAACAGCATCGAAGGTTTTTTTGGGCAGGTCTCAGGCTTATCCATATTCTTTCTTGTTGAGATAATTATTTTGACTATATTGGTTCTTTCCATAGCTGGTATTCATCCTGGAATAACCATAACTACCCTTGGACTTTCACTCAATCCGGCTGTTCTTGGTATTTCGACTATTGCGTATGCATTGTCTTTAATCGCCGGTTGGTTAAATAGCATGCTCCTTTCTCCTTTTGTAGTAACAAATATTGTGGTTAGTGGTTTGGTGAAGGAAAGTCCTTTTTTATTAGGTTTTAAATGGAACAGGGTGCTTGGCCTTATAGTATTAATTTTTTCAGGTGTTTATATCACACTGGTAAATATGCTATATGTAAATGGTTTTGTTAAGTTATAGCTTCCAAGCTGCCACCCCATAATAGAGGATATTAATGTTTCACTGGAGAATTAAATAGTATTATATGATGGTAAGGGCTTTAGGGGGATGGAGCAGTGAAATTCGAAATAGGAGTTATTGCCCCAGATAAAGACTTATATATTTTAGTTAAAGAGCTTCAGAAAGAAGTGAAAGAATCGTTAATAGTTGAAGTTGGATTTTTAGAAGAAGCAATCCTTGTGGCTCAAGATCTGATAAATAAAGGGGTCAAGGTAATTGTTTCAAGGGGCGGAACTACAACAAGGCTGCGCGAGGCAGGGATTCATGTACCTATTATAGATATACCCATAACTGAATATGACGTAATAAAACTTTTAAACCAGGCAAAGCACATTTCTAGAAAAATTGGTGTAATAGGATATGATTCTCTTGCCAAGGCTGCACAGGATATAGCCCCAATTTTAGGTGTGCAGGTTCAATCTTTCCTGGTGCAAAATGAATCTGAAGTTCGTTCCAGGCTAAAAGAATTAAATAGACAGGGAATTTCTGTGATAATTGGAAGCAAGCTAGCTGTAGAGTGGGCCAACAAACTGGGAATGAAAGGTATTTTAATTAAGTCTCAAAAATCAGTAGTTTTATCAGCTTTGAATGAAGCGGAAAAGGTTCTTAATGCTCTACATAATGAACGTGAATGGGGCCAAAGGCTTAATAGCATTTTAGATTCAATTAGAGAAGGGATAATTTCTGTAGATAGAGACGGAAGAGTAACTCACTTTAATCAAATTGCAGTTGAAATTATGAAATTTAATCAAGATCCAATTGTAAACTATCATATTAAAGATATATTTAAAGACGCTAGTTTAATCAGGGCTGTTGAAAGTGGTGAAAAATGGATTGGCGAAGTAAGAGAAGTTAACGGTACCAAATATGCATGCGGCTTAAATCCTATAATAGTTAACGATCAATTATTAGGTTCTATTATAAGTTTTCAAGATTTAAGTGATCTGCAAAGAATAGAGTATAATGTTAGGCGCAATCTTTATAAAAAAGGGCATATAGCCAAGCACTCTTTTAATGACATAATTAGAAGAGAAAGTAAATTAGAAAAAATAATATCTAAAGCAAAGCAATATGCATCTGTTGATTCAACGGTGTTAATACAAGGAGAAAGTGGAACTGGAAAAGAAATTTTTGCCCAAAGCCTACACAATTACAGCAGGCGAAGTGGCGGACCTTTTGTGGCCATTAATTGCGCTGCCCTGCCAGAGCATTTATTGGAAAGTGAGCTATTTGGTTATGTAGATGGGGCTTTTACAGGTGCAAGAAAGGGAGGGAAGACTGGTCTTTTTGAACTGGCTCATAAAGGCACCTTATTCTTAGATGAAATAGGTGAAATATCTCTTTCTGTACAGGCAAGGCTACTAAGGGTCATTGAAGAAAAGCAGGTGATGCGAATAGGAGATGATAGAATTATACCCATTGATGTTCGTATATACTGTGCTACTAACAAAGACCTGCGTGCCGAAGTCAAGAAAGGCAAGTTCAGGGAAGACTTGTATTATCGTATTAATATACTTAAATTGGATATTCCTTCATTACGAGAGCGCAGAGAAGATATTCCCGCTTTAGTTGAACATTTCAATGAGAGGCTTAGCACCCAACTCAATAAGAATTCGTTATTATTAACAAAAAAGGCCCTAGAAATGATTGCAAGTTATCCTTGGCCTGGAAACATTAGGCAGTTAAGAAATACTATAGAACGTTTAATTGTAACTAACGAGTCAACTATCTGCTGCCCGCAAATTGAAGAAGCCCTGGATGAGGCTTGGGATAGCCCTGAAGCTAACAGGAATGCTCCACAGCAAGAAAGATTAATTTTAAAACAGGAAGAATACAACATAATATTAAAAGTGCTGGAGGAAGCAGGGGGCAATAAAGCTGAGGCCTGCAGAAGGCTGGGTATCAGTAAAGCAACTCTATGGAGAAGACTAAAAGCATTTCAAAATGAAACCTATAATATTGAAAAGTAGTTTCACAATGAAACTACTTTTTGTGTTTTATTTGTAAAGTTCAAGCTTTTCAGGGTTCCTAGATAATGAAAACTACCGTGGCACAACTTTTGCTTAATTAACGTGTTAAATAATAATTTAGTGTAATTAGATGTATAAAGGGGGGCAGAGGCTTAGCATAGTTAATCAGCATGAATGGAGGTAGTTATCATGAAAATAGTAGACGTAAGAACAACAGAGCTTTTTTATCCCTTCAGAGAAAATGTTCATGATGCTGCAAGACAAATCTCTGGAAGAGATGTGCTTTTAGTAGAAATTATAACTGACGAAGGTGTGAATGGAATAGGCTTTCTTACTGGTTTAGGAGTAGCCCATGGAAGTGAAATACCGGTAATTAATACAATAATTCATAAGGGTCTTAAGCCAATGGTATTGGATCAGGATCCATTTACCATTGAGAAGTTGTGGCAGAAAATGTACCTGGGTACTACAAGATACGGCCGCAAGGGTGCAGCTGTTAGAGCAATAAGCGGAATAGATATGGCACTATGGGATCTGGTAGGAAAGACGACAAATACTCCAGTGTACAAGCTTTTGGGTGGGTATGCAGATAAAATAAAGGTTTATGCTAGTGGAGGTTTTTATACAGACCGTAACGACCCGGCAGAATTAGTTGAAGAAATGCTGTCATACTTAAATAGGGGATTTAACGCTGTAAAAATGAAGGTTGGCAGAGATCTAAAAAAGGACATACAACGTGTGAAAATTGTAAGAGAAGCCGTTGGTTCAGACATTGATCTATTGGTAGATGCTAATGAAGCATGGGATGTTGGAACATCATTAAAGTTCATCAAAGGTGTAGAAGATTATAACATATTTTGGTTAGAAGAGCCCCTTGCACCTGATGATATTGATGGACTTGTACAGCTAACACAACGCAGCAGCATTCCAATTGCAGCTGGTGAAAATGAATATACAAGATATGGTTTTAAGGATTTGATTTCAAGAAGTGCAGTTAGCGTAGTCCAGCCAGATGTGACCAGAGTGGGCGGTATCTCGGAATGGATGAAGGTTGCCTCCATGGCTAGTGCATGGAATATGCCATGTGTAACCCATGCAGTTCAAGAAGTGCATATTTCCCTTGTAACAGCTATTTCAAATGCCCCCATGATGGAATATTTCACCAGGGAACACTATTTACAAACATTCCTATCAGATTTGTTTATTGAGCCTTCATTAAATGAAATTACTGATGGCTATGTTAAAGCTCCCCAAAAACCAGGCTTAGGTTTAGAAGTTGACTGGGAGTTAGCAAATAAGTTTAAGGTTTAAAAATTAATTAAAATGGAGGAGGAGTAAAAGTGAGGCTAAAGAAAAATATTTTATTAATTTTGGTTAGTATTTTGGTAATAGGTTTCTTTGCAGTTGGTTGTGGTGGAGATAAAAAAGCAGATGAAAATGGAAGACCTCAAGAGTTTATTAAGATTGCCACAGGAAATACAGGTGGAACATACTATCCAGTTGGAGTAGCAATGGGACAGTTATTTAATCAGGAAATTTCCTACGTTACATCTTCGGCCATGTCCACTGGAGGCAGTGTAGACAATATAGGTTTATTGCGCTCTAATGAAGCCCAGGTAGCTACAATGATGGCTACAGTTTGCAATTGGGCATTCTTTGGTGAAGGGGAATTTGCAGATAACCAATATGATGACATTCGTGCTATAACAAGTCTGTGGCCCAACCTAAATCATATAGTAGTTTTAAAGGATATTAAAAGCTTTGATGATTTAAAAGGCAAGAGATTTGTTGTTGGGGCTGCACGCAGTGGAACTGAGACTGATTCATACGCAATATTATCAACAATGGGACTATATTATAGAGATGAAGATGGAGACAAGAAGAACGTAGAACCGGTATGGGTAAATTATGCTGAAGCTGTTGAAGCAATGAAGAACAGACAAGTAGCAGGAGGAATGTTTAACACTTTTCCGCCTGGTTCAGCAGTAGCTGATTTAATGGCCACAGGAGATGTCCATATATTATCTCTAACTGATGAACAGGTAGCCATGCTTTCAGAAGCACATCCTTTATATACTGGGTACACCATACCAGCAGGAACATATCCCAATCAACCTGAGGATGTGAGAGTATGCGGCTATCCAAATATTCTAGCAACTTCAGCGCAAGTTCCAGAAGAGACAGTATATGACATGACCAAAGCTATATTTGAAAACCTGGATTTCTTGGAAACTGCACATCAGGCAACTAAGTTCATTCAGGTAGACACTGCAACAAAGGGTGTACAAATACCATTTCATGATGGAGCTATAAGATATCTAAAAGAACATGGGGCCTGGAATAAATAGCATCTAGTAATTGTTACAGGTGGTGAATTATGCCATTCTCCACCTGTATTTTGGCTTATATGAGTTTCAGAGGAGGGATATTATGCTAGATTACTTAAAAGATAAATTAAGGAATATCTTTACTCCAATTATTGCAGTAATGACAGAAGTCAACTTTACAATGGCAAAGTTCAAGGGACATTGGGCAATTATTATCACTTTGATTACCGTTAGCATGGCTGCATTTCATCTATACTATAATAGCTATGGCCTCATGATGGCGATTCAATTGAGAGCAGCTCACTTAGCCTTTGTATTTCTTCTTATTTTTTTAATATTTCCTGTTAGAAGAGGAATTGCTAAAACAAAGCCTTCTATTGCAGATATGATACTAGCCGTATCAGGTGTATTTGTGGCAATGTATATGTATTTCATGTACAACAACTTTGCAGTTACCGGTAGACTTCCAGATCCCATTGATCTCACAGTAGCTGTAATAGGCATTTTACTTTTATTCGAGGCCTGTCGCAGGGCTGTGGGATGGCCGCTAGTGATCTTATCAGCTGTTTTTTTAATCTACGCCAAGTATGGGAATTTAGCTCCTGGTGGTTTTAAAATAGTTCCATTTTCAACAAACAGAATAATCTACCAGATGTATTATACAGAAACTGGTATTTTTGGGATAGTCCTTGGGGTTTCGGCTACATTCATTTTTATGTTTATATTATTTGGAGCATTTTTAGGAGTCAACAAATCATCGGAATTTTTTAATGATATCTCTCTTGCATTAGCAGGACATCGATCTGGTGGACCAGGTAAAGTAGCTATTCTAGCAAGTGGTGTCATGGGTACCATAAGCGGTAGTGCAGTTGCAAATGTGGCAACTACAGGAACCATAACCATTCCATTAATGAAAAGAGTTGGTTACAAGCCTCACTTTGGTGCAGCAGTGGAGTCTGTAGCTTCTAGTGGTGGCTCCTTGATGCCTCCAATAATGGCTTCATCAGCCTTTATTATGTCAGAGATTCTTGGTGTGCCCTATTTAAAGGTTATTACTGCTGCTTTAATTCCGGCATTGCTATATTACCTGGCTTTGTGGGTAATGCTGGATTTAGAAGCAAGAAAAATGGGACTTAAAGGTTTACCAAAAGAGCAATTACCTAAACTAAAGCAGGTAATCATTAATAGAGGGCATCTAGCCATACCGTTAGCAATTGTTATCTATTTATTAATATCAGGTAGAACACCATTATTTGCCGGTTTCTGGGGCATTGTATCCACCGTAGCTATCAGCTCACTGAGAAGTGATACCAGGATGTCGCCGGACAGAATTATAGTTGCCCTAAGAAATGGGGCTGTTGCATCCATGGCGCCGGCAATTGCATGTGCTACTGTTGGAATTATAGTAGGCATATCCTCCATGACAGGTGTGGGAACCATGATGGCTACCAATATAATAAATATTTCTGGTGGTAATCTTATGATTGCATTAGTAATGACAATGGTTGCTTCCATTGTGCTGGGCATGGGGCTGCCTACTGCAGCTTGCTATATAACTGCTGCAACTGTGGCTGCTCCTGCATTGATACGTATGGATGTTCTGCCTATAGCTGCTCATTTGTTTGTATTATACTATGCTGTACTGTCCAATTTAACCCCACCAGTAGCTTTGGCATCCTTTACTGCAGCGGGCATTGCCAATGCGCCGCCTAATAAAGTGGCCATGACAGGATTAAAGCTCGGGTTGGCAGGCTTTATTGTTCCTATGATGTTTGTTTACTCGCCTATATTATTGCTTCAGGTGGATCCACTGCCGATTTTTGATTTAGCACTAGTAATTGTGACAGCAGTTGTGGGAGTTATTTGCCTGGGAGCAGCAATGGAAAAATATTTTTTACTCAACCTTAATCGGTTTGAACAACTCCTGTTTTTAATAGTGTCACTAGTAATGATCAAGCCAGGATTAATGACAGATATTATTGGGGCCACCTTACTTGCTGTTGCAATATTAAGCCAGATAATACGTAAAAAGAAATATTCACAGCAGAATGCTCCGGTTGGCGGTTAATAACTTTTAAATCTGAAAATAATTCTTCATAACCTCCTCTATTCTAAGGGGCTATTATCATACTTAATAGCCTCTTTTATTTACCATTGTCTTAATTCCACTGCAGCTTCTTTTTTTTATGTAGGATTTATTGGTAACTTATAGCTTGTGGCTAAAAAAATAAGCTTATTTAGCAAGATTTAGCAGGATTTTTCATAAATTTGTCGAAAAATTTTAAATCTAGGGAGGTTGGTAAATTGGAGAATTCTGTATTGGCCCTATTTCTGCAGGCAATTCCTGAGGGCATTGCTTTTTCTGTGCTGGTCCTGGCCATGAACAGGGATATGAAAAACTGGAAAGAGGTAGTTCTAGTGGGAGTTATATTAGCATTGATATTGCATTTTATCAGAATGCTTCCCCTTTCCTTTGGCATACATACCCTGATTTTCATAGGCCTGGCAATTATTACTTATAACCTGGTATTAAAAATCAACTTTACTACAGTTGTAAAAGCTGTTTTGCTAGGAACATTGCTTGTAGTTGTTGGCGAAGCCTTGTCTTTTTTAATAATTGTTAAAGTCATGGGATTTACTTTTGAGGAGCTAACCAGCAGCGCCTTCTTATGGATTATTTCAGGGTGGGTTCACATTATAATAATTTTTATAGTTGCGTATTTTCTGTTTAAAAAAGGCGGGAGAGAGGTTGTTTAATGCTAGAACAATTATTAAATAAATTTATTACCTCCCAGGGTTCAAAGCTGAAAATGGATGAGGAAAAAATAGCTGTAGCCAACTATGGCCTGCAGATAATTGTTTACTCTACAATTGGAGTTATACTCATATTTTTTATAGCTAGCTTACTTGGGGCTGTAAAGGCTGTTTTTGCTGCTTTTATTACGGCTGCCTTGCTGAGGACTTTTTCCGGGGGAGCCCACTGCAAGGGACCCCTTAAATGTATGAGCATAACATGCATGGTATTTCCTCTTCTGGGGGTTATTTCAGTAAATATTTCAGCTTCTGCTGCAGCTTATTCCTATTACACTGCAGGCATAATCTTTCTTTTTGCCCTACTGAGTTTTTACAAATTTGCCCCTGTAGATTGTGCAAACAAGCCCATAACATGTCCCCTGCAGAAAAAACAGCTGAGGCTCGTATCATTTTCACTCATAACCATTTTTCTGTTTTTGTCAATTGTTTTCCAGTACAGGTATTATGAAATAGTATTAGCGGGTCAATTGGGCATCCTGTGGCAGAGCCTTACGCTCTGGCCCTTGAGCATAAAAATAACCCAAAGGTATGACCAGCTTTTAGCAAAAAATTGAAAGGAGCGAAGATGTATGTTTAGTAAAGTAAAGTTAGCGGTTTTGAGCGGTTTATTTGCAGTACTTAGTTTAGTGGCTTTTGCAAGTGCAGCCTCAGCAAGTATTTTCGCGCATTATCAGCCCAATCTTCCAAAGTCTTTAAGAAAATAATAATGTAGTAGAAGCAAGGGTGATAAAAATCACCCTTGTTCTATAAAGGGATTGATAAAATTGAATCTTAAGAGAAAACATTCAAAAAAAGTTAATGAAATTATTATAGTAGCTCAATTTTTTTCTATAATTATCGTTTCCGTAGCTGTAGTTAACCATTTTCAAATTAAAAGTTTTCAAAGTTTTAGTGATAATATGCTTAATTTTTTCTACTTTGCTATGGTTTTTACACTTTTTTTAATTATAGGTTTGTTGTATCTTGAAAAGAATTTTATAAAACGGTCTGATAAAAAGATAACCTGGTACAGCTATTTTTTTAACATTTCCTTGCTTTTAATTGTGGTTTTTGTTATTAACCTAACTGGTAAGGAGCAAAGCCCCTTTGAAATATTGTTCATTTTGCCGGTGATTACCACGGCCATTACCCATGGTGTAAGGGGAGGCTTGTTTTTTGCTGGAGTTGAAAGTGCATATATTTTTTCCTACCATTATCCTGCAGCCATGGCCTCACATAGCTTAACACTAGACACAAGCATTATGTATATAAGCATTCTTTTTCTAGCAGCCTGGCTTATTGGCAGCTTTACTGAACTGGAGCATAAAACAAGAAGAAAGTTAGAAGATCTTGTTAATATAGATGCCTTAACTGAACTTAGCAATCATCGCCATTTTCAGGAGGCCCTTCATGATAAAATATCAGCGGCTGACCGAAAAAAAGAGCAGCTGTCTCTAATTTTTGGAGATGTTGATTATTTCAAGTATTACAATGATATATTTGGGCATCAAGAGGGGGATAAAGTTTTACAAACAATAGGAAAAATATTAGCTGAAAATTTGCCGCCAAACTGTATTGCAGCCCGTTATGGTGGGGATGAGTTTGCCATCATACTGCCCTGTTATTCTCAGGGTGAAGCAGTTGAAGTTGCAGAAAGGTTAAGAAAAAAAGTAGAAGAAATCCACTTTTTTGGACAAGAGCACCTTCCTCATGAAAACATTACCCTTTCCCTGGGTGTTGCAACCTTCCCCGAAAATGCAAAAACTCCCAAAGAGTTGTTAAGTGTAGCTGATGAAGCCCTTTATAGTGCAAAATACATGCACAGAAATAAAGTGAAGCTTTATTTTTCAGTCCTAGATGAGCTAAAATCAAAGCTTAAAGACGATGAAACTGAAATTATCAGCTCGTTACGAACCTTCTTAAGCATTATAAATGCCAAGGATAGATATACCTATGGGCATTCTGAAAGAGTAATGGAGTATGCAGTAGAGATGGCTGGAACATTGAACTTTACAAAAGAGGAAGCCGATATTTTAAAATACAGTGCTTTTTTGCATGATATAGGAAAGATTGAAGTTGATAGATACATATTAAGCAAACAAACAACATTGACTTGTGAGGAAATGGAAGTTATGAAAAAACACACCACTAATGGTGCTGATATAATACGACCTATCAAACTCCTTTATAAATGTGCGGATATAATTAAATATCACCATGAAAACTTTGATGGGAGCGGTTATCCTGACAAGCTAAGTGGCAGATATATCCCTGTGGGGGCAAGGATCCTGCGTATTATAGATAGCTATGATGCCATGGTGACAGACAGGCCCTATCGCAATGGCATATCCTGGTTTGAGGCCCTGGAAGAGCTTAAAAAATATGCTGGGACATATTATGATCCATACCTGGTTACTATATTTTCCAGAGTAATTAATACAAGATATAACAATCAGGTCTCTTAACAATTTGAGATGCATGTGCTCTAGTTAACGTTTAAACAATATGTGTTACTAGGCTGGAACCACAAAAAAACAGGGTACTATTTACCCTGTTTTAATTAATAATTTGATCTAGCCTGAATATCCAAGGGATACTATTCTTTTGCGCAGCTCGGTTATCATTGAAGGGACATCAATTTTTACGGGACAGCGCTCCATGCATCGTCCGCAGCGCAGGCAATTATAGATTAGTGGGGCTGCATTATCCAAGCCTCCGGCGACGAATGCTGTCCAGATTGCTCCAATTCCTCCTAGATACCTGAAACCAAAATGACCTGCTACCTGCTGAAAAACCGGGCATTCGTACATACAGCCGCCGCATCTCAGGCAATGCAAGCCTTGTTTGAAGAGGTCTTCTTCAGCCATATTAGAACGTCCATTATCAACAAAAATCACATGAATTTCTGCTGGCCCATGGGCTCCATAGGTTGTAACCTTTTCAATGTCACCTGTTTTGCTGGGGCCGCTAATTATATTCACATAACCCGGAACGGTGTAATTAGCATAACGCCAGGTTACTTCAGAAACCTTCATGGCATCCTGGAATGTGGGGACCACCTTTTCAATGCCTACCATGACAACATGTACCGGAGGAACTGCTGTGCAAATTCTGGCGTTTCCTTCATTCTCAATTATTACCATTGCACCTGTGTCTGCGGCTACAACATTAGAGCCGCTCATGCCTATATCTGCGTTAAAATACTTATCTCTAAGGAATTCCTTAACGGCTGCAACTTCCTTGGCAATATCTGGTTCAATGGGGCGGCCGAAAAACTCAGTAAATACTTCCGCCACCTGCTCCCTGGGCACATGGATGGAGGGAGACACAATGTGCATGGGCCTTTCATTTCTTAGTTGGAGGATGAATTCACCCAGATCTGTTTCCCAAACCTCATTCCCCTTTTCAATGAGATATTCTCTAACTTCCAACTCTTCTGCCAGAATGCTCTTGCCCTTTACTACAATTTTTTTAGTACCAATAATATCATAAGCTAGCTGGAGGGCATCTTCCCTGGTCTTTGCAAAATAAGTCTTTCCCTTGTTTAGTTCAATGGATTCTCTGGCCTGGTCAACTAACTCCTTCATCCTTTTGATAGATTCTTTTTTTAGCTCAATTACTTCCTCCGCCATCTGCACTGTATGGGGATATCTTTCAAGGGCAGCCTTTGTATTGCTTCTGTATGACTTAACTGCGCGGGAAAGGGCTACTTCAATGTTTTTGTCATTTGCTGCCTTGTGAAGCTCAGCAGTATATTTTTGGAACTTTTTTTCTAAAGACATTAAGCAATCCCCCTATAAAGAAATTCAATAAAATCCTCCACTTGAATATTACTTTTTTTGTTGTCAATACCCTTATCTATGGCAGCCATACAATAGGGACAAAAGGTTAAGATTACTTCAGCTCCTGTTTCTTCCAACTCTTTTACTCTATAACAGGCAATTCTTCCAGATATATCTGGGAACAATATTTTGCATGGCCCGCCACAGCAAGTAGTCCATTTACCATTTTGCTCTGCTTCTACCAGAGTGAGTCCTTCAAGGCTGCTGAGGATGCTGCGTATTTCCTCGGTAATACCAAGCTCCCTGGCCATCCTGCATGAATCATGGATTACTACTTTGCCAGAGAAGCCTGAGAGATTGAGCTTCTTTTCTGCGGTTAACAATTCAGAAACCATGTCAACAAAGGTTCTTACCTCCACGTTAAAGTCATCTATCAGCTTTGGATATACCAATTTAAAAACCTCAGCTGAGTGGGGGGAAAGGCAAATTATAGTTTTTGCACCGGTTTCATTAATCAAGGAAGCTACCTTTTGCGCATGTACTTTTAAGTCGTCCCAAAAACCAAGCTCATAAAGGAGAGCGCCACTATAAAGCTCCCTTTCCCCTAGATAACAGAAATTCAGCCCTAACTCCTTGAGGATTGATGCAGCCTTGTATGATATCATATTATAGCGGTCCCGGTCCTTGGACAATACACTGGCATAAAGCTTTTCTGCACTAATGCCAGTTTTGTCTATTAAATTACGCACACCCATCATTAGAGAAAATACTTTACTTCCCTGATCCATCATGGTCATGGTTTGCACCAGGCTATCTATATATGGAATGAGCTGGTACTCCCCGCCGGTATAAAATAAATAGTCCTCGCCCTGGAGGGGTAAGTTCAATTCCCTGGCCCAGGAGGCTATCTCAGAGCCTTTTAATGCCAGGGGATTTCCGTATTTGTTGATGTTACCCCTGATTACTTCCACGGACTGGGGAAGCGTAAAATCCTTTGGGTTAATATTATGGTTTATCATAGACCCTCACATCCTAATTATTTAATTGTATTCCTAATGTTAAGACAATTAAAACGTAAGAATATGTCAATTGTCAATAAGGCATTTAAAGGCAACAGGTAAGTATACAGTATAAGACATTAGAAATGTATATTTAGATTTACTCAACCTTAGGGCTATTTAGCATGTCAATGAAGTTTAAGACTAATTTTAACTTGTCAGGCTCCATGGTGCAGGTGGAACCTAAAATAGCCTGAACGTTGGGTTGGTATAATAAAGACCTTAGCTCAGGGCTTAAAGCTCCTATCACTTCTTCTATATCCTCTTGTTCTAAGATGACAGAGCAAACAGAAACGCCCAGGGCTTTTGTGATTTTCTCTAAGGTTCTGATTGAAGCCTGGGCTTTTCCTGTTTCAAGCTGTCCTATTAATCCTGGTGAAACCCCGGCTTTTTCGGCAAGCTGCTTCTGGGACATGCCCCTGTTCTTTCTGGCCCTTTTTAACTTCTCGACAACAAGGGAGCATTTTCTGGTATTTCCAATAAAAAGGCTTACTGGCACATTAAATACATTTGCAATTCTTTTTAAGGTGCTCAATGATGGTACTGCCTGCTTTCTTTCTATTTCACTTAGATAAGTAACAGATAAGCCTGTTAATGAACCAAGTCTTTCAAGACTCAGCTGTTTTTCCTCCCGTAAAGCCCTGATCTGGTCTCCTAGGTATAGTGTCAGCTCCGATTGACATTCTTCCATATTAAAGTCATCCTTGTCTATTTCAAAGGTTTCAGTAATTCGTGATATAACCTTGGGGTTTACTGTTTTAATGTTATTTTCTATATCCTGTATATAAGGCTCTGGAACCCTCAATAAATCAGCAAATTCCTGGGATGATAAACCTTGTTTTTCTCTAAATTTACGTAATTCGCCACCATTTATCAAACTTGCTCACCTGCCTAATGTAAAGTTAACTACTGGTTAGATAGATTATAACATAATCGAGTCTTAATTGCTTTAAAGTCCTTTAGTCAGTGTCAAGATTATGCATTCAGGGATTTGCAGAAAGAGCAAAAAATAATATAAGCGTAAATAGTTTATTATATTTACTTATTTATTTGACAAAACACAAAAGGTTTCTCCTAATAAAAAAGCTTAATATATATAAAAGAGAAACTGCATGCACCTTGATAGTAAGGATAATGAAGCTAAGACATTTGCAATATAAGAACTTATAAAAAACATGACAAGAATCATTAATTTAAAAATTAAATAATTAAAATAATAAAACTTAATAAAAGAGGAATAATGGCAATGGCGACGAAATAGGATTTGGAAAAAGAGAAAATATGCATTGTTAATAAAAAACTTAATATTTAAGTAAAATGCGGCAAGAAAGAATGACTAAAAGAAATAACGAAAATAAAAGGAATAGAAGGGAGGATAACCATGTGAAAAGAACTATAGTGGTTTTTATTATAGGGATTTTGACAGCAGGCATATTGGGCTGTCAGAATAATGAACAATTCGTGGATAAAACAAGCAAAAAATTAGCCGAGTACCGAGAAGAGATTACTCCTTACATAGAAGTTAAAGATAGTGATTCCTGTATAGCCTGTCACACGAACTGCGATATTATAACCACCATGTATATACCTCCTGTCATAGAAGGAGGAGGCGGGGGCTGAGGCGTTGCTGCCCCTCAGTTAGAGGGAGACAAGAAATATCTTATTAATAATGATTTTTTGTTTACGGTGCATGGGCAAATAGGATGCAGGTCATGTCATGGTGGTGAAAATGTGCCGGAAAAGGATAAAGCCCACGTTGATCTAGTTGTTAGGCCCTCTGGCAATCCGGACAATATTTGTGGGGTCTGCCATTATGAGGTGGCAGAAACATTTGTTACTTCTATACATTACACGGTTCAAGGCATGGCTAATTCTCTGGAAAGCTTTGCCCATGAAGGTGTTCTTAATGAAGGGGGAGGGCTCCAGATAGCCTTTGATAACAACTGCTTTAAATGCCACGCAACTTGTGGATCCTGTCACGTTAGTCGTCCTGTAGCCTTTGGTGGTGGACTCCACTCCCAGCATGAATTCACCGGCCGTCCTCCAATGGAGGAATCCTGTTATGGCTGCCATGGGGCTCGAAATGCCGGTGAGTTTATGGGTCAGGTTGGTTATGTAAAGGATGTGCATTATGAAGCAGGTATGGACTGCATGGACTGCCATTTAATAGAAAACTTTCACGGCACGGGCAGGTTGGAGCAAAACATGTATGATGTTCCTCTGCCGGCCTGTACAGATTGTCATGGAAATGTATATGCCCAGTCTGACATTGAGGCTCACATGGTTCATGGAGAGGATTTAATGAACTGTCAAGTCTGTCATGCTTCGGCCAACAACAACTGCTTTGACTGCCATACAAAACTGAAGGATGATGGAAAGGTGGAGGGTATGAGTACCAGCAGGCTAATGTTTAAAATTGGTCTTAATCCAGAAAGGACCGAAGAAAGACCATATAAATATATGACGCTTCGCCACATTCCTACTACACCAGATAGCTTTAAAAGTTTAGGGGGAGAACTACCCAATTATGACACAATACCTAACTGGAAGTATTCCCCAACCCATAATATTCAACGGCAGACTATTCAAAATGCCAGCTGCGATGCCTGTCACGGCAATCCCTATATATTTCTTCAAGAGAGGGATTTAAGGGAAAATGACAGCAAGGCAAATAAAAAACTGTTGATCCAGGAACTGCCTTAAGACTTAAAACTTAAAACTTAAAACTTAAAACTTAAAACTTAAAGCTTAAAGCTTAAAATATAAAATCCATAAATGACACAGGAGGTGGTTGCAGGAAATACATATTGCAGTTAAAGTCTTGTAAAATGAAAAAATTAAAGGGGAGGAGTTTACTGTGGCAAAAAGAATGAGATGGATAGTTTTGTTATTAATAGCAGGGATGTTCATATTTAGTTTAGCGGGATGTGGTGGTCAACAACAAACCAGCCCACCACCAACCCAGGAGCAGCCTGCACCACAAGAGCCAGCTTTAGATCCACAGGAAGTGTTAAAGCAGGCTGCAAAGGACTACTTTGCCCATATTGCTGCCGGTAACAATAACATAACAGATTTTGTTAAGATTAAAGAAATGTTGGACGATAATCCTGATTCAGCCTTAATAATTGACATTCGCAGTGGCGAGGATTTTGAAAAGGGACATATACCAGGAGCTGTTCATGTTGACAGGGGCAAGGTTGCAGAGATAATGGACCGTATTCCCAGAAATAAACCTGTATTTGTCACATGCTATACTGGTCAAAATGCAGGATATACTGTTGCCTACCTGAGAATGGCCGGTTTTGAAAATGTTACATCTATGTTTTATGGAATCGATTTGGGATGGGTAGAAAGGGGTAAATTCACACTAGATGAAACTGGAATGGTATCTGCCTTTGATCTTCCTCCAGTATCCTCGCCTCGTACCCCTGAGGAAGAAATTATCTGGAATAGGGCCGGGGAATACGCTGCTGAAATTGCTGCTGGCCAAATTGGGTTTATAGGTGTTGGCGATCCCCAGAAAGCATTTTATGAGGAGCTTCAGGCTAACCCCATGTCTGCAGTGGTTTATGATATTAGAGCTGCAAAGGGTGAAGCCCATGACTATGACACATATCATATAGAACACTCAAAACATGTACCCTGGGGTCAATTTGGTGATGTTTTAGAGGAGCTGCCTACGAATGTACCTGTAGTTATTGGCTGCTACTCTGGCCAGACTGCTGCTCAAACCCTGGGAGTGCTTCGCATGTTAGGCTTTGACAATGCTAGAAGTATACTATACGGTGTTCGTGATGGTTGGGTTGCAAAGAGCGAGCTGCCTGTAGTGAAACCGTAATAGGGAGAGTAGAAATTTAAATAGGTGGCTTTAAAAAAGATGCAGGGATAAACAGGAAAAGGCAGGATTTTTTCCTGTTTATCCTTATAAATAAATCCATTAAAAATCCCTAAAGGTACTAATATACTAATACGCTATTAAAGTAAAAACTAGAATACAAGCCATATGCACTTTAGTTAGTTTACAATAAGGAAAATAACGGTATCAAAAGCCGACATGATATAAAAAGAATTTTTTAAGGCAAAAAAAACCACCTGCAGGAGGGGTGAACTTACCATGGTTATTAACATGGAACGCAGGAGATTTATCAAAACATCTTTAACTGCCGGGTTTGCTGTTGCAATAAATCCTCTAAGCGCTGCATCAGTATTAGCGGATAATAACAAAGAGGCAATTCTCATGGATAATGTTAAATGTGTCAACTGTCAAAGATGTGTAAAGGCCTGTAGTGACCTTTACGAGGTTGATCCTAACCATCCATATTTAATTGTTGAACAGCATAAGAAGGACGGCATGCTCTATAAAAAAAGGATTTCATGTATGCACTGCCATGATGCTCCCTGTGTTAAAGCATGTCCAACTCGTACCCTCTATAAGGGAGATAATGGCTTTACATATGTTAACAGGAATACCTGCATTGGCTGTGGCTACTGTATGAAGGTGTGTCCTTATAATATCATCTCTCTATATAAAAACAGGGTCAACAAATGTGTTGGCTGTAGAGAACTCACCAGCAGGGGGATGCTTCCTAGATGTGTTAGTGCCTGTCCAGTAAGGGCCCTTCAATTTGGTGCCAGGGAAAAAATCATTGCTGCAGGAGCAGCTAGTACAGACAGTTTAACAACCAAATATCCCAGGGCAAATCTTTATGGGGGCAGTACCCTGGGAGGATTAGGTGTCCTGCTAATTTTGGGTGATAATCCTGAAGCTTATGGTTACCCAGAGGAACCAACATTAAATCTACTCTTAAGGGGATGGAAGGATTATTTACATACTGGAGGGCTATTTGTTACAGCTGCTGTAGCTGCAATTGGCATTGCAACCTTTGGGATAGCCAGAAAAAACTATAAAAATGAGAAGTTTAGTGGAGATGGAGGCGCCAAAGATGAATAATGGGAAAGAGAAAATGTACCTGCGGTTTACTAAAAAGCAAATATTTATTCATTGGCTTTTTGCCGGGTCCTTTTTCGTTCTGGCATTAACAGGTCTGATCATGGTTATTCCAGGCTTATCATTTCTTGCAGCAGGAGGTTTAAGTGGTATTATTCACAGGGCAGCTGCAGTAATGTTTATTTTGGCTCCCATTATATATTTTCTTGTAGAGAGGCAGCGATTCAAGGAATTAATCAAAGATTCTTTTACTTATGATAAGGATGATATTGATTGGATTTTAAAGGTGTTTGACTATTTTCTTGGAAAAACAAGGGCCATGCCGCCTTCAGGAAGGATAAACGGCGGTGAAAAACTACACCATGGGGCAATTATTGTAGCTTTTGTAACTATCACAATTTCAGGTTTATTCCTGTGGTTTGGTTCAGCAATAATGAACACAACGATTTTTTTAGTAATGATCTGGCTGCATAATATATCCATGTTCATAATGCTGTGTTTAACAGTTGGTCATATATATTTTACTTTTGTATATGATGCACTGCCCCATATGCTTTCAGGTTATACTACTGAAAGTTATGCCAAGAAACATATCAAGTGGTTGCGTAAGCTTCAACGTAATGAGACTAATCAATCCATATAGTAAAATTATACATAAATTACCTCTTCTTCATAAACCTCCTCCATAAACTGCATCCCAGGGTTAGGGCTGCAGTTTCTTTGTTTCACCTATTCTCCCAAAGGTCAAGACATGAGTATGGACAGGGTCCGCAGTTTGGGCAAAGTCCTTCATTACTTGAAAATCTGTCTGCAAATGGATAGGGACAAGATACCTGGGCTTAAGCTTATCAATGAAATAATGGGCAGCCAGGTAAGAAGCGTCTCCTAACCGGGGATCTACCGGGACAAAGGCTAGATCAATTGAATGCTTTGAAAGTCGGGCTGCTTCATTTTGATAATTAACTCTTTCCAATTCCTGATCTTCTTTGTTAAAATGCTCCCAATGCCACCAGTTTAAGTCTCCGCTGTGGAATAACTGGAATCCATCAATACTTACCAAAAACGACACACCCACATCAGTAGTGCCAAAGGTTTTAATGGTCAGGTTGTCCAAGGTATAGGTTTGGTAAGGCTCTACCCAGAGAATGGGTTTGTCTTTAGGGACATCCTCAATATCATGGCTTAATATATAAAAAGCTGGGCCAGGTGTGAAACCGTCACGAAAAATATAGGGAGAATAATGATCGCCATGTCCATGAGAGGAAAATATGTAGATCTTTTTGTTGGCAGGAAAGGGTATCTTGACAGGAGGTTTTCTCGAAAAATAATCAAAAAGCAAATAAGCTCCGGCGCTTTCAACTGCCACACAACTGTGATAAAAGAAAGTCACAGAAATAGATGGTTTGTTCATAATCCATCAAGCCTCCTTTGGTGTATTATTTTACCTTAAAAAGATGCAGCCTATTGCAGTCTATTGCTAAGCTTGTATCTATAATAACAGTTTAGCGCTGTTAAAACAAATGTAGGACTAAAGACTCATTTTTGAAAACCACCCTCTATATTTTAATAATCTGTACGATAATAATAATACGAAAGAAAAACATAATAACAGGAGGGATATGTAAATGGATAGGAAAAAAGTATTGTTTGTTATTGGAATAGCACTAGTATTTGCCCTGGTCTTTAGCTCAAGTGCCCTGGCCTCAGCTGACAAGGGTAAAAAGAAAGGCATGCCTTCATTTGTGCAGGAGATGCTAAAAGAGAAGGGTATTGGCCAACCTTTGGTTAAAACTGCAGTGGATGCTGGGGAAAATGGTGAGGAGCTTATGGCCGAAATAGAGGAATTGTCTGAGGAAATGGATGAGTTGGAAAAGGAAATGAAGGATTTAGAACAAGAAGCTTTGCAGGCCCAACTTGTAAAAATGCATAAAACCAGAGCCCAGATTCTGGCGAAATTGAATCATTTTGAACAGGCCATGGAAGAGCTTGAAAAAGCCATAGCAATTGACAGGAAGAATCCAGAGGCCTACAAGGAGATAGGCAAGCTGTATAAAGAAGCAGGGAAACCAGGAATTAATGTTTTTGTTAATGGGAAAAAGCCTGTTTTTGACACCCCGCCTGTAATCAAAGATGGCAGAACTCTGGTGCCTGTAAGGGCAATTGTTATGGCCCTTGGTGCAGATGTGAAATGGGATGCTGAGAATAAGGAAATTACCATTGTCAAGGGAGAAACAGTAATCATTTTGCAGCTTGATAGTAAAACGGCTCTTATAAACGGAGAAGAATATGAATTGGATGTACCGGCTAAATCTGTTAATGCTAGAACCGTACTGCCTTTAAGGTTTATTAGTGAGGCATTAAAAACCCAGGTGAATTTTGATCAGGAAACAGGCATCATAATCATAGTAGATGATGAGGAAGGTACTGAAGAAGAAACCGAAGATGAAATAGACGATGAAGAAGATGAAGAAGATGATGAAGATGATGACCAGGAAGATGAAGACGATGAAGACGACGATGACCAGGATGAAGATGAAGAATAAGTGTCGGGCATCACTAGCAGCAGAAGCAAGCTAAAACCATAAAATATAACAATAAAGGGCTGTCTCATGGATTAGATTGAGCAGCCCTTTTCCCTTTTTGGTATTACTTTTATTCTTCAACTTGAGCTTCCCAGGGCTTGCATGGTTTTTTGGGCATTAAGAAACAAAGTACTATGATGATTAGTATTATTGGATCATCAAAAATAGGCAGTACTGATCCGCCGCCCATACATAGACAGAGAATGAGCAGAATTATAAGAAGCTCATCATCTAGTATTGGTGAAGGTGGCTTTGGTTTATGGTGACTCATGGTAAATCCTCCTTGTGCATGTATTTCAATAATATGATATGAAAAAGCAATCCATTATGTTACTAATTGGTCCAATGATTTCTAATGCGCTTTTGTCTGGACATGAAGTGTTTATCAAATGATATAAAATGATATAAAGTGAAGGTATGGTAAAAGTATATATAAACATCTATAATAATAATAGTAAAGTAACAAGCGTAACCAAGATATTAATTAAGTTCCATATGCCTGCTGTCTTGCCGTTATGGGTGGCGTTGAAGTCAAGGTGAAAGAGTAAATAATTCTCATCAAGGAGGGTAGTACTGATGCTGGGATATTTGGAAAGTATAAAAAGTATTTTGGACTATACCAATGATGCCATAATTGTTGTAAATAAAGAAGGGTTAATTACCTTATTTAATAAAGAAGCCCAGCGGCTTACAAGAACCTCGCTTGATGCAGCACTTGGAAAGCATATAACTGAAATAATTCCTAATACCCGGCTTCTTGAGGTTATTCAAAGGGGCAAGCCTGAATTAAATCAGCAATTAGAATTAAAAGACGTGACTATTATTACCAACAGGGTTCCAGTTAGAGATGAAAATGGCAGCATAATAGGTGCAGCGGCAGTATTCAGGGATATTGCAGAAAGAATTGCCATGACAGAAGAAATAAGTAATCTGCGGGATATCCAGACCCTGTTAGAAGCCATAATAAATTCAACCCAGGATGCCATTTCTGTGGTTGATGAGAAGGGCATCCATATTTTGATAAACCCAGCTTATACCAGGATCATTGGCATGAAAAAGGAAGAGCTCCTTAATAGGCCGGCTGATGTAGACATAGTTGAGGGGGAGAGCATGCATTTCAAGGTCCTTAGGACAAGGGAACCTGTTCGAGGTATCAGAATGAAGGTGGGTCCCCAGAAAAAGGACGTTGTTGTTAACGTTGCACCAATGATAGTAAACGACAAGTTAAAGGGTAGTGTGGCGGTAATTCAGGACATTTCAGAGATCAGAAAGCTGACCCATGAGCTAAAACTGGCAAAACGCTTAATCAGACACCTGGAGGCAAGGCATGCCTTTGAAGATATTATAGGCAGGAGTGAAGAGATTACTGGAGCAATAGAGCAGGCCAGACGTGCGGCCAAAACTCCTGCAACAGTTTTGCTTCGCGGAGAAAGCGGTACAGGCAAAGAATTATTTGCCCATGCTATTCATAATGCCAGCGACAGGTGTGAAGGGCAATTTATTAGGGTAAACTGTGCAGCGCTTACAGATACACTTCTGGAAAGTGAGTTGTTTGGTTATGTGGAAGGTGCCTTTACTGGAGCAAAAAAGGGCGGCCACAAGGGTTTATTTGAGGAAGCAAGTGGAGGTACAATTTTTCTTGATGAAATAGGAGAAATAAGCCTGTCCCTCCAGTCCAAGCTTTTACGCGCTTTACAGGAAAAGGAAATTATTCGAGTTGGGGCTTCAAAGCCCACAAAGATTGATGTAAGGATTATTGCAGCCACAAATGCAAATCTAGAAGAATTAATCCAAAAGGGTGCTTTTAGAGAGGATTTATATTATCGTATAAATGTCCTGCCTATTATTATACCGCCATTAAGACATCGCAAGGAAGACATACCCGTACTAGTTCGTCACCTGCTTCCCAAATATAACCAGGAATATGGACGTAATGTTGAGGAGGTATCAGCCCAAGCTCTAGAGGTTCTGCAGGAATATGACTGGCCAGGCAATATTCGTGAGCTGGAAAATATCCTGGCCCGGGGTATTATTAATATGAAATACAAAGAAACAGTTTTGGAGGCATTCCATCTTCCATTGACTAGTGCAGGGTCAACCAACTCAAACGGTTCTAGCAGACAGGAAGAAACTAATCCCGACTATTCAGTGGAAAGCTATGAACAGCTTTTTGCGAATTGGGAAAGAGATTTGCTTGAAAAAGTCTTAGAAGAAACTGGCGGGAACAAGAACAAGGCTGCCAGAATGTTGGGTATATCAATTCGCAGCTTGTATTATAAACTGGAAAAGCATGGCATTAAAATATAAACCTGCAAAATATTGCAAGACCTGCAATTTATTGCAGGGCTATATCTTGCAAAATATTGCAAAACATTATTTAAAGATTGACCCGTCAACTGCATATATGGAGAAATTCCTTACACACCAGGCCCTTTAACCATTAAGGGTCTGGTGTGTTTTTTGGCATATTTCTTGCGATATAGAAATAAGCATGGCTTTTTCTGCATTAATAAAGGAGTTGATGTATTGAACAAAGATAAATTACTAGTTATAAATCCTGGATCAACTTCCACAAAGGTGGCTGTTTTCAAAGACGAATTACTCTTGTGGACAGGAACCCTTACCCATTCAACTGGAGCATTAAAGGAATTTAATAATATTATAGAGCAATTTCAATTTCGCAAAAAGACTATAGAGAGGGCTGTTCTTAATAAAGGCTATGCCCTGGAAGAGTTTAAAGCTGTTGTTGCCAGGGGTGGTCTGTTAAAGCCAATTTCTGGCGGAACCTATATTGTAAATGATGCCATGCTGCAGGACTTGAGAAATGGCACCTATGGAGAACATGCCTGTAATCTGGGTGCACTAATAGCAAAGGAGATTGCAGGGCCATTGGGGATAAATGCCTATATTGTAGACCCTGTGGTTGTTGATGAGCTCGAACCCCTTGCTAGATTATCAGGAATACCAGAAGTTCCAAGACGCAGCATTTTCCATGCATTAAATCAAAAGGCCATGGCAAGAAGATACTGCAGGGAAAATAACCAAAGATATGAAGATGTAAACCTCCTGGTGGTTCATCTGGGCGGCGGGATTTCCGTGGGAGCACACAAAAAAGGTCGAGTAATTGATGTTACTAATGCTTTAGATGGAGAGGGTCCCTTTTCCCCTGAAAGGGCTGGCGGCATACCTGTAGTAGAGCTATTAAAATATTTTATTGAGCATGGTAAAGATTTAGATGGTATTAGAAAAAGATTAATTGGCCAGGGTGGGCTGGTGGCATATCTAAATACTAATGATGCTAGAGAAGTGGAAGACATGATTGAAAAGGGAAATGGAGAAGCGGCTCTTGTTTATGAAGCAATGGCCTATCAAATTGCAAAGGAAATTGGAGCATATGCTGCAGTCCTATCAGGAAAAATAGATGGGATCATTGTCACTGGAGGCCTGGCATTTAGCAGTAGATTAACAACCTGGATAAAAGAAAGGGTGGATTTTATAGCTCCAGTAGTTTTATACCCAGGGGAAGATGAAATGACAGCTCTGGTAGAAGGGGTACTAAGGGTCTTTAACGGAACAGAAGAAGCACTTGTATATTAAATAACGTTTCCTTGTAGTGTGGCAATTGTAACGAACAATTATAAAAAAATGAAAGGAAAGGAGGTTTAACCCATGACAAAAATAATGTTTCATGAGGATGCTTGTAAAGGCTGTGAATTGTGCATTGAGTTCTGCCCAAAAAATCTAATTACTTTAGCAAGCAGATTCAATGACAAGGGCTTTCATCCAGCTACTGTGGAAAATACAGATAAGTGCGTTGGTTGTGCCATTTGTGCCCGTATGTGTCCAGATGTGGCAATTGAAATAGAGGAAATACCATTTGAAAGGGGAGCGGCAGTAAATGCATAAGGTTTTAATGAAAGGCAACGAAGCTCTAGGTGAAGCAGCCATTAAAGCTGGATGCCGCCATTTCTTTGGCTATCCTATCACCCCTCAAAATGAAGTGCCGGAATATCTTGCCAGGAGAATGCCAGAGGTTGGAGGAGTCTTTCTCCAGGCAGAAAGTGAAATTGCAGCCATAAATATGGTTTACGGCGCCAGTAGTGCAGGTGCCAGGGTTATGACTTCTTCATCTAGTCCAGGAATCAGCTTAAAACAGGAAGGCATATCCTATCTTGCAGCAGCAGAATTACCCTGTGTAATTGTCAATATTATGCGTGGCGGACCAGGCCTGGGAGGCATCCAGGCTGCTCAATCTGATTATTTTCAAGCAACAAAGGGAGGGGGAAATGGAGACTACAGGCTTATAGTTTATGTACCCGCCTCTATACAAGAATTGGTTGACATGACCATGAAAGCTTTTGATGCTGCTGATAAATATAGAAATCCTGTAATGATACTTGGTGATGGAGTTTTAGGTCAGATGATGGAACCAGTTGAATTTAGAGAGGTTCCAGCTCCAAATTTGTCCATGAAACCATGGGCCTGTACAGGAAGAAAAAAATATAGACCTCAAAATATTATTAATTCGCTTTATCTAAATGCTGAGGTTCTGGAAAAGCATAACTTTGCCCTTTTTAATAAGTATAACACCATTTCAAGAAATGAAAAGGCAGCAGAAACTTATATGACAGCTGATGCTGAAATAATCCTTGCAGCCTATGGTACTACCGCAAGGGTAGCTAAGGCCGCCATAAATCTGGCCAGAGATAAGGGTATTAAAGCTGGTATGGTAAGACCCCATACCTTATGGCCCTTTCCTGATGATTATATAAGAGAGTCCCTTTCAGAAAGTACAAAAGCCGTGCTGACAGTAGAAATGAGCATGGGCCAACTGGTAGAAGATGTACAGCTAGCAGTTAACGGTAGAGTTCCCATTCACTTTTATGGCAGGGTTGGCGGAATGGTTCCTGATGTAAAGTCTGTGTATCATGAGATTTGCCGGATTGCTGGTAAAACAAATGAGCTGCCGGAGCAAATGACAAGGGGAATCAGGTACTCCATTGAAGGGGGTATTCGTATAAATGGCTAAACAATTCAAAAAGTCCAAAGCACTTACTGATAAAAAATTTCATTATTGTCCTGGATGCAGCCATGGTGTGATCCATCGCCTTGTAGCAGAAGTCCTGGAGGAATTGGATGTAATTGATTGTACTGTGGGCATAGCTTCAGTAGGATGCTCTGTAACGGCCTATGATTATTTTAATGTTGATGTGGTTCAGGCTGCCCATGGAAGAGCTCCTGCCGTTGGGACAGGAGTGAAAAGGGTTCATCCTACTAACGTTGTCTTTACCTATCAAGGTGATGGGGATCTAGCAGCCATTGGCATGTCTGAGATAGTCCATGCGGCTATCAGGGGTGAAAAAATTACAACTATATTTGTAAATAATACTACCTATGGCATGACGGGAGGACAAATGGCTCCAACTACTTTGATTGGGCAAAAGGGAACTACAGCCCCATATGGCAGGGAAGCAAAGGATTATGGATACCCAGTAAAAATTGCCGAGCTGCTTAGCACTATAGAGGGTGCAGCCTATATTTCCAGGGTTTCGGTTCACACACCTGGCCATGTAAACAAGACCAAAAGGGCTATTAGGAAGGCCTTCGAAACCCAAATTAAAGGTGAGGGTTTTTCATTGGTAGAGATTCTCTCAACCTGTCCAACCAATTGGGGCATGAATCCGGTAGATTCTTTAAAGTGGCTTGAAGAAAAGATGCTCCCCTATTATCCACTTGGAGAATTCAAGTCGCCTGCGGAGGTGGTATAAGAATGCTTCAAGAAATCATTATAGCTGGTTTTGGCGGTCAGGGAGTTATGTCCATGGGACAATTACTGGCATATGCAGGAATGTTGGAAGGAAAGAATGTATCCTGGATACCCTCCTATGGACCAGAAATGAGGGGCGGAACTGCCAACTGTTCGGTTATTATTTCCGATACCGAAATAGGTTCTCCCATTGTAAGTGAACCAAATACAATAATTGTATTAAATTTACCGTCACTAAAGAAGTTTGAACCGGTTCTCATCCCTGGAGGACTATTGCTATTAAGTACCCTTAAGGCAGACCAAACATATACAAGAAAAGACATAAATGGATATGAAATTCCAGCTGTGGAAATTGCAGATGGTATTGGCAATACTAAAGTAGCCAACATGGTCATGCTTGGCGCATACCTGGAGGCAACGGAAGCTGTTTCAGTAGATGCTGTAATAGAATCATTAAAAAAAGTATTGCCTCAGAGACACCATGGTTTAATTCCACTAAATCGTAAGGCTTTAGAGCTAGGTGCTAGTGAAATACAAAAAGCAAAAAAAAACTCTTTCATTTGACCAAAAACGACAATTATTTTAAGACCTTTGTATTATAATTACTTTAGCAATGAAGCAATTAACATGCAATATAAGGTGGTATTAATTTGGTCAAGGTATTAATAATGGAAGATGAAATTAATATAGCATTTGTACTCAAGACATTTTTGACAGAAGTAGGGTATGATGTAATAGTTGCAGAGGATGGAATCAAGGGACTAAAGCTTTTGCAGACCGGCCTCTTGCCGGACATTATTTTATTAGACCTTAATATGCCAGGCATGAGCGGTCGTGCTGTAGCAGAAAGGCTTTATTTGGATGACAGATTAGCAAAGGTGCCAGTTGTTATTGTATCAGGGTCATCACCTGCTTCATTAGATTTTCCATCTAAAGATATCTATGATGCATATATTGCCAAGCCCTTTGAATTGTCTGATGTGTTAGAAATAGTTCAGAAACTTACTGATTTTAACCATCAAAAGGGAATTGTTCATCTTTAATTTCTTTAACTATTGCTGCAGGAGATTGCCAGTAATATTCTCTCAGTATTTAAAGGCAGAGTGTTAAAGTTTGTTCCCAGGGCATCATTAATTGCATTTACCACAGCAGGGGCCGCCGCACCTGCTGCTATTTCAGCTATTCCCTTGGCACCCCAGGGACCGTGTATTTCTCCCTTTTCAACTAAAACCTTTATTATTTCAGGCATTTCAGAAGCTCTAAAGGGAAAGTAATTGCTGAAATTAGGATTTTTACATCTGCCATCTGGGGTGTATTCCAGTTCCTCGCTAAGGGCAAAGCCAAGTCCCATGCCCACTCCACCTTGAATCTGTCCTTCAACCAGCATTGTATTAATGGCCCTGCCTACATCATTGGCAGACACTAATCTAAGGACATCCACATGGCCCGTCTTTGTATCCACCCTAACCTCTGCAAAGTTTACGGCATAAGAGGTTGGGTTTGCCTGGGCTGCATGGCTGTAGTAGGCAACCAATTCCTTGTTTTTCTTAAGACAATGCATGACCACCTCACCATAGGTGACAGACTTCTCTTGGCTTTTGAATGACTTGATAGTGCCTTTCTCCACTTCTAAATTATTTACAGGCTCATTTAACATATTGGAGGCTTCTTCCAAAAGCATGAGCCTCATCTTTTCTGCCACACCCTTGGCAGCACTGCCGCCAATATAAGCAGTTCGTGTTGCCTGGGTACCCACATCATATGAGCTTCTCTCGGTGTCACATTCCAGGGCAATCACCTTGGACATGTCAATATCCAATACTTCGGCTGCAATCTGGGTAAGCATTGTTTTTGTTCCTACTCCTCCAAGGTCATGGAGTCCTGTGTTTAAAAGGGCCTCCCCCTGTTCATTAATTCTTAAGGTCATGGCTGCAAAATCCTGGTGGTATCCAAAGCAGCCATTGGTATGTGCGCAGCAGCCTACACCAAATCCATACTTGAATCGCGAATCGTTTTTAGATTTAATGTTTTTGTATTCTTCCCAACCAAAAGCTTTTGCACCTTCAGTCAGGCATTCACTTATTCCTATATTACCTAAAGTTTGGCCTGTAAGAGGGTCATTATCATGGGGCTTCATTACATGCTTGAGCCTAAATTCAACCTGATCAATGTCTAAAGACCTTGCAATGTTTGCCATGTGAGTGTCTATGGCAGCAAAAATCTCTGCTGTCCCAAAGCCCCTAAAGCTTCCTGATACGGCAGTATTAGTATGAACCAAATTACCTGTGTAGCTAAGGTTGGGGATTTTGTAAAGCTTTTTAAGCTTGTTGCCCATTGACTTGGGAATCCATGCGGAGATGCTGGTATAAGCACCTGCATCAGCTATTACCTGGACATCCATGGCAGTAATGGTGCCATCAGCCTTTACTCCAGTTTTTATTTTGGTTTTTACCCTTGTACGACACCTGGAGCCAATCATGGTTTCGTATCTATCTAAATGGAGCTTCACTGTTCCCTTGGTTTCCCTGGCAAGAAAGGCAACCAGAGGTTCTAGAATAGCTTCCAAATGCAGGCCAAAGGACCCTCCCCCATCAACCTTTATCACCCTAATACTATTTAAAGGAAGGTTTAAAGCATGGGAGACAGTATAACGAACCATCCAGCAGTTTTGAGTATTTGTTTGAATTGTAATCTTATCACTGGAATCCCAACTGGCAATTACGCAGTTGGTTTCCATTGTACAGTGGTGTGCCTTTGGAGATTCAAAGCTGTGAGTAAAGGTGTGCTCTGCCTCTTTAAAGCCCTGAGACGGATCCCCTATAATATAGTTGTACTCTGGAACAGGCTCCTGCACATGATGTTCTTTATTATTCAATGCCTCTTCCATATCTATCACTGCAGGCAATTCTTCATAATCTACGTCTATTAACTCTAATGCTTTTTGTGCTGTATTTATATCATCTGCTACAACAGCTGCAACCCAATCCCCAACATGCTTTACCACATTAGAAAAAATAATTTCATTTCGGGGAGAATAGTTATCATCATATTCAATAATAGAGCTGTTATAGAAAATATTAGGAGAATTTAAGTGTGTAAAAATCCCCCTGACCCCAGAAAGCTTTACGGCCTTACTTGTATCAATTTTTTTTATGATTCCATGGGGAATAGGACTTAGTAGGAGCTTTGCATGGAGCATTTTGTGGACTTTTTTATCACTATTGTACAGGAGTTGACCTGTTACCTTTTGGGCAGCTTCTTTAAGGGGAAATGGCTTTCCAATATATTTTAAACCATTACACATATTGTATAGCACCTCCTGTTTATTATGAATATATTAACCCATAACACAGGTAATCTTCAATAGATTTGTTCAATACTACTTTACTACTTTTATAAAATCTGCTTTTAGAATAGAACAATCTAGAAAGGTGCATGATAGAATTAATACACGGAAAAAATTAAAGGATATTCATTATTTATATAGAAGAGATTAAAAGTGTGTAATAGATTATACCAGGAGGTGAAGTTATGAGTATTGAGCAAAAAGCTAAAGAACTAGCTGAAGCAGTAAAAGAGACTGAAGAGTATAAAAACCTAAATTCAGCTCATGCTAGACTCAAGCTAGATGTAGCTGCACAGGATTTAATAAGTAAGATACAAAAACTGCAAGAAGATGTCCATAGGGCCCAGATGGAAGGCCAGCCTGTTGACAATGCTAAGGTTGATGAGATGAAGGCACTCCATGTTTCCGCAGGTCAAAATGAAACCATCAGCAGGCTGTTCAAAAGCCAGGAGACATTTAATAATCTAATGCAGTCCATTAGTGAAAAAATAAGTCAGGAATTATATAAGTAGGCATAAAGGCATAAAAGGAACAGAAAATCTCTAGACAAACACTGGAAAAGAAATCTTGTTATAGAAAACTCTTTTAAAGAAAAAATAGGTTTAGACGGCCATGTATTATTGGGGAGATGAAGTATGTCTAAGCCTAAGATAAGTACAATAAAGGTAGCCGCAGCGTATATTGGTACTGTGGTAGGTGCAGGGTTTGCTTCCGGACAAGAAATATTACAGTTCTTTGGTTTTTTTGGGGGACTTGGAATCATTGGCTTACTGGTCTCCGGTATTCTGTTTTCACTTTTTGGATACCTTATTCTGGATCTTGGCAGGAAGCTAAAAGCAGAGTCCCATTTACCAGTGATAAGACATATTGGCGGTAAATACTTGGGAACCTTTATGGATTATGTAATAACTTTTTTTCTTTTTGGTGCCCTGACAGTCATGGCAGCCGGTGCAGGGGCTTTGTTTCAGGAGCAATTTGGTCTTCCCAGATTGATTGGCAGTGGCTTAATAGTGGTTGCTGCTCTTCTAACAGTGCTCCTTGGCATATCTGGGGTTATTAATGCAATCAGCTTTGTTACTCCCTTTTTATTAGGCTCTGTATTTATGATAGTTCTTTTAGCAGTGGCCAATACAGGATATGACTTCACCAGCATTGCCAGCACCAATTTAGGTGCGCCGCCAGTTCCCTACTGGCCCCTGGCAGCCATCCTCTACGTTTCATATAATCTGGTTATGGCAGTCGCTATCCTGGCACCCCTTGGAAAGGAGACAGAAAATGAAAAAACCCTTAAAAAGGGTGCTGTGGTTGGCGGTTTTGGATTAACCTTAGGGGCAGGTGCAATATATCTGGCTGTTCTGGTGAATATGCCCCAAGCGGGAGAACTGTCAATACCCATGATTTTTGTCGTGGCGCAAATTTCTCCCCTGGTACAATTAGTTTTTGCGCTAGTTTTATTGGCTGAAGTATATACTACTGCAGTAGGCAGCTTGTACGGGTTTTCTGCCAGAATAATACATCCAAAGCATCCTGCCAGCTGGAAGTACATAGTTGGCACCAGTACAGCGGCACTTGGATTCAGCCAGATAGGCTTTACCAATCTGGTAAGATACCTTTTTCCAACAGTTGGTGTTATGGGCATGCTCATGCTTGGAGCTATAGCCTGGGTATATGTTAAAGAAATAAATATACATGGAATATTTCAACGTATTATATTACAACCAGCATATAAAAGAGACATGAACAAGGGGAAGGAAACCAGGACTAGCAAGAAAGATAAGAAAGAAGATAAAAAGTAATAAAGGGTGGATTGCTCCACCCTTTTAGTATTACATCATGGATACTTTTTTATTATTTAGAAAGGAATCTATCCTATTAAGAGCTGCATAAATGTTATCTATGGAGGTAGCATAGGACAGCCTTATATAGTTCCTGCCATATATGCCAAAGGAACCACCATCTAAGACAGCAACCCCAGCTTTCTCCAATAGTTCATGGGACAGCTCTGAACTTGTTCTTCCCGTGCTGCTAATATTTGGGAATGCATAGAAGGCACCCTTAGGCTTATGACAGTAAAAGCCAGGTATGGAATTAAGCCCATTAATAAGAATTTCGCGCCTTTTAGCAAATTCTTTTACCATTTTTTCTGTTTCATCCTGACAGTTTTGTAAAGCTTCAGCACCTGCAATTTGCACAAAGGGTGGAGTGCAGCTGTTGGAGTTAATAACCAGACGAGTTATATGCTGGGCCAATTCCTGGGGCATTAAGCCATA
This sequence comes from Desulfitibacter alkalitolerans DSM 16504, assembly GCF_000620305.1. Classification (NCBI taxonomy): domain Bacteria; kingdom Bacillati; phylum Bacillota; class Clostridia; order Neomoorellales; family Desulfitibacteraceae; genus Desulfitibacter; species Desulfitibacter alkalitolerans. The sequence goes on along the minus strand of NZ_KK211102.1, from coordinate 167,892 downwards.
ACCTAGTCTCCAGCCAGTCATGGAAAAGGTTTTTGAAAATCCATCTACAACAACTGTTCTTTCCTTCATCCCAGGATAGGAAGCAATAGATTTGGGAACCTCTTCGTAGTAAATTTTACTATAGACCTCGTCAGATAATACAAGCAGGTCATGCTCAACACATAAGTTAGCTATTTCCTCAAGCTCCTTATCTGTTAAGATACCCCCTGTAGGATTATGTGGCGAATTAAGAATTAACATTTTAGTTTTGGATGTTATCAAGCTGCGAAGCTTATTTACATCCAGGCTAAAATTATCTCCTATTTCCTCTATTTGAATAGGAACAGGAATTCCGCCACAAAATCGAATGAGAGATTCATATATTGGAAAGCCTGGGTTAGGATAAATAACCTCATCACCTGGATTGACGCAAGCCATCATGGTAAAGGATAAAATAGGCTTGGCACCGGGTACAATAACCACTTCACCAGCATCGTAATTAATGTTTCTAAGCTTTCCGCTGTAGTCTGCTATTACTTCCTGTACAGAAGCCAGGCCTCCTGCCGGACAGTATTTTGTCTGTCCCTGGTGCATTGCTCTGGCAGCAGCTCCTACTACACGGGAAGGGGATGAAAAATCAGGCTCGCCAATCTCCATATGTATTACTTTAACACCCTGGCTTTCAAGTTTTCTGGCTTTAGCCAGTACTTCAAAGGCAGATTCGGTTCCCAGGCCAGATAATCTATCAGCTAAAAATCTTTTCATTCTATATAACACCATCCTTGGTAGTGATAATTATCATAATATTCAACATGTTCTCCTTGGATATCCTATTGTCCTCCCTGGAAGGACACCCATTCTGATTAAACATATTTTAGTGACAGTTAGGGGTTTTGTCAATAATAATAATCAAAAAAGGAAAAATAATTTGCTTAAGAATCTGTCTGGTGGCTTGAGATTTCAGTCTAATTGGTATAGATTTAATATTGTTCGTATTAATTTAGGTATTATTTTTCTATAAATCTAGAAAGGCTTCAGAAAATATGCAGGATTTTAATCGGGGAAGTATATTTAAAAATTACATAATCTTTACCATTCCTTTATTGCTTGGCAATCTATTACAAACTGGATACAGCATTGTGGATACTATTTTTCTAGGAAGGGTAGGGGCCGATGCCATAGCAGCTGTGTCCCTTAGCTTTGCTTTGCTATTTGTTTTATTTTCATTAAGCATGGGTCTCTCCATGGGAAGTACAACCCTGGTGGCCCAATATGCAGGAGCAAAGGATAAGGTTCTATTGAATAAGGCCGTAAAAAATTCCATTGCCTTCTCATTATTGCTGGGAGTATTTTTTTCAATTGGCGCAGTCATCTTAAGCGGACCATTAATTAAATTAATGGGTGCTCCCAAGGAAATAGAGGCAGATGCTTTAATATACATGAGAATCTTTAGCGCCGGTATTATTTTTATGTATTTTTTCTTTTTAATAAGTGCAATCTTAAGGGGACTGGGTGATTCTAAAACTCCTCTTAAATTCATGGCTGTATCTACTACAGTTAACATTATTCTAGATCCTATTCTTATTTTTGGCCTTGGGCCTATTCCACGCCTTGAAGTGGCCGGGGCCGCTTTAGCTACTGTTATAGCAATGGCCTGTGCTGCTTTTTATGGCTTGTGGTATCTGAATAAAAAGCAGGAGTACTTTGACTTGTCCTTTAAGGATTTTAAATTTGACAGTGAAATCATTAAGCACCTCTTGAGGCTAGGGCTTCCAGCTGGCGTAGGTCAGACAATAAATGCCCTGGGCTCTACAGTAGTAGTTAGAGTAGTTACCTACTTTGGTCCAGTCCCCTTGGCGGTATATGGTGTGGGTACCAAGGTGGATTCCTTAATAATGATGCCTGCAATGTCCATGTCCATAGCAGCCGCAGCAATGGTGGGACAAAACATTGGTGCAAACCAAATTGACAGGGCCAAAAAAACTGCTGTGGCTGGAATGCTCATGCTGGGATGTGTCCTGGTTGTAATGGCCGGCCTTCTGGCTGTATTTCCCTTTTATGCAGTAAGGGTCTTTTCCAATGACCCAGCTATATGGCAGCCGGGGATTGAATATATAAGAATACTTGCAGTATCATATCCCTTCATGGCTGTAATAATGGTTCTGGGGGGTGCATTCAGGGGGGCGGGAGCGGCCATGGCTGCCATGGTCATTTCAATTGGTTCCCTGTGGGTGGTAAGGGTGCCCCTGGCAGTTTTTCTTGGTATAAATTTAAATCAAGGTCCTTCAGGCATCTGGTGGGCCGTCAGCTTGAGCTGGATACTGGGAGCTGTTGTAAGTTTAGCATACTTTTTAAAGGGCAAATGGTATGAAAAGGGAGTAGTAAAACACGATATAGAAAGCAATTAGGAATAGTTTTACTATTCCTAATTTAACAGTTTATACAAATCAGAAGCCTCAATATCATGCTCCCTGGATAAAGCCTGTATTATAATATCAGTAGTTATAATTCCATACTGATAATCCTCCTGGATACCTCTTAAAAATTTAAAGGTTTCCTTTTCGCCTATCATTTCTTCTACCCTTATCCAAAAGTTAGCCCCTTTTAAATAGACAGCCTGTCTGTAAATGGTGTCAGAGGGGAAATCATGGATTTTTCTCACTATTGGAAAGCCTCGATAGTTCTTTTCTATTATAGAAAAATATATCCCAAAGACATCAGCAGCAGGCAATCCCTGTGCCTGGCAGTATTTATATGCCCAGTAGTTTGCAAGACCCTCATCAATCCAACTTTCTCTAATCTGGTCATTTCCCACCAAACCATACCACCACTGATGGGCCAGCTCGTGGGCAAGGGTAAATACATCTATCACTTGTTGGTCGTTGAAAAATATCATTCCAGAAAACTCCATGCCTTTAAAATATTCCATGGGAACATCCACCAAAGCTAGAGTGGGATAAGGATAGGGACCAAGCTTTTTAGTATAGAAGCTAAATATATCCACAGCATTTTCAAGCAGGTCGGCCCTGTGCTCTCTGGAATAGTATATTATCTCTGGACCCCTGGGGACCCTTTGACTTGTCCTTGACAAATCTCCCATTATCAAAGAAAAATCCCTTACAGGTTTGGTTTTAAATTTATAATGATTGCCTGTTTGCACATGGGGATGGGGAGAAATAATATATTTGTCAGAGTAAAAATCCACATGGAATATTGAAGCCTCAAAAAAATAGGGATCTGCATGGGGAACCCATGAGAAGCTTGCCCAATTCCCATCTACCCTTGGAGCTATAACTGGATGCCATAAGGTCAAGAGATAGATATCATCATACTTCCCAAATCTTGTAAAGTTACCCTTGAAATGTGTCTCGAAAACAAGTGATATGATAACAGTATCTTCTGGCATAAGTGCTTGTGGTAGGGAAATAATAATCTTGTCGTCATAATTCTTAAAGGATACATTTTTATTGTTCATCTTTAATGAAGAGACAATAATATTGTTTTCACCTGTCATGTTTGCTGGGAGATTAAGCTGGATATTGTCAAGGGGTTCACCCCATTGGTTGATAAAGAATATATCCATATTACCTGCCAAATAGGCATTCTCATCTCTAATTTCCATATAATATATAGGAAATGAGCTGCGTTGGGGTGGCGTCTTTATTCCTGCTTCTGAATTAAACTGAAGGGAAAAGATGCTGCTGAAATCCGTTTGGGCTTGTGGTATGATATAAGAAAACCCAAGGGAGAGTATCATTAAGATAAATATTATAATACTGAGCTTTTTCATAAGTTTCACCTGTAATTTTATTTAAACTTACTTAACCTTATTTTTGCATTTTTTAATAATAAAAGCTAGATAAAAATATTTAGGCATTATTGCTGGCATTATGAGTTGATTTCTTCTATAATAGATATTAATAATAAAAAAAATAAAAACGCAATAGTTTTAGGAGTTTATTTACACATGAAAAAAATGTCTTTTGATAGGGAATTTATAGTACCAACTTTAATTTTTTTTGCAGCAACTATTATAGCATATTTTTGGGAGCCTGTTTTAGCTGTTCTTCTAGGAATACTAACTGTTGGAGCAGCCCTGTTCTTTAGAGACCCCCACAGGGATATACCTGGAGAGGAAAGTGCCATAGTTTCGCCTGCTGATGGTAAGGTAATGGGAGTGGATATTGTTGAGGAAAAAGAGTTTTTTAACTCTGAGGTTAAAAAGGTTACCATTTTTTTGTCAGTGTTTGATGTGCATATTAATAGGTCACCTATAGCAGGTGAGATTAAGGATGTGCGCTATACTGCTGGGAAGTTTATACCTGCAAACAAGCCTGAGGCAGGTAAATTAAATGAAAGAAACAAGATTTTTATTGAAGGCAAGAACCTATCTGTATTAGTGGTACAGATAGCCGGACTTATTGCTCGTAGAATAGTCTGCAGGGTACAGCCAGGAATGTCTGTGGGAAAAGGTCATAAGCTGGGGCTTATTAGATTTGGCTCATGCACCGAACTGTATGTACCTTTGGAAGCAGAAATTATGGTAAAGGAGGGTGATAGGGTTAAGGGGGGAGAAACAATTATTGGGAGGTGGAGAGGTTGAGAAACAAAGCATGGTTACCAAACTCGGTAACCCTTATAAATCTTATACTAGGGTTTTACGCAATTATATTGATTATACGAGAGCAATTTGTTGTTGCTGCTTTCTTAATATTTTTAGGTATGATCTTAGATGGAGTTGACGGTAGGCTGGCAAGGAAAATAGCAGTAGACAATCCCATGGGAAAGGAATTAGATTCGCTGGCTGATTTGATTTCCTTTGGAGTAACACCAGCCCTGCTTATTTATCAGATGCATCTGACTGAGTATGGTATTCTTGGTGTTGTTGTAGCAGCAATTTTCCCTGTTTGTGGTGCTGTACGCCTGGCACGTTTTAATGCATTTGATAGCGAAGTTCCCTCTAATTACTTTACAGGACTTCCAATTACTGCAGGGGGAGGAACATTAATTTCCTTTGTATTGGCTGGAGCAAGCACTCCAAGCCTGGTGTATATTCCAATAGTACTTTTAGTTGCATATCTTATGGTCAGTACTGTAAAGTATCCCAATTTCAAGAGAGCTACACCCTTTCAAGCCAAGTTTATCATAGGATTTATTGGGGCATGCCTGGTGCTAGCCTTAAGCAATCCTAGTGCCATGCTCATGAATATGTTAGTTGGCTATATGTGCCTGGGTTTAGGACTGCATGTTGTACCTATTCCCAAGCTGGCAAGACTGTTCTACACTTCTTGATGAACAGATGCTGCAGGTTTAAAATATTAAATTTGCAAATTAAAGGAACCCTTGGGTTCCTTTATTTATTCCTAGGAAGATATAACAAACAGGACCTTGGTCCTATATAAAATTATGCAATAATATGGTACTTTTTAGCCAAAAGGTTTTGGGGGTATAAAATGTTTAATTTTCCAAATAAAACCGAAAATAACGGGGATATTGTCGAAGAGGCTGAAAAGATGCAACCAGTAACAAATAACGAGAAGAGCTTTGAGCATTCCCAAAGAAACATTGGAATTGACCTGGGATATGGATATGTTAAATTAATCGATTCTAGCGGAGAGATTAAGTTTCCTAGTATCGTTGGTTTAGGTAGAGAGCTACAATATACTTCATCACTTAGTTTTGCTAGAGATAACTGGGATACCAAGAATATTGCAGTCAAATTAAATAAAGAGTCCTACTTTGTTGGAGAATTAGCCCTCAGGCAAAGTGATGTTGCCTCACGTTCTCTGGATATGCAAAAGGTCAATGACAGGAATGCAAGGATTTTAATGCTCACTGCAGTTGGGATGCTGAATAAATGGGAAAATGAAACATTTAACATAGTTACGGGACTGCCAATTAACCAATATGCTGAACAAAAGGACTGGGCTGATATGCTTGTTGGGCATCATGATGTAGTCTTTGTAGGGGACAGGTCAGAAAAGGTTAGAAGGTTCAATATAAAAAAGGTTCATATAATACCCCAGCCCTTTGGAACCCTTTATGATCAGCTTCTAAACAATTCAGGTGGAATAGCAAATAAAGACCTGGCAGATATGACAGTAGGAATTATAGATATTGGCTATAAAACCACGGGGTTTGCTGCTATAAACAAGATGGAGCTGCTGGAACACTTAAGCTTTTCAAATACTACTGCTTTATCAAGTGCATACAGAATGATTTCCAATTATTTTAGAAAGGAATATGGGGTAGACAAAGAGGTATTTGAGTTAGACGAGATATTTGAGAGTGGTTGGTTAAGGGTAGCAGGTAAAAATCAAGATATCTCTCATATCATGAATGAAGTTTATGAAAAGATAGCCAATAAAATCGTCATGGACATTAACTCCTATTGGAACTATAGAGATTATGACATTATTTTTCTAACAGGAGGCGGTGGTAAAGCCTTAAACAACTTTATTCTCAAGTCTTTCCCAAACATGAAACTGGTGGAAGGTCCCCAGCACGCAAATGTGAGGGGTTATCAAAAGCTAGCAAACAATTTATTTAGAAGTTAGTTATAATATAAAAGAGTCAGCTTATTTTTCAAGATAGGCTGACTCTTAATGTTTTTGCTTCATTTAGTTTTCCCTGTTTTCCTCCATAACACTAAACCTTGGAAAACATTTAACCTGACCAGATATATCCTCTTCTTCCTCAATAGAAAAATCCCATTTAGTTAAGCTGATAGGAGGAGGAATCATTTGGATGGCATCTGGTGCTACTGCATAATGCAGAGACATTGCATTTCTTGCACGTGCAAAGAAAACCCATCTTAACCCAATGTACATAACTGAGGTTAAAAGCAGCGCAGGGGGTAAGCTATTTATAAAATTAACAGAGCCTATCATTAATAAGAAGAATGTTACTAGAACTGGGTCAATAAGGGGTATTATGTTCAATGAGTAAGCTTTTTTCTTGATAGGCCACAGTATATTCACGCCATAGCAGTTCATCAGATCTAAAAGGCTGTGGGAAAAGGCTCCAATTAGTGAAAAAAGAAATAACAGCCAAAAGCTAGTTTGAGGAAATATAAGATGCAGTCCTAAAGCAATACTGCCGGCGAGGATAGGCATACCAACGAGAGAATGGGTAATAGCCCGATGCTGCAGCCATTTAGGCAAATCTCTTCTTCTTTTAAATTTTCTGTATCCCCAGAGTACATCTATATCGGGTGCCACTGCACCAAGCATTGCACTTAGATAAATTGGATTAGTCAGAGATATTGGCTCACCGGAAAGTGTTCCCAAGGCTAATCCAGCCAGGGAGTGGGTAATCATGTCCATGGGTTTCATCACTCCTTCATACCTGTTTAATATCCTACCATGTTTTGTCCAGATTTGCACCTTTTTTACAATAAATTTATTAATTTTTTACCCGTATTTTACTTTGGCTTATATTTTTTTCTTTTATACTGTAAAATATATCAAAGATTCTCTTTTTGATGACAACTATTTATTTCTGTAATAGTTATACAGTAATAGTAATAAGATAATTGTTTATTCATGTAATTTTATGATAAAATTACATTTAGATGGTATCTAAATGAACCATACTACTAATAATTTGCTAAATCAGCATAATAAAAGGTAAGAGAAATCCGCTTAAAGCCAACATGGTAGGAGACGGAAAGACTTTAAGGTATTTAACTTCAGGTTTTTCCTGAAGTTATTTTATTTGGTTTAGAAAGATGATTAAGGGAGGATAGAGATTAAATGGAAATATTAAAAACTATAAGGGATACTAAAAGCTGCATTAGTGAGCTAAAAAAGCAGGGACAGACTATAGGTCTGGTTCCCACAATGGGATACTTTCATGATGGGCATCTTGAACTTATGAGGCGCTCTTTGGAAAAGGGGCATGCTACTATAGTGAGTCTCTTTGTAAATCCAGCCCAGTTTGGACCTGCAGAGGATTTTGATAGTTATCCAAAGAATTTGCAGCGGGATTTGGATTTGGCAAAGGAGATAGGAGTAAAGGCGGTTTTTATGCCTACTATTAATGACATGTATCCCAAAGGCTATAAAACCTACGTTGAAGTAGAAGGCTTGTCCAATGTCCTGTGTGGGGAGCATAGACCTGGACACTTCCGGGGAGTTGCTACAGTTGTATTAAAGCTGTTTAACATTGTTAAGCCTGATGAGGCCTTCTTTGGACAAAAGGATGGACAGCAGGTAATTATCATAAAAAAAATGGTGCAGGACCTTGATCTAGACATTCCCATAGAAGTTATACCCACTGTAAGGGAAGAGGATGGAGTGGCAATGAGCTCAAGGAATGCTTATCTCAGTCCAGTTGAGAGGCAAGCAGCTCCAATACTTTACCAAACCTTAAAGCTTCTTGAGGAAATGATTCTAGAGGGGGAAAGGAATGTCTCGCTTCTCCTGGAAGCTGGCAAGAATAATATATTAAAAGAGCCCCTGGCTGATTTACAATACATAGACATTAGAAGTACAGATGACCTTTCTCCATTGGAAGAGCTTAGAGGAGAATTCATGATTGCCACGGCAGTAAAGGTAGGGCCTGCACGTCTTATTGATAATATAGTCTTAAGGGTATAAAGCAAAGGAGTTTTGCCATTGGATCGATACAGGATTTATTCAAAGCACCTGATAGAAAGGTATGGAGAAAAAGTATATAAGGTACCTGTAAATCTTCCGGGAACCTGCCCTAATAGAGATGGTGTAATCAGCCACGGAGGATGTACCTTTTGCGATGAAGAGGGAGCTGGTTTTGAGTGTCTTTCCAACACTTTATCCATACAGGAGCAGATTCGTAAAAACCAGGCTTTTTTTCGCAAGAGATTTGGGTCTGATAAGTTTATTGTTTATTTTCAAGCTTTTACAAACACCTATAAACCTTATGCCCAATTTGTAGAGGAAGTAGAAACAGCAGCAAATGAAGAGGACATTATAGGGATTTCTTTGTCCACAAGACCGGACTGTATTAATGACAGGTATCTAGACTTTCTCTACCAGTTAAAAACTAAAAAAAAGCTGGAGGTGGATATTGAGCTTGGCTTACAGTCAGTCAATTATCATACCCTAAGCAGACTAAATAGGGGACATACCCTGGCGGAATTTTTAGATGCTGTTATCAGAATAAAAAAAAGAAATATTAGGATATGTACCCATATTATTTTAAACCTTCCAGGAGATACTGAACTAGACGTTGTTGAAAATGCCAAGATCGTTTCTGCCCTGGGTATAGACTATGTTAAGCTCCATTCCTTGTACATAGTTGAAAAAACCCTGCTGGGACGTCAGTACCTGGACAAGGAGTTTACCATTGTTTCCCTGGACGAATATGTGGACAGGGTTGTAACTTTTTTAGAACACCTCCATCCTGATACGGTAGTACAAAGGCTGGTAGGTAAGGGTCCAAAGGGCAAGTTGCTTTTTAGCAACTGGGATACAAGCTGGTGGAAAATTAAAGAGCTTATTGAGTCAAGGCTGGAAGAACATGATACCTACCAGGGCAAAAAATGCAACTACCTCAATGGGAAGGCATTGAGATACCTGAAGGCAGGTTTTGATTTGCAGGTATAAGAACAAGCTGATGGGAGAATTAGAACCATGTAGACTTTATATTTACGACAGTAATTACTCTTAAGATCTAGGAGTTTGGTATTGGCAAAAAACTTCTAGATCTTTTTTGTTATTTAATAGGAATTTAAGCTAAACTTAAAGTTTTTTATGTAAAATTTTAAAATATAAAGCCGTAATTCAAAACATTATATTTTATTGGGAGTTGATAATCTTTGACAATTTCTTTAAAAACTAAGCTTACCTCAGCAACAATGATTTTAATTATATGTGTTTTAATAGCAAGCGGTATGGTTTCCGGCAAGGTGATAAAAGACGGTGTAATAGAGGCTACATATAAGAAACTGCATTATGACATTTTTGTTACAAGAGAAATATTAGACAGAACATTTCCTGGGCAGTGGTATATCAAAGATGGAGAAATGTACAAGGCAAACATTAAGATAAATAATAACATTGACATAGTAGACCGGCTGGCAATCTTGACTGGAGATCTAGTAACAGTCTATCAAGGGAACAAAAGTATTATTACAACTGCTCGCAACGAAAGTGGAGAGAGAGGTATTGGAGATATTACTGATGCTTATGTAGAGGAGCAGGTTTTGCAGCAAGGCAAAGAATATATAGGCATGGTGCACATTAATGAACAGGTGTATTTGACAGGGTTTTGGCCAATCAGGGAAAAAAATGGGGAAATTATAGGCATGTGGTCAGTAGGCATACCCATGGAACAATTAGACCAGATGCTTGCAGAACAAAGTAAAAAGCTGCTTTATACTGGTATGGTCGCCTTGTTGATAAGCATTTTAGTAATATTAATGTTAGCCAGACATATTTTTAGGCCTATTGACAAAATAATTTCTAATATGGAGCAGGTTGAGCAGGGCTATTTGACAGCTAATACTGGCCTGTCACATAGAAAAGATGAGGTAGGCAAGCTAGCAAACAAGTTTGAAAGCATGGTTAATAAATTGGCACATGTTGTGGGACAAACCAAGGTGGTTGCGGCAGATGTTAAAGATGCATCTAGCTCGCTCACAGCTGCAACAAATGAAGTATTGGAAAATAGTAGGCAGTGCTTAGTAAATGTGGGAGAAGTTGCCGCAGCTAATCAACAGCAAACTGTTAATACTAACGAAATTGCAAATGCTGCTAAAACCTTTAATCTGGTAGTAGAAAAATTGTCTGAAGACATTATGCGCATGAAAATGGCTACCACTCAAGTAAATACTGATGCAGAGTTAGGCATAAGCTCCATGGATGCAATGGGCCAGCAAATAATCAACATTTCAGAGATTGTTAATGAAACCTCTATTATAATTGAAGAGCTAGGAAAACGTTCTCAAAAAATCACTGAAATTACTGATGGGATTAAAGAAATAGCCGAGTTTACTGCTTTGTTATCCTTAAATGCAGCTATAGAAGCTGCAAGGGCTGGCAAACATGGTCTGGGCTTTGCAGTAGTGGCAGAAGAAGTTAGAAAGCTTACTGAAGATACCAATCGTTCCTCCCTTGAAATTGCTGAGCTAGCCAAGTATGTTGGGAATTATACAGAAAAAGCTGGAATTTTTATGAATAATACAGTAAATGAAACTGAAAAAGGGAAGAAAATAGTTTTAGAAACCCATGAAAAGTTTAAAAGGATTAGGGGATCCATTAATAATATCAATGATGATTTAGAAAAAGTAGTGTCAGCCACAAATGAAATGCAAACCATGTCCCATGCAATGGTAAGCAACCTGGAAAACTCCTCTAATAATTCTGAACAAGTATCCATGGCGTCCAATAGTGCCGCCAATATAATGGCAGAGCAAACTAGAGTAATTGGGTTAGTTCATGAAGCTGCCGAGAATCTAAAGGGTCTGGCAGTAAATGTGGAAAAAAGTGTAGAACAATTTAGACTTTGACAAAATAGTATACCTAAGTACAGGAGCTCTATTTTAATCTAAAATTTACTTTTACATAATCTTTAGTTAACCAGAACCTTATATAATTAAACTGAATTTGAAACGAAGAGATGATACGAGGAGGTTTATTATGAAAACAGGTTTTAGATCAAAAAGCTTAGTATTACTTGTAGCAGCAGTATTATTAATGGCAGCACTTTTTGCAGCAGGATGCGGACAAGGCAATCAGGATTCAGGAACACCTAAAGAAGATCCCAAACCAGAAACACCAGCATTAAGTGGTACTGTTAAAATTGCAGGTTCAACTTCTGTACAGCCTATATCTGAAGAATTGGCAAATGCCTTTATGGCCATAAATTCTGGAGTTAGAATAGAGGTATCTGGTGGTGGATCAGGAGCTGGTGTTAGAGCAGCAGAATCTGGAGCAGCAGATATTGGAGCAGCTTCTAGAGAATTAAAAGCTGATGAGATTGGTGTGACAGGAATAGTAATTGCAATAGATGGCATAGCAGTAATTGTTCATCCAGAGAACCCTGTAAATGATTTGCCCTTTGAAGACATACAAAAGATTTTTAGAGGAGAAATAACTAACTGGAGCGAGGTTGGCGGAGCAGATGCCAGTATAGTGGTGGTTAACAGGGAAGAAGGCTCTGGTACACGTGGTGCTTTTCATGAGATAGTTGTTGGAGATAAAAATGAGTTTGTGAGTACAGCTATAATTCAAAATTCAACAGGTGCTGTTAGAGAAGCAGTTTCAAATGATGTAAATGCAATTGGCTATATATCATTAGGCGGCATTAACAATAGTATCAAAACTTTAATGGTAGATGGAGTAGAACCAACAGTAGAAATGGTAAAGGCACAAAAATACCCAGTTGCCCGTCCCTTTAACTATGTAGTTAAAAAAGATGCCCAATTAAGTGAAGTTGCCCAAGCCTTTGTAGATTTTGTTTTAAGTGATGAAGGCCAAAAAGTTGTGACAGAAAGTGGTTTAGTGCCAGTAAAATAATAAGAGATTATTACTAAAAATAGTCTTTATAGAGGGGAAAGGATGAATACTTTTAATTCATCCTTTTCTTGTTTAAATAGACTTGACTTCTTCATCTGAAATTAACCTAAAATTAACCTTAATATAACTTTGTATTAACAAAGCCTCAATACAATTAGTGTGTGCTGTATTAACTGCATGGGGAGTGTATGAACAGAATGAAACATACCACAAGAGAAAAAGTAGTTAAGTTTTTTTTATTTTTGGCCGCTTTTACTGCAGTGTTAAGTGTAATGCTAATTGCTTTTTTTGTTTTTAAGGAAGGACTGCCTATTTTCAAGAATTATGGTGTTTCCGAAGTAGTATTCGGGAAACAGTGGAATCCTACAAATCAAGTATATGGGATATTTTCCATGGTAGTCGGAACTATTTTTGTGACTTTTTTTGCTATATTTATTGGTGCACCATTGGGTATTTCTGTGGCTATTTTTTTAGCGGAAATATCACCCCAGCAGATATCTAAAATAGTAAGACCTGCTGTTGAGCTGTTGGCTGGAATTCCATCTGTGGTCTATGGTCTTTTTGGGATGGTGGCCATAAGAAGTATTATTGCTGATATTTCCAGGGGGCCTCTTGGTGAGTATTTGCCGGCAACTTATCAAACGGGTTACTCAGTACTGGGTGCAGGAATTATCCTTGCAATTATGATTTTGCCTACTGTAATAAATATTTCAGAGGATGCTATTAGATCTGTCCCCAAAGAGTATAAAGAAGGGGCTTTAGCTTTAGGGGCATCCAAGTGGCAGACTATCTATAATGTTATTCTGCCAGCGGCTAAATCTGGAATTGTTACATCAGTAATATTGGGTACCGGCAGAGCTCTTGGTGAAACAATGGCGGTTATTATGATTGCCGGCAACACTACACTAATACCTGAATTAAGCTGGAAGGGACTATTTGCTCCCGTTAGGACACTAACTGGCAATATAGCATTAGAAATGGGATATGCTGGCCCTGAGCATCAACAAGCCCTTTTTGCAACAGGCATTGTCTTATTTGTTTTTATTATGTTTTTAAATGTGATAACTACTCTTATTGCCAAAAGGGGGTTTAATAGAGCATGAGGAAAGTTGAAAAACAGCAGGCCATTGCCTATGGTATTTTAAGTGTTGCAGCTTTTATGACTGTTTTGATACTTGGTCTAATAATTTTTTATGTACTAAGCAGGGGACTAAGTATGATAAGCATAGAGTTTCTAACAGCTCATCCTAGAAAAATGGGTTCTGAAGGGGGTATTTTTCCTGCCATCATAGGTACCGTTTATTTGGTTTTTACAACAATGATTGTTGCTACTCCCATTGGTGTGGGTGCTGCTATTTACCTGAACGAGTATACCAGGGAAGGTCCAATAACTAACAGTATTAGATTTGCCACTGAAGCACTTGCAGGTATACCATCAATAGTTTTTGGGCTGTTTGGTTTTGCTTTTTTTGTAATTCTTTTAAAACCCATTACGGGAGGCTGGTCAATAATATCAGGGGCTCTAACAGGTGTAACCATGATACTGCCCACAATAGTTCGCTCTTCAGAGGAAGCCTTGAAGGCTGTACCAGCTATTCTAAGGGAAGGAAGTCTGGCACTAGGTACAACTAGATGGCAGACCATACAAAGGGTTGTTCTGCCAACGGCCTTTCCCGGTATTTTAACAGGATTAATTCTTTCAATTGGAAGGGTTATAGGCGAAACTGCAGCTTTTCTTTTAACTCTAGGCGGAACCTTACTTCTTCCCCACTCCATATTTGATGGCAGCAGAACATTATCGCTGCATTTATATATGGTGGCCATGGAGACTGGTGCAATGGATATGGCTTTTGGTACGGGAGCTGTGCTAATATTTGTGGTTATTATAATTAATGCCACATCAACATTTTTGTTAAAGAGGTTCATGAAAAAAATCTCTTAGGAGGGCATAAGTGATGCAAACCAAAATTGAAGTAGAAGGACTAAATTTATACTATGGAAGTCTAAAGGCATTAAGCAATGTATCCCTCCAATTACCCAGCAATCAGGTGTCTGCTTTAATTGGACCATCGGGATGTGGCAAATCAACCTTTATAAGAACTTTAAACCGAATGAATGACCTGATTTCGGGAGTTACTATACAAGGCAAGGTTTTAATTGATAATATTAATATATATGACAAGGAAATTGATGTTGTTGAACTTCGCAAAAGAATCGGAATGGTATTCCAAAAGCCTAATCCTTTTCCCATGAGTATTTATGAAAATGTAATCTATGGACCAAGATGCCATGGTGTTAAAGATAAAAAAAAATTAAATGAAATCATGGAGAAGAGCTTAAAAAAAGCTGTTTTATGGGATGAAGTAAAGGACCGCTTGAAGGATTCGGCCCTGAGCCTTTCAGGGGGACAGCAGCAAAGACTTTGTATTGCACGTGTACTGGCTGTAGAGCCTGACATAGTCCTTATGGATGAACCAACATCAGCCCTTGATCCAATAGCTACACTTAAAATTGAAGAATTAGTTACTAATTTAAAAGAAGATTATACAATAGTTATAGTAACTCATAATATGGAGCAAGCAGCCCGTGTGTCAGACACTACCTCCTTCTTTTTAAATGGTGAAGTAATAGAAACGGGGCCTACTGAATTAATTTTTACTAATCCAAAACAAAAGAAAACTGAAGATTATATTACTGGAAGATTTGGTTAACAAGACGAGGTGAATAAAGTGGAGAATAACAGCCCCATTTATGTTATAGAAGAATTAAATTTATGGTATGGAAATAATCATGCTTTGAAGAACATTAATATGAATATTCGAAGGAAAAATGTAACTGCAATAATTGGCCCATCAGGCTGTGGAAAATCTACTTTTATTAAGGTTCTCAACAGAATGATAGATCTAGTTCCTGATGTAAAAATTTGTGGAAGCGTATATATTGATGGTAAGAATATTTTTTCCAGTGAAACAAGTTTAATTGATTTGCGTTCTAAAGTAGGCATGGTATTTCAAAAGCCCAACCCTTTTCCCAAATCAATTTTTGAAAATGTAGCCTTTGGGCCTAAGATGCAGGGGCTTAAGTTAAAAGACAAGCTTTACCATCTGGTAGAAAGAAGTTTGAAGCAGGCTGCCTTGTGGGATGAAGTAAAAGACAGGCTGCATGCTCCGGGGCTGAGTTTATCTGGGGGGCAGCAGCAGAGATTATGTATAGCGAGAGCACTGGCCATGGAACCAGAAGTTTTACTAATGGATGAACCAACCTCGGCTCTAGATCCAATATCAACACTTAAAATCGAAGAATTGATTCATAAATTAAAAGAAAACTATAATATAATAATTGTAACTCATAATATGCAGCAAGCAGCCCGTGTTTCTGATAGAACAGCATTTTTTTTAAGTGGTGAAGTAATTGAAGAAGGTGAGACTGAAGTCATTTTTACAAGGCCTAAAGAACAGAAAACTAATGATTATATTACCGGTAGATTTAGTTAGAGGTTATTACTAAAGCTAATTTTGAAGCTTGAGTGTGAATATGTTTATTTTATGAATCCATTAGGGAGAGTGAGAAGAGTGATAAGAGCAAATTTTCAACAGTCCTTAGAGGAGTTGCAAAAAGAAATTTGTAAAATGGGCAGCTTGGTTGAGGAAATGATTACAGAAGCCATCAAGTCACTGGTAAAACAGGATTTAGACCTTGCAGATGCTGTTTTGCAAAAGGATAAAATAGTTAATAAACTAGATCTGGAAATTGAAGACAGATGTATGAAGCTTATAGCAACTCAACAGCCAATGGGCAAGGATTTAAGGTTGATTGGCATTACCTTTAATGTCATTAAAGACTTAGAGCGCATGGCTGATCATGCCTGCGACATAGCCAAGACGGTGAAAAGGATTGGCACAGAGCCCCTTATTAAGCCCCTTATAGATATTCCCAGGATGGCCGAGTTTGCAAAAAGGATGGTAAAAAAATCACTGGATAGTTATGTAGCCCAGGATGTAGAGCTGGCTGAAGAAATATCTCAGGACGATGATCAGGTTGATAAGCTGCACAATCAGATTTTTAGAGAGTTATTAGTTATAATGATGGAAAACCCAAAAACTATTACCCAGGCTACCTATTTGTTGTTTATCAGCAGTTCCCTGGAAAGAATAGGTGATTATGCTACAAACATTTGTGAAAGTGTCATCTTTTTAGTGACAGGGGAAAGAAAGGATTTAAATCCGTAAAATGAAATTTGCCTTGCGTAACTTATACTCCTGATAATGTAAACAAAGGGGACAGAAACGTCCCCTTTTAAAATTGGTTGCTATATTTTAAATATTTTACAAATCAAAACAGTTGAATTAATATATAAGTGGGGTGATGTACATGAGAGTTGGATTAATTGCCCATGATAAGAAAAAGGATGAACTTATACAATTTGTAAGAGACAACAAGAGCCTACTAGAAAAGTGTGAACTAATAGCCACCGGAACTACTGGTCAAATGATAGAATGGTCCACTGGATTAAAGGTTAAGAGATGCTTATCTGGTCCACTAGGGGGAGATCAGCAGATAGGAGCCATGGTAGCTGAGGGTAAAATTGACATGATTATCTTCTTAAGAGATCCATTGACGGCCCAGCCCCATGAACCTGACATTACAGCCCTTTTGAGAGTCTGTGATGTGCATAACCTTCCTGTAGCCACTAATCTGAAGACGGCCCAGATGTTTATTTATTACATGGCTGCTAATATACACAATTAACAATATGTTTATTCTTGAGCTGCCAGCAAATTAGCTTAGATTAATGGATCTAAGTCTTTTTTCTTTTTGAAACCGGCCTAATTAGACTGCAAAACATAAAATAGACTCACCAGGCTTTACAATAAGGATGACTTCAGATAAGATATGGATGTTATTACATTAAACCTTTGTAAATTGTACATTTTAATGATGAGGAGTGGTGATTATGGCTAAAGCCGAATCCTTCGACGTTGTTTCAAGGATAAATATGCAGGAGGTTGACAACGCTATTAACCAAACAAATAAAGAAATTTCCCAGAGGTATGACTTTAAAAACAGCAAGTCCCAGGTGAGTCTGGAGGATGGAAATCTTAAAGTCATTGCAGATGATGACTTTAAGCTTAGAAGTGTTATTGATATCCTCCAATCAAAGCTTATACGCAGGCAGGTCCCAATTAAGAATTTAGAATACGGCAAGGTTGAGGAAGCAAGTGGCGGAACAGTCCGCCAGCTTATCAAACTCAAGCAGGGTATTGAAACAGAAACTGCCAAGCAGATAGTTAAGGACATTAAGAATCTTAAACTCAAGGTTCAGGGCCAAATAATGGATGACCAGGTTCGTGTTTCAGGCAAGAGCAGGGATGATCTGCAGGCAGTGATAAGTTTTTTAAAAGAACAGGATTATAAATTAGAGCTGCAGTTTACCAACTACAGATAAGAGCAGGATTTAAACACCTGGGGAGAAGGTGTTTATTTTTTATTTCAAGGATTTTGTACATAGGTGATATATATCACAGAAACAATCATGCAGTACAGTTACAATGTACCTAAAGTTAAAAACAATTATCAAGGAGGTACATTAAATGTTTGGTTTGTTTAAGAATGAAAAGGAAGTTCAAAAAGAGGACCTGAAAATGTTCTGCTATCAATGCTCACAAACCCCCAAGGGAGGTTGTACAAAAATTGGTGTATGCGGCAAGAATGAAGATATTTCAAGTCTGCAGGATACAATAATCTTTGGATTAAAAGGTATTGCAGCCTATGCAACCCACGCCAGAGAAATGGGCTACACTGATCCAGAGGTTGATGCAATTACCCAGGAGGCCCTTTACGCTACACTTACAAACTCAAACTTCAATCTTGGGGAACATGTGGAAATGGTTTTAAAGGTAGGATCAGCAACAGTAAAAGTAATGGACCTGCTTGACAGGGCCCATGTGGAAAGGCTTGGGGTGCCAGAACCTGTAACAGTGACAAATGACAAGGTAGAGGGCAAGGCCATTATTGTAACCGGTCATAATCTGGCTGCTCTAGAAAATCTTCTTAAGCAGTCTGAAGGAAAAGGTGTAAATGTATATACTCACTCAGAAATGCTGCCTGCCCACGGCTATCCCCAGTTAAAGAAATACAAGCACCTAAAGGGCAATATTGGTAAAGCCTGGTTTGACCAGAGAAGGCTTTTTGAAGAATTTCCTGGTGCAATTCTTGCAACAACAAACTGTGTAATGCCAATTAAGGGCAGCTATGCAGACCGTTTCTTCACCTATGGAGTTACAGGACTTGAAGGGGTTCAAAAGATTAAAGGTGAGGATTTTACTCCAGTAATTGAAAAGGCACTTTCACTGCCGGAAGCAAATATGCAATCAGATAAGACCCTGTCAACCGGCTTCCACCACGAAACAGTACTTTCAATTGCACCACAGATTATTGATGCTGTAAAGGCAGGGAAAATAAAACGCTTCTTTGTAATTGCTGGTTGCGACAAGCCTGGCAAGGGCGGAGACTACTATAGAGAGCTTGCCCTTTCTGTACCAGATGATTGTGTAATCATCACAACTTCCTGTGGAAAGTACCGCTTCAATGATCATGACTTTGGAACAATTGATGGAATTCCAAGATATATCGACCTGGGCCAGTGCAACAACTCTGGCTCGGCAGTAAAAATTGCCGTGGCCTTAGCTGAAGCCTTTGACTGCTCTGTAAATGACCTGCCCCTAAGTATAGTATTGTCATGGTTCGAGCAAAAAGCAGTTGCAATCCTGTTAGGTTTGCTAAGTCTTGGGGTGAAAAATATTTACCTGGGACCAAATCCACCTGAATTCTTAACTCCAAATGTTGTAAAAGTCCTTCAGGATAATTTTAACATTAAATTAACAGGAAACCCACAGGAAGACCTGGCAGCCATGCTTGGATAATCCTGAAAATCTTAGATAATAATTTAAGAGTTAATTCCCTTGTAATAAGCTGATATGTCCCCTTAAGGTAGACAGGTTAAATAATAAAATCTGTCCGCTGTAAGGGGATTTTTATTACAATTTTGTTTTATGCACTGAAAAAAATAATAATGAAGAAGTTTTTAACATGGCAGATTTATATGATACAATAAGCGATAGAACCTTTAATTACCATTACAAGGTGGAGGATATATGAAACCTGACAGCAATATTATAAGAAAAATTCCTGTTTTCTCAGAATTAGAAGGGCACTTAATTGAAAAAATTGCTGAGCTTACAATTATCAAAAAATATGCCAAGAATGATATTATTTTCTTTGAAGGGGACCCAGGGGAAGCAATCCATTTTGTGAAATCTGGCAAGGTAAAGATCTTTAAAACCTCTGAGGGCGGCAAAGAAATTATAATAAACATACTTAATCCTGGAGATATATTTGCTGAGGTTATTTTGTTCCAAAAGAATATACCCTATCCTGCCTCGGTAGAGGTAATAGAAGAAGGTGAAATTGGTTCTATTCGAAATAGAGATTTAGAGAGGCTTATTTCAGAAAATCCCCAGCTAGCTGTGGAACTTTTGCGTGCCATGGCTAAAAAGCTTAAGGAAGTACAGCAAAGGGTTAGGGAACTCGGAAGCAATGATGCTATTGAAAGAACCATTAGAGTGTTATCTGCCCTTGCAAAAAACCACGGCAGCAAAACAAAGGATGGCATAGTTCTCTGTAAAAACATTACTCGTCAGGATATGGCTAATTTAGTAGGTACTACAAGAGAAACCATGAGCAGGATTTTATCAAAGTTCAGCAAGGAAGGTCTTGTAGAAATAAAAGGCAGAACAATTGTTATAAAGAATGCTGATGCCCTGGAGGAGTATTATATTTAGAAAATAGTGAAATCAGCATGTTTACAAAACTTAAAATTATACCAAATGCATGCGAACATATATTCGCATTTATTATTGATTTTATTAATGATTTGGTATATAATGCCATTGAATCGTTTTATAGTTGCTTTTTTATAAAATAGTATTTGTTACTTGAAAGTAGAGGGATTATTTAAAATGGCAATTAATAAATTAGTTACACCTGTGGTAAAATGGGTAGGTGGAAAACGACAGATTATAAATCAAATAGTAAAATATATTCCTAAAAGCTTTTCAACCTACTATGAACCATTTTTGGGCGGTGGTGCTGTTTTATTTGAACTGCAGCCAAAAACAGCCGTTGTAAATGATATAAATGCTGAGTTAATTAATCTTTATGAAGTAATAAAAAACAATGTAAATGAATTAATAGATGATCTAAAGCAGCATAGAAACGATGAGACTTACTTTTATGAATTAAGAGAACTAGATCGGAATAAAGAATATTATAATCATCTTACGCCAATTCAAAGAGCCTCTAGGTTAATATACCTGAATAAGACATGCTATAATGGGCTGTTTAGGGTTAATAAGGCAGGACAGTTCAATACACCTTTTGGTAACTACAAGAATCCCAACATTGTAAATGAATATACCTTAAAGGCTGTCAGTAGCTATTTCAATAAAGCTCAGATTACTTTCACATGTAAAGATTTTAATGAAGCCCTAAAAGGGGCGAGAAAAGGAGCATTTGTCTATCTTGACCCACCGTATGATCCGGTTTCAGATAGTGCTAGTTTCACTGGATATGACAAGGGCGGGTTTGACCAAAGTGAACAAATACGACTTAAAAATGCATGTGATAAATTAAACGAAAAAGGCATAAAATTTTTGCTTTCAAATTCAGCTACAGATTTTATTAAAGACCTGTATAAGGACTATAAAATCGAGATAATACAAGCCAAAAGGGTTATTAATTCTAAGGCTGACAAGCGGGGCGAAATTGATGAAGTGTTGGTGATGAATTTTGAGTAATAGTAGTGAGATAACAAAAAACGATAGAGCATGGCTTCAACTGTTTAGCAAACATAATATATTAGAGCAAATAGACCATAGCGGATATTTTGAAATCTCAGCCAACCAAATCAATGAATTTAGAGAGGCAAGGTTAATGACTAAATTTGACCACCGCATAAACCTTCCTAAGTTGTTTTCTGACAATAATCTATCCATTTTACCAGTTACACGTGGCAGCTATATTATTTCAAAGTTTGAAGCATACGAGGAATTTGATCAGCTGAATGATGAGGTTATAAGAGCGACATTTCCCGAATATATTGAAAGCATTGATTATGAAAACATAACTAGCGAGGCTATGGCCATAAACTGCGCTTTTGTTTCCAACATAATAGCAGACTTTTTGGAGGATGAAGAACTCCTACCAACTGTAAGTGGAAGAATGAGCTCAGACAGTTTTTCCTTTAACATAAGAAATATTACTTCCAATTCTAAAATGACGGTCAATGTAGTCAATTCGCAGTTGGAAATTGATGGCGGTTTTGAAGGTATAAAACAGCTTGCTCTTATAGAAGCTAAGAATTTTATATCAGACGATTTTATAATAAGACAGTTATATTACCCTTATAGACTTTGGCGCAATAAGGTTTCAAAGAAAATAACACCAGTGTTTTTAGTATATACAAATGGTATTTTTAATCTCTATGAGTATGAATTTCAAGATCCCGACAATTATAACTCATTAGTGTTAGTAAAACAGAAGAATTACAGCATCGAAGCAGTAGATCTTACATTAGATGAGATAGTGATGGTCTTGAACCGAGTGCATTATGTTGAAGAGCCAGAGGTAGCATTCCCGCAGGCTGATAGCTTTAAAAGAATAATAAACCTTTGTGAATTGCTATCCCAAGGTGACATGAAAAGGGACGATATTACTCTAAATTATGCCTTTGACCCTCGTCAAACCAATTACTATACTGATGCAGGTCGCTACTTAGGTTTAATAAATAAGTATAGAGATAAAGCCGAAATTATATTTTCATTAACTGATGAAGGACAAAGAATCGTCCGTTCCAAATACAAGATAAGGCAGCTAAAATTTGTAGAAGCAATTTTAAAACATAGAGTATTTGCGGAAACATTGAGACTTTACTTGCAACACAGTGAGATGCCTGCAAGAAGCGAAATAGTAAATATTATGAGGGAATGTAATCTTTTTCAGGTTGAGGCAGAAAGTACATTTTATAGAAGGGCTTCCACTGTTGCTAGTTGGATAAATTGGATTTTAGACTTGCAACGTTAAATCTGTTGCAAATGAGTTTTCACACTACAATTATTGGAAAAGGCATATTTGATAATATCTTTATTAAAAGAAAAGGATTATAGAGTATGACAAGTAATAAAAAGCTAAAATGGGAACCTGATAAGTTTGAGTTGCAGACAAATACAGTTTGGAGTTTTCCCGATAGAGGTAATTGGGCTACACATAACAGTAAATACCGTGGAAATTGGTCACCATATATACCAAGAAATCTGATTTTGCGATACTCTAAGGAAGGTGACACAATCTTAGATCAATTTGCTGGTAGCGGTACCACCCTCATCGAAGCAAAACTACTTAATCGTAACTGCATAGGCGTTGATATTAATGCTGTTTCTATAGAATTATGTCGTGAAAATACTGACTTTGAACGTGAAAATTGCGGACATGTTACTATCAAACGAGGTGATGCAAGGGATTTAAGCTTTATCAACGATAAAAGTATTGATTTCATTTGTACCCATCCACCCTATGCAAATATAATCAAATACAGCAACGATATTATTGGGGATCTTTCATGTTACGAAGTAGGAGATTTTTTAAAAGAAATGAAGAAGGTAGCTGCTGAATGTTATCGGATATTGAAAGAAGATAAATATTGTGCCATTTTAATAGGTGATACTCGTAAAAAGGGACATATTGTTCCAATAGGGTTTGAAGTTATGAAGGTATTTGAAGCTATAGGATTAAAAATCAAAGAAATAATCATTAAGGAACAACACAATTGTACTTCAACATGTTATTGGAGAAATAAAAGTACCAAATACAATTTCTTATTATTAGCACATGAATATTTATTTGTGTTTAAAAAATAGGGAGGTTAAAAATAGACATCTCACTTTGCAAAATATGGCTGATAGACTTACTTGCTGGTATAATTTGTAAAAGTTATTTATTGCGGCTATAATAAATATATAATAACGCAAAGTGGTGAGAATATGGAACAAACAATATATCAAATCAGTGAAATAAGATCAAAACTCCGTCCTGTTTTTGAAGCCGCCCCTGTATATCGTGCCATATTGTTTGGGTCTTAGAGCTTTTAAAGCAAATCAATGAATTTTGTGCCGTGAAGTTTGATGTGCTGCCAAAGGCATCATATTCATAAGGAGTACCGTTAAGGCTTGTCCTCTGTTGCATCCCCCCTTATTAACCTATCTCTTAGTTCCTCAATATGTGTTTCCACGAGAAATTCCAGAAAAAGAGACTTATTTTCCTTGCTTTTTACTATAAATCAAGAATAAAAATAGCTGAGTTAAATCAGAATAAATACAAGCGTGGGGAAATATGTGCCGGTATTTGTATTTGTTGTCTGGATGTAAAAAAGGAGGATGCTGCTATGTTTATGCGAATCTTTAAAGCCTTATTAATAGGGGCATTTTTATTTTTAATACCTAACATGTTTAATGCGGCTCTAGCCCATATGCCTGTAACCTTATATACTGAAGATGGAGAGGCAATTAACTTGAGGCGGGGAGAAAACATTGACCAGCCTTATAGTCCAAAACAAAGCTGCGGCACCTGCCATGACTATAATGCCATTCTCAAAGGCTATCATTTTCAACAAAGCTGGGACAGGTGGTCTGTTTTAGAATACAGGCAGTTTGCAGAAAAAGAAAATCATAGTCCAGATGAGATAGACATGACTGCTTACCAGTTTGCCACCCAGGTCAGGCTTAAGGAAGGCAAGCTGGCCTTTGGAGCCTTTCACCCAGGGGGAGGAATTTTAGAATTTGACAGGGGATTAAGAAGGTATGATGATGCGCTGCGTGACAATCCGGATTTGGCTGGGGCTCTTGACGGTGACTACTATAAAAGCCAATGGGATAAAAGTGGAGTTGTAGAAATTGACTGTCTCTTATGCCATATGCCTGGGTATGATTATCAAGGAAGAATTGAACAGATGGAAAAGGGGAACCTGCGTTGGGCAGCAACAGTTGGGGCCAGACTGGCTTCTGTACAGGGAAGTGTTTTAGATGGTGAGGAACCTCAGCTTACCTACAATCCGGAGGCCTTTACAGCTAGGGGAGCCCTGAGGGCAGAAATTACATCTCCCACAGATGAGAACTGCCAGTCCTGTCATGGTTCTCTGGGATTGAGACAGGCGGGGTTTGTTTGGGATAATAAGGACTTTTCTGATATACACAACCAGGGAGGTATGAATTGTATTGATTGTCATGCTTTAATAAATACTGAAGAAATACCAGGAATTAACCACCAGATAGCCACAGGCAAAGGTAAAGGAGCAGCTGCCGAATTTGCCGGAACCATGCTAGGCTGTGGTGAATGCC
Source organism: Desulfitibacter alkalitolerans DSM 16504 (assembly GCF_000620305.1). NCBI lineage: Bacteria > Bacillati > Bacillota > Clostridia > Neomoorellales > Desulfitibacteraceae > Desulfitibacter > Desulfitibacter alkalitolerans. The sequence continues at coordinate 142,964 of NZ_KK211102.1, read as the reverse complement.
ACGAAAGAGGGGAGTTTGGTGCACCCAGGCCAGTACATAACACAATAAAGCTTTCCCATCTTGAATATATATCCTGCCAGGGCTGTCATGTTCCCTATCAAACTGCTGAAGCAACTAGTGTTGTTGATGTAACTACAGGAGCAGTAGTTGATTTTACAAGAGAAATAGAAGAGGCTGCATTAGCTGCATTAGAGGGTACGGGGCGAATTCGTCCACAATTGCAGTGGGTGGATGGAAAAATATACCCAGTTAATACTATCAAGGGAGTATGGTGGGGTAATAAAAATCCGGATGGAAGCATAGTCCCCTTATTCCTTGATGAGATTGAAAAAGCCTTTAGAACCACGAGAAACACCATTAATGATGGTACTGGTAACGGATACAAAGAGGTAAATACCCAGGAAGAAATTGTCTCAATGTTAAACTCTTTGCAGGAGGTATTGGCCAATAATGAAAGGTTTGAAAGGGTTCAACCAGTATATATAAAGGGCGGAAAGGTTTATGAGCTGGATACTGGAGGCAATTTGTCTGTTTCTGACAACAATATGGGTAATGAGACTTTTTTAATTGCCCACAATGTTGTTTTGGCTCATGAAGCTTATGGGGCGGGAGGCTGTTCAGACTGTCATAGCCCTAACTCCCATTGGATAGCCGGACAGGTTCTTCAGGATCCATGGGGACCTGAGGCAGGGGAAGCTATTTATACAACCCAGGCTAGTGTATTAGGCTTAAACAAAACCATCATGTCATTTTATTACGTCTATCAAAACTTTTTCAGGACCATACTTTTCCTTGGATTCCTGGGAGCCTTTGTTATTACAGTTGTTCATTATGCTGTTATTGGTCCCAAGGGTAAGCATCTGGCCAGGCTGCCCAGGAATATGACCAGATATTCTCTTTTTGAAAGGGTTTCCCATTTTATCAGGATGGTAAGTACTACCCTTTTAATTATTACCGGCATTGGCTTTGCTTTAAACCTCACGGGCATTCTAAATCTGGGTGGGGGATATTATCCAACTAGAATCATACACATCATACTTGGGATTTTATTTATTTTGAGTTCATTAACAGCTAGTGTTATCTGGTATAGAAATGCTCTTATTAAGTCCTATGACTTTGAATGGCTCAAGAAGCTTGGCGGCTACTTTACTAAACAGGAATGCCATGTGCCTGCTGGTCATTTTAATGCCGGGCAGAAGATTTTTTATTGGATGTCCGGGATATTAAGCTTTCTCATTGGCATAACGGGAATAATCCTTATTTTTAGAGGTAGCTTTAGCGGCAGCTGGCTGGTTGCAGCTGCCACAATTCATGGTTTAAGCTCAGTGCTCCTGGTTTCTGCAGTTATAGTCCACGCTTACCTTGGTAGTGCCGCTAATCCAGGGACATGGAGGGTTTTAATTGATGGAAAGGTGTCTGAACAGTGGTGCAGACATCATCATCCACATGCAGATATAGAGTATAAGAATAAAGAATAGACCTTCTTGGGGGGATTTGCTGCTAAAGTGTCCAGAATCTGTACATAGTGGAAGGCAAAAAAAGTAGTTTTCAAAAAGGAAACTACTTTTTTTTGTGGAAATATTAATACGGCAAATAGTAATCTTTTCGCACTGATTAACTAAATATTACTTTTTGCAGTGAAATCATCATTTATATTATTTCTTTTAAAGTACTTGTAAATAAAGGTTAGATTTAAATGATAATTACTACATGGGAGGGGAGCTTACTTGAAAAGTTTAAAGGTTAAAATTGAGTTATGTGATGGTTGCGGTATCTGTGAATTAACATGTTCCAAGGTCCAATTCAAGGAGGAAAACAGGGAGAAGTCTGCCATCAGGGTAAGTGAGAAAGCAGAGGGATACCAAATAAACGTCTGCAACCAATGTGGTGAATGTGTGGAGGTTTGTCCTACCCTGGCGCTCCATAAGAACAAACTGGGGGTAATAATGGTTGACAAGGAAAAGTGTGTAGGCTGTTTTGCCTGTATAGGCTTTTGTCCAACCCTTTCAATGAGAATGCATGGGGATTATCTAGAACCTTTTAAGTGCATTGCTTGTGGCAAATGTGCTAAGGAGTGTCCTACAGAAACACTGTATATAGAAAAATAAGAACAGAAGGGAGAATTAAACTTTATGACCTATAATTTAGAAGAAATGAAAAATGCCCGCAAGCTTTTAAAGGAAATGAATTATGACGTTGGCTCAGTAAACAAGGGCTACACAAATCGTACTCTATATATTAACCTGTCTGAAAATAAGATTGAAAGCAAACCAGTTACAGAAGAAATTAAGGATAAGTTTATAGGCGGCAGGGGCTTTGGTCTTTATTATTTATGGAATGCTGTTACTGAAAATACTAAATGGAATGATCCAGAAAATGAAATAATCATCTCATCTGGCCCTATTGGCGGCATTACACAATACCCAGGTACTGGCAAATCCCTGGTAGTGAGTTTATCACCTCTAACAGGAATACCAATAGACAGCAATGTGGGTGGGTATTTTGGTCCCTATTTAAAGTTCTCTGGGTGGGATGCCTTGGAGCTTCAAGGAAAGGCTGATAAAGATGTGATAATCTATATAGATGGTGATAATGGCCGTATAACCATTGAGGAAGCACCCCTTGAAGAGGTAGACTCCCATCTTATTGCTGAGCACTTGACGGAAATGTATGCAGACAGTGAATATGACAAGAGAAACATCTCAGTAGTATCAGCAGGCAAGGGTGCCGAGAATTCCCTTATTGGTTTATTGAATTTTTCTTTCTGGGATCTTAAAAGAAATGCACTTAGAATCAAGCAGGCCGGTCGGGGTGGAATTGGAACAGTCTTTAGAGACAAGAAAGTCAAGGCAATAGTTGTTAAATTCTCCAATACAAAGGGAGATTCTAATAAGCCAGCCGACAGGCAAAAGGTAGCCGAGCTAGGTATTAAGCTCCATAAGGAGATTCATGACCTGGATGATAAGCAAAACAGAATGAGAAAGACCGGCACAGCTTATTTGACAGAAATTATGAATGACTATGACCTGCTGCCAACTAACAATTTTAAATTTGGTTCCCATCCAGATGCCCATAAGCTTTCCTCCAAGGAGTTCAGTAAATGGTTCCAACTGAGTGGAAGTGACGGCTGCTGGTTTGGGTGTACATTGGCCTGCTGTAAGGTAGTTCCAGATTTTGAGCTCCTTACCGGTCCATACAAGGGACAAAAGGTAGTTGTTGATGGCCCTGAATATGAAACTGTTGCTGCAGTTGGTTCCAGTTGTGGGATTTTTGACAGTCAGTATGTGCTGGAATCAAATTTCTATTGTGATACCTATGGAGTAGATACTATCTCCCTGGGTAATATTACTGGCTTTTGTATGGAATGCTATGAGGAAGGAATAATTAATAAGGAGATAACTGGCGGTCTTGAGCTTAATTTTGGCAATAAGGAAGCTGCTCTAGAGCTCCTGCACCAGATGGCCAGGGGGGAAGGCTTTGGTAAAGTTGCTGGCCTGGGTGTGCGCAAGTTAAAAGAAATATTTGTTAAAGAATATGGTGCTGATCCAGAATTCCTGGATGATATAGGAATGGAAAACAAGGGATTAGAGTACTCCATGTACATGCCAAAGGAATCCCTGGCCCAGCAGGGCGGATATGCTTTAACCAACAAGGGACCACAGCATGATGAGGCCTGGTTGATTTTCATGGATATGGTAAATAACCAGCTTCCAACCTTTGAGGACAAGGCAGAAGCCCTCTTCTATTTTCCAATCTTTAGAACCTGGTTTGGGCTGGTAGGCCTTTGTAAACTCCCCTGGAATGACATAGTGCCTGCAGATAACCATACAAGAGAGAATGCCCAAAATGTTCCCGAACACCAGGAAAACTATGTACAGCTCTTTACGGCAATTACCGGCAGGAAAATGGAAATGGCGGACTTGATAAATCATTCAGCACCTGTATACAACTTCCAGAGGGTATTTAACTTTAAGATGGGTTATGGCAGCAGAGAATATGACAAGGCCCCCATGCGCTCCCTGGGACCTGCAACATTGGAAGAGTATTTGTCCAGGGAGGAAAGATACGATAAGCAGTTAAAAGAAATAGTGGGTATTGATCCAGAAGGAATGAGTGCAGAAGAAAAGCTAAAGGCTATTAGAAAATATAGAAGAGACCAATATAATACCCTATGCGATACAGTATATGCCAGAAGAGGCTGGACAGCAAATGCTGTTCCCAAGCTTGATACTCTTAAAAAGTGGGGCATTGACTTCCCCGATGTTGTGGAAGTAGTTAAAAAACACCTGTAGTTTTAGCGGTTTTGAAATGGGAAGAAGGATGCAGTAATATGAAATTTGTAAGGGTGGTATTATGATTAAGGTTAATGGAAGAAATGTTGACTGGGAAGAAGGAATGACAATAGAGACTGTTCTGGAAAAGTGCAGCTTCACTTACCCATCCATAGTGGTTAGCATTAATGGTACGGTGATACACAAGGATAAATATGCTGCTACAGTTATCAATGATGGAGATGACGTCAAGGTGATCCACATGGTGGCAGGAGGATAAGACACTGCAGCTTACAGGGGCAGGCTGGTTTTAATATAAACCACTTGCCCCTGTTTACCTTCCCTAGCCTTACATCTTTAAATTTCAAAAGTGTGGGCTTAATGCTGTGAATATATTACCTAATTAGGAGAAGACTATTTGCATATTTACATTATGATAGTAGTAGAATTTAAAGGTCAAGGTGGGGGTCAATATGGAAAATAAAGCAAAGAAGGTTCTCCTGATAACTACCGGAGGTACCATTGCCAGCAAAAAGGACAGGGAGTCAGGGCAGGTTCAATCTGGGGTCATTAGCGGCTACAACCTGGCAGCCTTAATACCAAGCTGGAAGGATTTTTCCTGTAAGGTGGTTGACTTGTTTCAGCTGCCTAGTGGTCACCTTACAATGCTTCATTTAAGGGAGATTGCCCAAACCATTAAGGCTGCCTTCCAGGAAGGCTGCTGCCATGGGGTTGTTTTGACCCATGGTACAGATACCCTTGAGGAAACAGCTTACTTCCTGGATCTAGTACTCCATGGCTGCGGACCTGTAGTATTAACTGGTTCTCAACTGCCCCCAGAGGAAATAGCATCAGATGCCTTGAGAAACCTGGAGGATTCTTTTAAGGTAGTCTTAAGTGAGGAGAGTCAGGACAAAGGTGTGCTTGTTGTATTTAATGGTAAAATTTATGCTGCTTCTGAAGTTATTAAGGTGCATACCAGCAATTTAGATGCTTTTGCTGCTCCAGGTTGGGGACCTATAGGCTATCTTGATGAAAAGGAGGTAATCTTTAAAAGGGTAGTTAACAAACGCGTAAAGCTTGCTTTAGGAAAGAATCAAAGAAAACCCAAAGTTTATATAATTTCCTTTGCATTGGGTATGGACGGATACCTTATAGATAAAGCCCTGGAAGCAGGTGCAGAAGGACTTGTATTAGAGGGCTTTGGCAGGGGCCAGATACCGCCGGAAGCCGTGGAACAGGTGGAGACGGCAGTTAATAAAGGGATACCTGTAGTACTAACTACTAGATGTTACGAAGGCTCAGTTAAAGGTGTTTATGACTATAGAGGTTCTGCAGCCCAGCTTGAAAAGATTGGTGTAATTATGGGAGAGGATCTGCCCAAACAAAAAGCAAGAATTAAATTAATCCTTGCCCTTGCTAATAATATGAGTTTTAAGGAGATAAATGAACTATTTTGAGGTCAGTCCATACATGTTATAGTGAAAAAGATACTTTGTTGCAGAAGTAAGATCAAAGGGATTATCATCCTTGAGCCAGCTGATTAAAAGTGCATAAAAGCCTCCTACCAGGGCCAGGGCAGCCACCTGGGTATTCTGGGGTGGAATTAAATTTTTTGCTACCGCTTCGTTTAGGTCTTCAAGGGTTAACTGAACCAGTCCATCCTGTAAAGCAGAAAGATGGGTATTGATAAGTGGGCTGGCATTTGGTGCCTGGATAAGCATGAGCTTGGCAAGATTTCTTTCTTTAATGAAAAGGTCTACACATGCATCCATTGAAGCCTCAAGCTTACTTAATGTATCAGCTGCTTTTTTTCTTTCTTCTTTAATGTGGGTCAGCAGTTCCTCGTACATCTCCTCCACAAGTGCCTCAAAAAAACCTTCCTTGTTTTTAAAATACAGATAAAAGGTTCCAGTAGCAATTCCTGCAACCCTTGCAATATCCCTTATGGAGGCTTTATGAAAACCCTTTTCTGCAAAAACTTCCTTGGCAGCTTTTATTATAGCTCTTTCCTTATCCTTGAGCTTGTTTTTTGCACTTTTTTGTTCAAATACCTTCACCTAAAACACCACCAGACATTAAAGCTAATATATTAAATATAACTTATTATACCTTAACATGTTATATTTCCTCTAAAATTTTGCACATAGCAATGGGTATTTTTTATTTATATACGTATTAACACGTGCTAAAATTTATTCAAGAGGTTAAAGAAATTGAAAAGACGAGACATAGATAAAAAACTAAAAAGTGGGGGTTGGGTTATAACACCAGGCAAAAAGCACGATATGGCCAAACACCCCAACAAGCCAGGAATTAAAATCCCTCTACCTAGACACAAAGAAATTAATGAGTACACAGCAAAAGGGATCCTTGAAACTGCGGGATTGAAATAAGCCCCACTCTGGGAATCTTATAATAAATACTAAAATAAAATATTAAAGCATGAAAGGTGGTTAGTACTATTATGAAATATGTTTATCCTGCTATATTTACTCCTCTACCAACAGGTGAGTATGATGTTCGTGTGCCAGATCTACCTGGTTGTATTACTTGTGGTAGCGATCTAGCTGATGCTATAGAAATGATCCAGGACGCAATCGCTATGTGGCTATGTGATGCTGAAGATAATAAAGAAACAATTCCAGCCCCCGCTGAAAATCTAACTGTAGAACATCCTCAGTTTGTGAATTTTATTGTTGCTGATACAGATGAATATCGTCGTGAGTATGATGATAAAGCTGTTAAGAAAACACTTACTATTCCAAACTGGTTAAATTCGAAAGCAGAAAAAGCTGGTATAAACTTCTCTCAAACATTACAAACTGCTCTAAAAAAGCAACTCAATGTTCCTAATCCATCTCGCAGTACTAAAAAGCAGCCTTAGTTAGGGGCTGCTTTTAAATTCTTTTATTTAGTGAGTTTTACACCTCTAAGCCCAAAATCTGGCTGTCCGCTATCAATGCTGCCGCTGGTGGTATACTGAATAAAATATCCTGATATTTCGCATTGCCCGTATGGCGGAGTAAAGACAACTGGATCCAGTATAAAAACGGCAAAGCCCCTGACTGTTACATATTTTGCCCCATTTGGCGGGGTACCTTCAAAAACTGGTACAATTATAATGCGTGAGCAACCCTCCTGGTAATTTTTATATGTGCAGCCGTGGGTGCAGCTGCTGAACAAATATTCTAATGCATTTCTAATATGATCAGATGATATGTTGCCTGGCTGTGTTTGAACTTTGTCTCCTACTTTAATAGTGCCGTCATAACCATATTTTAAATTTTCCCCAACTTGTGGTGTACCGGCAGCTCCTAACCTGATATATCCGTAGTTGCCTGTTGTACCGCCATGGGCACCTTCTTTTAATTTATATTCCTTTCCATATACCAGGTTAGTATCATAGATGGCCAGGGGCCTTAAGCCTGAATCAATAGAGGTAATAGGTCCTGAAATGGCAGTTGCTGATGCTTTTACTGTTCCCTGATCAAAGCCCATAATTCTCATAAAAGTATAATTGACCTGGACCTCCCCTTCCACCTGCAGGGATCTGTTTGTTTCAGACACATAAACGTTGATAGTTTCCTTGTTAAATCCATTTTTTTCTATATACTCCTCTGCAATGTTTTTTGCTGGGCTATTGCCCTCATATAATGCCTGGGATCCAGCCAGGGCCGCCGCATCTACTGCATTTTGAAGCTTGGCCTTTGTAATGTATAGCAGGCCACCATCCATGGCCAGTCCAGCAAGTCCACAGATTACCACCATTAACAGGGCAGTCAATACAACTACTGATCCCCTTTCTGACTTTAATAGCTTTCCAAGCATTAAATTCACTCCTCGTATAATAACCAGGCTATTTGAGAACCGACCCCAAAAGGTGTTATAATCTAAAGGGAAGCTTAAATGAAGTCAAATATTAGTAGTATTTACAGACACCTTCCTAACAATAACCTTAACCCAATATCTTAATAACTACCATGGGGCATGAGTGTCATCTTAATAGGACTTTTTGCCTGTTTTTGTGCAGCAAATACCAGTAAATGAGAGAAGGATTTAATGATATAGTAGGGGAAATTATTTAAATAGGAAGTTAGGAAAAATACTGGAGGTAATATTCTTGAAGACAAGATATGGCATAATAATTGTAACTCTACTATCATTATTAGTATTTGCCTTTGGGTGTGGTGCAAATGATGCCCCACAAAACCAGACTGAAAACGAAAATAGCATCGAGAGAGAAATTGTCAGTCAGGATAACAAAACCAACTATACCAATGATAAGGAAAATGGTAGTGAAGATAAAAAGGCAAATGAGGATGCTTCCAGTGATAGTATAAGCAGTGGAACAAATGAAATAGCGGCCCCTGAAGGCCTGCTTCCCCCAAATGAGGCTGGACAGATCATGGTTCTCATGTATCACCGCTTTGGGGACACGGAAAGCACCTGGCAGAGAACTTGGGATAATTTTCGCTCAGATCTAGAACGATTATATCAGGAAGGATATAGGTTAATCAGCATCAAGGATTATTTAAATAACACAATTGCTATTCCAGCAGGATACTCGCCTGTTATCCTTACCTTTGACGATGGGTACTCCAATCAGTTTAGTGTGGAAAAAAATGGTGATGAATGGGTTTTAAGGCCTCAAACTGCAGCAGGCATCATGTATGAGTTCTATCAGGAGCATCCTGATTTTGGTCTGGAGGGAATTTTCTATGTAAATTCCCAGCCCTTTAATGGGGGTAATTGGAAATATGCTGTAGAGTATCTGGTATATGAGCTTGGGATGGATATTGGCAGCCACACTAGAACACACATCAATATGCAGCAGCATGGCACTGCCAGGATTATTGAGGAGCTAGGGGGGCTTGTAAAGGATTTTAAGGAGGTGCTTCCTGATTATGAGATTGACTCTCTTGCCCTGCCTTATGGCGTATATCCATCCTCCGCTGATGTTTTTTCAGGGGAATATGAGGGGGTTAAATACGAGAATAAAGGGGTCCTGCTGGTAGGAGCCAATCCTGCACCGGCTCCCATTGCCAAAAGCTATAACCCCTTAAGAATACCCAGGATTCGGGGAGATGAGGAGAATTTAAATAAATGGCTTGATTACTTTGCAGAAAACCCCCATTTGCGCTATGTAAGTGATGGTGATCTGGAGAAATTAACTGTTCCATCTGATATGCTCCATATTCTTGGTCAAAAAGCCTTTGAAGATAAGAGGCTGCAGGTGTATTATAGAGGTGAAGATAACGGTTTTTAGAGCAGCGGTATGATGTCAAGTAGGTAATTGGAAATTTTTCAAAGAATTCGCTGCACAAAAGGGGGTGCTTGCCTAAAAAAGGCAACACTAAACAAGCCCACCCTATGACAAGTATATTTATTACAAATATAACAATAAATAGGTGGAAGGAATCCTGAGCTTTGGTCTATTCTAATTTAATTGTCGGTTTCCCCCTTTCGGTTGGTAGAGTTGGTTAGACTTCAGCAGAAAAAAGACTAACCGTACCAGTTTACGGGCAGTAAGAGCAAGGGCGCGTTTATGAGCATACTGCTTAGGCTCCGCTTTTTTCATGGCATAATACTCGGCAAAAACAGGGTCGTGCACCCGAACACTGCTTGCCGCCTCAATAAGGTAATACCTTAAAATGCGGTTGCCAGAGCGAATAAGCCTTGTACTACTAGCAGTAAAATCACCAGACTGATTTTGGGTCCAGGCAAGACCAGCTAACTTAGCTACCTGTTTATGGCTGTCAAACTGATGGATATCACCAATTTCAGCAATAATACCAGAAGCAAAAATAGGACCGATACCCGGAACAGAATCTAGAGTTTGAGGAATAGTCTTTAAATGGTCCTCAATAGCCTTTTTCAAAGACTGCAGCTGTTCCTGGATTGTTCTAATAACCCTAATACTAGAGGCCATGGCCAAGTTAACAGAATCAGACATGGCCTTGGGCAACCTGTAAGAAGAACGAGCAGCCTTTTGCAACTGTTTAGCAACAGCCTGAGGATCATCAAAGCGGTTTTTACCATGCTGAATTAAAAACTCCATCAGATCATCCAAAGAAGCATCTGCTAGAGCCTCAGCGGACTCAAACTCTTCCAAAACAGCCAGAGAAGTAGCAGATAACTTGTTAGAAAAGACTAAAGAGTAATCACTACACTTCAGGTACAGGTTAGACATAAGAAAATTAGCTTCACGTACTAGAGCCTGCATGAGGTGGTACCTGGCCCGAGTAAGCCTTTGAAGAGCCATCAAAGGTTCACTCCAAGTAAAAGGATGAGGCAGATAGCCACTTTTAAGCCTAGCAGCAATATACCAGGCATCGAACCTATCATTTTTAGGAGCATCCAAGAAATGAGCCTTTTTAAACTCCTTAATCAGACTAGGGTTAAACATGTAGACCTTAACATCAGGGCAGGCAAAGTCCAAATGGCGATGCAAGTAGATGGCAGCATGGGTAGAGTAGCAACCGGTGTGCTCTAAACCAAAAAGTATTCTATCAAAATCATGTTTACTAACCAACTGGTTGATACGATCCTTAAGCTCAAAAATACCAGGTCTATTATTAAAAACACTAAACCGGCTTATAGGACGCTTTTCATCATCATTAGACAAACAACAAACAACATTGTCCTTGCTGCTTATATCGATACCGACAAACAAAGGGTTAGACATCTTAATCACCTCCTTCACTTTAAAATATATAGATGTCTACAGTCTTGGGATGTCCCTGGGAAACCCATGAACGACAGCCTTGCGAGCTATAGGAATACACCGGATCCCCTCGGTGCACTGGCCTCCGTCTGCTAACAGAGGGAGAGGCAAACCGGGAAACAGTCAGCGTGTAGGTCTATAACATGGGGCCAGGGGAACACTCTAAAAATGGAAGACACCCTATAACGGGGCAACTGGAGGAAATGGAACATTCCCTTGGTAGACACCTTTGGCTATATTTTCCCAAAGACATCCCAGGACTGTAAACCCTTTTTAAAAAAGATAGCATATTAGTTATTGGCTTGTGGATATGCCGCTCATGTGGACTTGTGGACAGCTGCTGCGCACCTGCCCACAGGGTCCACAATCGCTTGGACAATGCTAAAGCATTGCCCACATACCCACAAGCCCTGCTACGATGAATAACTTGTTGTTGTAGTTGTTAAAGATCTACATTAAAAAATGAGCAATGTCCCAACTGGAAATTAACGTCCAAATCGGGGGCTGCTCATAGTATACAAGGAGGTTAAATGTTGAAAGGCAAAATTCTTGTTGTGGATGATGAACAAAATATTCTGGACTTGGTGGTTTATAATTTACAGGCTGCTGGGTATAAAACCATTACTGCAGCAGATGGAAAAGAGGCTATAGAAAAGTATCGTTCAGGACAGCCTGATCTAGTTATCTTGGATGTAATGCTCCCTGAAATAGATGGACTTGAGGTCCTATCTACCATCAGAAAAGAAACACAAGTCCCTGTGATTATGCTTACTGCAAAAAAAGAGGAAATTGACAAGGTGCTGGGACTGGAGATGGGTGCTGATGATTATCTTACCAAGCCCTTTAGTCCAAGAGAGCTAACTGCAAGGGTAAAGGCCATTTTACGAAGATCTGGCGAAAATGAAGTTAAGACCACCCAGGGTACTATTGTAAATGGAAAATTAAAGATTGATACAATAAAGCATCAGGTGTTTTATGGGGACAAGGAGGTTGATTTAACAGCAAAGGAATTTGATTTGCTAAAGCTCTTGATTACCAATCCGGGACGGGTCTTCAGCAGGGAGAGCCTGCTCCAGAGCTTGTGGGATTACGACTACTATGGTGACACCAAGACAATTGATGTTCATATTAGACATTTAAGAATGAAAATAGAAGAAGATCCGGCTAACCCTAAATTCATTAAAACTGTTAGGGGAGTTGGCTACAAATTTCAGGAGTAAATAGTATGGGTAGATTATTTCAAGGGATAAAAGGGAGATTAATACTAATCTATATAATTATAATTTCTTTCTCTTTTCTTTTACTGGGATTAGCCTTAAAAGCTCCGCTGGAAAAATACTATATGCAAAACATTGAACAAAGCCTTTTAGCAGAGGCTATTCTAGTAAGAGAATTTTTAGGAGAAGAGGCTTTTTTAGATTCTCCGGAAATTGACGGCTATATTAAAAAGGTGGCAAGGGATATTGAATCTAGAATAACCCTTATTAATAAAGATGGAAAGGTTCTGGCAGACTCCCATGAATATGCCAAGCATATGGATAATCATATTGACCGTCCTGAGGTTAAAAAGGCCCTGGAAACTGGAAAGGTTGGGGTTTCCACCCGCTATAGTGCAACTGTTGGAGCGGATATGCTCTACCTGGCGCTGCCGGTACAAAATGACAACCAGATTCTTGGAGTTGTTAGATTAGCATTATCATTAACTCAGGTTCAGGAAAATATAGATAGAATAGGGTATACTATAGGACTCAGCATTCTTGTAATAACAGCTATAGCCATCCTGTTAAGTCTAAAGCTTGCCGGTACGATAACCAGGCCTATTGAAGAATTAAACTATATTGCTGTAGAAATAGCCAAGGGAAACTGGGGTAAAAAGGTGTTCCCACGAACCTCTGATGAAATTGGTAATCTGGCAACGTCGTTAAATTATATGACAGACACCATGCAGGAAAAAATAGGGGAGTTGGAAACAAGTAAAGGTAAGTTAGAAGCTGTTATAAACAACATGTTAAGCGGTATTCTTGTATTAAGTCCCCGGGGAAAGCTTGAGATGATAAATCCTTCTGGAAAGAAGCTTTTGGGAGTCAGGTGCAAGGATTTTAATAAAAAGCATAGTTTTCAGGTTTTTAGAAATTACGGACTTACTACAAAAATTGAGGAAGTACTAAAAAGTGGCAGGCCTGCTAGAAGTGAATTAATAATAAACTATCCGTCAGAAAAGATTTTAGAGGCAGATTTAATACCGGTTATTACAAAAGGCAGGCTTTCTTCTCTTATTATAGTAATACATGACATGACAGAGATTAAGGCATTAGAGCAGCTAAAGACCCAGTTTGTGGCAAATGCATCCCATGAATTGAGGACTCCCCTTACATCTATTAAGGGGTTTGCTGAAACCTTACTTAATGGTGCCATGGAAGACGAAAAAATACGTGAAAAATTCATACGAATCATTGACTCTGAAGCTGATAGGCTTATGAGGATTACAGATTCTCTGCTTGACTTGGCAAAGGCAGAGGCAGGCAAATCTACCCTTGACAAGCAGGAAACCTTCCTTAAGCCTATCTTGGAGGATACTATATACAGCATTTATCCTGAGATAGAAAGAAAGCAATTGAAGCTTGAAGTGGAAATTCCCAATGAACTGCCAGGGGTTCAGGTGAATAGAGATGCCCTTACAAGAATACTAATTAATTTTTTGGATAATGCAATAAAATATACCATGGACCAGGGAAAAGTAGGGGTTAGGGTCAGTACAATAGATAATGAAATAAAGATAGAGGTATGGGATACAGGTGTTGGCATTCCTCAAGCTGATTTGCCAAGGGTTTTTGAAAGGTTTTACCGGGTTGATAAGGCTAGAACCCGGAATTTAGGTGGTACCGGGCTGGGTCTTTCAATTGTCAAGCATCTTGTGGAAGCTCATGATGGTAAAATTGGAGTTGTTAGTACTTTGGGTAAGGGCAGTACCTTTTGGTTTACCCTCCCATTAAATCGAGGTAGGAATTAGCAGATGTTTTAATTATACTCAAGTGATAGGAGCTGTCTTTTTTGAAAAAGGTTAAAGTCCAAGATGCTGTTGGAATGATTTTGTGTCATGATTTGACAAAAATAGTCCCAGGAGAATTTAAAGGCTGTGCATTTAAAAAGGGCCATGTTATTAGAGAGGAAGATATTCCTGAGCTGTTAAAGCTGGGCAAGGAAAATATTTTTGTATGGGAGCATAAAGAGGGAATGCTCCATGAGGATGAGGCAGCTTTAAGAATAGCCAGGGCAGTAGCTGGAGAAAGGATAGGCCTGTCAGAGCCTTCTGAAGGCAAAATAAACCTTGTGGCTAAAGTAAAGGGAATATTAAAAATTGATGTGGAGCGGCTAAACAGGATCAATTCTATAGAGCATATAATGTGTGCAACTATTCATGAAAACCAGGTTGTAGATGAGAATCAATTACTGGCAGGCACCAGGGTCATTCCCCTGGTGATAGAGGAAGAAAGGATACGATTTGTTGAAGCAGTATGTAATTCCAATCCCATTATCAATATTAGGCCCATTAGTTCAAAAAAGGTAGGCATAGTATCAACAGGCAGTGAAATATACCACGGGAGAATAAAGGATAGATTTGGCCCAGTTGTGAAGGATAAGGTTGAAAGGTATAATTGTCAGGTTCTGGGCCAGACAATAGTTGATGATAAGGTTGAGATGATTTTAAAAGCAATTAATGAATATCTTGTGTTAGGTGCAGACATGGTTATAGTAACAGGAGGGATGTCAGTAGACCCTGATGACCTTACACCCCTGGCTATTCGTAGTACAGGCGCCCATATTGTCTCTTATGGTGCACCGGTCCTGCCAGGTGCAATGTTTTTATTAGCCTATCTTCATGGTAAAACTCCTATTATGGGATTGCCAGGGTGCGTTATGTACTCCAAGACAACAGTATTTGATCTCATACTGCCCAGGGTATTAGCTGGCGAGATATTAAGTAAGAACGACTTATCCAGGTTAGGCCATGGAGGCCTGTGCACCACCTGTCCGTCGTGCACATTTCCCGCTTGTTCCTTTGGAAAGGGGTAAAAGGTAAATGGTTATAGGTCCTAGAATATGGAAAACAGGCATAGCCGTAGCTTTATGTATATTTTTGGTCCAGTCCTTGAATTTAGGTCCCCCCCTTTTGGCAATAGTAGCTGCCATTCTTACCATTCAACCATCAATCACCAAGTCCATTGCTCAAGGTGGCAACAGGGTAGCGGCTACTATTATTGGGGGGATAATAGGCTTTATTATTGTCAATTATTTTGGAGCCCATCCAATAACGGTGGGTTTGGCTGTAATACTTGCCATAACCATTTCAATTAGGCTCAAACTGCAGGAGGGCATAGTTATAGCTGCTATTACTGTGGCTGCTGTCATGGTTGATGTAACGGGAGACCCAAAGCTTTTTGCTCTTCATCGACTAATAGAAACTCTGGTGGGAATTGGAGTAGGTGTGGGTGTAAATCTCGTATTTTCTCCTCCCAACACTGAAAAGACCTTAATTGAGGGATTAACTGAGGTTAACCAGCATCTAAAAAATCTTTATGTTACTGTGTTAAATGGCTTTATATCAAATAATGGATACGACCAGGAAAAGCTTGATAAGGAAATTACAGAGGTAAGGGGTAAACTAGAGGATATCCGCAGGAAAATGTTTGAATTTAAAGATGAAATAGGATACAGGAAGGTATTAAAAAGCCAACAGGTTAAGAAATATGAGACAGTGGTAACAAGCTTTAATCTTATATTCGAAAGAATTTTAGGTATCTACTATACTGAGTTAAATCGCTCCCAAAGGGACATAGATATTGAAGGAGCTTCAAAGGAATACAGGGATATTCTGGAGACATTGCAAAAGCTCTTAACTACTACTGTTAGCATGCAGGAAAACCTGCTGTGCTATTTAACAAGCAAAAATGTGGACCTGTGTTTGTATTTAGAAAACTGTGGGCACCAAAGCACTGAGCTTGTAAAGGATCTTAGATGGCAAATAAATAAGTGGCACTTAACTGATGAGAACAAGAACAATTCCGTTTCGCTTATGGAGATATCCAACATTGGATATGAAATGGAGCAGATAAATCATCACCTTAAACGCATTACAGGTGCTTTGAAACAGCTTATTGAAGGGGAAACTGTCAATTCTGAAGAAGGATTTATAAAATGGCTGACAGCAAGGGTGTTTACTAGGAATAATAGAGATAGTTGAAATTAAGAGGGCTAATGTTAAGAGCTAACAAATAATTATGAGGAAATTTTGAAGTTTGTATGTATCTTAAAGGAATAGGTTTACTTTAAGAGAATAAATAAATAATGATAAACTTAATATGATACTTCTATTATTAAAAAGGGGGAGGGGTTAAAAGTGAATAAATGGAAATGTGGTAACTGTGGTTATAGGTTGGAAGCTAAAGAACCTCCGGAACAATGTCCTAGCTGTCAACAGAAGTGTACGTTTATAGATGACAATTGTTATACTCCAGATTGCGGCCTGGTTGAAAATAAGGAGGTATAGATATGTGGAAAGTATTCAAAGCTGAAGAGGTTGTTGATTTTGCAGTGCAAATTGAGAAAAACGGCCAAAAGTTTTATGAAGCCCTTGCAGATAAGCTAGACAACAGGGAGCTGAGTTTGATTTTTGCTGATTTGGCAAATCAAGAGAGTAAACATATAGTTGATTTTCAAAGGCTTCTTGGTGACTTAAAGGCTGCTCCTTTAAATGAAAGCTACCCAGGGGAGTATGAGGAATATGTAAAGGGCCTTGCTGAGAATCATGTGTTTATAAAGGGAATAGATGAGGCCATCAAACATATTAAAAGTCCGGTAGATGGTATAAACATGGCATTAAGCTTTGAAAAAGACTCAATAATGTTCTTTCAGGAGCTAAAAGAGCTGGTTTCCCCAGGGAATGCAGGTGTAATTAACAACCTTATTGCAGAAGAAAAGAAGCATATATTAAGGCTTATAGAGCTAAAAAAGATGTACAGCTGCGTTTGTTTCGGTTGATTTTTATTTGATTTTCTTTAAGAGTTTTTTTGTTTGTTTAAGCTGTTTGAGAAGAATAGGGTTATTGTTATTTTTGCTTTCGGTAGATTGCAGCAGCTTTTCATAGGCCTTACCTTGTTTTACAAACTGTTCTAGCTTATCTTTGGTTAAACTCACAATTTTCACCTGCCAAAATGTTCTATGTTATATATATTGCCGTTTTATAAAGAATTTAACCTCAATATTTAGAGAGAATGTAAAAGAAATTTTTTTTAAAAGAAGGATTATTAGAAGAAGTGTAGAACTTTATTTTATAGAGTAAAAATTTAAAAGTGATGTCTGGTACAAGATGTTTAAAAGGGAAACCGGTGAGAGTCCGGTGCGGTCCCGCCACTGTATTGGGGAGCTTTTTTACAATATGCCACTGGGATTTCTGGGAAGGCGTAAGGAAGCGAGGAACCTAAGTCAGGATACCTGCCAGGGAGCAAGTTAACGAAAGCCTACGGTTGATAGGAGTTTCTTTGAGCAGTCATTATTCTCCTCAGCTTATTGGTCGAGGAGTTTTTTATTTCCAAACCTAGTTAGATAGCTCTTCAAAGTTTGGCCGGTTCTGTACTATTTTACAGTAAACCGGCATTTTTTTTGTTGCAAAAAAGCTATACTACCTTTATACTTATCAGAAAAAAGAGGAGCATGGCTATGAAACACATACTTGCGCTTTTAGTTGTAGACAGACCTACTGTTTTATCCCACATTTCAGGGTTAGTGAGCCGCAGGGCATTTAACATTGTAAGTATAGCTGCTGGACCAACTGAGCAGGAAAAGGTCACAAGAATAACCCTTGTGGTTGAGTGCGATGAAACCGAAATACATCAGGTTATAAACCAAATGGAGAAGCTGGTAGATGTTATTAAGGTGAAAAACTTGACTGCTGAGCCTTCACTGGCTAGAGAGCTCGCACTAATTAAAGTTAATGCCCTGCCGGAAAAAAGAAGTGATATTGTTGATATAGTTAACATTTTTCGAGCTCACATAGTTGATGTAACCAGAGAAACCATGGTTGTAGAACTAACAGGTGAAAGTGACAAAATAGATGCCTTGTGTGAGGTTTTAAAAGACCATGGGATTATAGAAGTGGTTAGAACCGGCAATATTAGTGTAACCAGGGGACCAAGATCTGTTAAAGCCTACTAACAAAAAATCATCAACCAACATACTTCTACTGCTAAAAAATGCAATAAATACCACAATTAGATAATCATAAATAGCTGCCTTCTACGGGAAAATAAGTAAAAAGGAGGCATCTAGTAATGTTATTTAAATCCAAAAGCAGAATGCGAAAGTTTAACTGGTTGGCAATTTTAGCATATCCAATTGCGTTTATTAAAGGATTAATAGTAGGAAAACTACTGGGCAGATTAAAACTTGGCAGAAGGTAATTCAAGCAATCTAAGAAATGCTGCCTCCCTCATGGAGGATAGCATTTCTTTTTATTAATCTGGTGATTGCATAATTGGACCTAGATGTTAATTTTTTGTGAAGAAATCAATCCAAGGTAGGATTTTTCCAAAAAAAAGATAATATCTATAAGTAAAATAATTTAGCAAGGAATTGGAAACCCTATTGCTATAACTGTTAAGGCGTTGGTTTTTACAAAGCCGATAAATTATCACGAGGAAGGAGGTATTTTAAATGTGTGAAGGTTGCAATTGTCAGGAAGCACAACAAGAGAAAAGAACCAAATGTGAAAGCTGTGGCTATGAGGGAGAACCTTTTACAGTATGCCCAAGCTGCGGAACATAAGTTGAAGAAGGTTTGAGGAGAAACTATAAGTAAGGGTGGGTTTATAATGTGGAAGTGTTCAGTTTGTAATTTTATCTTCGAGGGTGAAGATGCACCTGAAAAATGCCCTAAGTGTGGTGCTCCAAAGGAAAAGTTTAGCAGGCTAGAGGAAGCTGCAGAACAAAAAATTGTTGGAGCCAGGGAAACTAATCATCTTTTAATGACCTCTATAGATTTATTAGATGAATTGGAAGCTATAGGTGAACGCGGGGTTGAGATTAATCTTGACCCTGGATGTTTAGGCTATTTCACAAAGCTAAAGGAACAGGCGAAATTATTAAAACAGAACTCTCTAGCAGAAATAGAGGTTCATGTTAAAAAGGATAAATGGGGCTAAAATTAAACCCGACAGTAAATGTCGGGTTTAACCATTAAAATTCCTTTATTGCCTCTGTTGGGCAAGACTCCACCGCTTCTTTCGCACATTCCTCTTCGTCAGCAGGCACCTCATTAACTTTTGAGATTGCCAGACTTCCATCGTCATTCCAGTCAAAAACTTCTGGACAGATATCAATGCATTCGCCACAAGCGATACAAAGATCATCGTCAACTTTTACGCGCATTTTAATCGTCACCTCCTAATTTAGCCTCTCTAGTGTTAACGTAAGTTGGTAAAATAATACCTGACTTTTAGCTGTTTTTTCTAATGGTTGGCCTGTACATATCAAGAACTCCAAGGGTAATATGGGCAAGGCCAAACCCTACTACCCCGGCACCCAAAGCTGTCCCGCCTAAAACAGTAGCTCCTACACCAGTAACAGCTGCACCTAATCCTGTAACTACCCAGCTAGTGGTTGTACTTTTACTTTTAGCCATTTCCTTACCTCCTAAAAATTTTAATATAAAGCAAATTATTGTTTTAAAGCAACCTTAAATTAAAAATTGTTTTATTATCTGTAGTTTGGCTTTCTACAATAAATTTAAGCTATTATATATCTGGTGTTTTAGTGTTATTTGAGGAAATAATTATCTAATTTATAAACTATAGGAGGAATATCCAATCTTATAGGTGAAATAATAACTGTTAATTTTTAAGTACTTGAGGTGCCGCATGAACAGAAAGAATTCAATCATATATAATGAATTAATAGCTGCCCTATCTCTTGCCTTAGATATGGACTGCAGCGGCAAGCTTTATCATGCCTGGAGAACCGGATTAATTTCTCTAGCAGTTGCTCAAAAATTAAATATTCCCAATAGTAATCATCTTTTTTATGGAGGGTTGCTTCATGATATTGGTGCTATAGGCCTTGATGATCATATTGTGCATCAAACACTAAAGCCAAATCCCAAATATAAAAATCTAATAATTTCCCACAGTAAAAATGGAGCAGAAATCGTTAAGCTTATACCTGGCCTTTCGGTGATTAGCAAGGCTATTTTTGATCACCACGAAAACTGGGATGGTTCAGGATATCCTAATAATAAAAAGGGTTCAGATATTTCTATAGGTGGGCAGATAATCTGTATAGCAGATGTTTTTGATATTATGGTTAGATTCTATCCAAGGGATGCCCGTGGGGATATAATAGGGAGAATGGCAAAGTATATAAATAAAATATATTCAGCTAACCTTTTCCTGGCTTTTGAAGAGACTATGAGCTCAGAATTCTTTGAAACCCTAAAAGATGAGCAAATGGTGGAGGATGAAATCAAGAAAAAGCTAAACCATGTTGCATTATCTGTGGACATTGACCATAACTCAACTGCTTTTGCCCTGGCTTCCATTATTGATACCAAACACAAATATACAGCTGGGCATTCCCATAGGGTGGCGATATATTCAGCTGCCATAGCCAATGTAATGGAATTGCCTGTTGAGAGGGTAGAAGGAATTTTAATAGCAGGAATGCTCCACGATGTGGGCAAAATATCTGTGCCTTCATATATTTTAGATAAACCTGGCAAGCTAACAGATAAGGAATTTGATATTGTCAGGCTGCATCCCAAGAATACCGCAGAAGTCTTGAGTATGGTTACAAATCTTAGGGACCTGGCACCTATTGCAGGAGGTCATCATGAAAGGGTAGATGGAAAGGGATATCCCCTTGGACTAAAGAAATCTGAGATACATCTGGATGCAAAGATACTTTCCATAGCTGATGCCTTTGATGCCATGACATCTATACGACCCTACCAAAAAACTAAAACCCCACTAGAAGCACTGCGTGTTATCCAGGCTGGAGCCGGCAGACAGTTTGACAAGGATATTGTGGAGATGTGTAAGTGCTTGTTAGAATCAGAAGAATTCATAAGGAATGGTTATAATGTTGCTCAGCTACTACATAGTTAAGGTAAAATAAAGCTAAAGGGAGTACCGTTGGTACTCCCTTTAGCTAAAATACAGGACAAGGAATATGCATAATAGAGTAAAAACAGCAAACATGATAAAAGCTTTATATACAGCAGAAGTGATATCCTGTTCATTATCAGGAAGATAATATTCCTGCAGCAATTTAGTTGGTTCCTTTGACGCCATTAAAGACACTCCCTTCTTGGTAAGGCAGAATTGTTACTTTTATTCTAGGATAGTATTACTAATCTGGCAACATCTATTTAAAGGATATTTACTTAAAAATGTCGAATATTAGACACTGGTGAACTTTCTTAAATTGACAGGTGGTGATTGCATGGCGCTGGTTAGTGTCCAGGATCTGGCGGCTAGTAATATTATGAAGGGGCCCATAGTGACGGTTGCTCCAGATATGACAGTAGAGGAATTGCAAAAAGAACTTGAGGAAAGTCAATGGGCAGCAGCATTGATAAAAGGTGAAGAGATGGGCTTAATACCAAGGGAAGAAATACTTTCACTGGCCAAAAATCATCATGGGTTGAGCGCTGCCGGGATAATGACGAAAAACATACTGCCAGTGCAGGCAACAGCTGCCCTGGAGGATATTATTTCACTTATTGGAGTTTTAGGAGAAAATGGCATCCTCCTTGTGGAGGATGAAAAGGGACCAGAGGGAATAATAATATTAAAGGATTTAATACCCATGATGTGGGAAAAAATAAAGGTTACAGAGGGGATTTTAAAGGCGGTTTTGGAAACTGTAAATGAAGCAATAACCATAATAGACAATGACGATAATGTTACTGGCTGGAATTACAAGGCCCAGTCCCTGTATAATATAAAAAGTGGGGAGATTCTTGGCAAAAAAATCAACTCTTTTTTCACAAATCTAGTTGTTACAGAGGCAAGACAATCAACAAAAAACTACAAGGATGCATACCACCAGCCATGCCATGACACCCATGTGCTCATAAATGCCAGGCCTATCAGGGTTGGTGAAGAGGTGGTTGGCAGTGTGTCAAGTGAAAGGGACATAACTGAAACTGTCTACCTCCACAGGGAATTGACAAAAGCCAGCTCCCAGGTTAGGAAGCTTGAAAAGGCAATAAGCAAAATTGGGGAAAACCAGAATCCCTTTTCTAAAATAATTGGCAAAAGCAAAAAGCTCCAGGACGCCGTCAATATGGCCAAAAGGGTTGCAGTTACAAATGCCTCTGTATTAATAAGAGGTGAAAGTGGAACAGGCAAGGAACTGTTTGCTGAAGCCATTCATCAGGAGAGCAGCCGCAAGGACAAGCCCTTTGTGGTGATTAACTGCGGTGCTATCCCAGCTACTTTGTTTGAAAGCGAGCTTTTTGGCTATAGTGGAGGGGCTTTTACCGGGGCAGATAAAAAGGGCAAGCCGGGTAAATTTGAACTAGCCCACAATGGAACTATTTTTCTCGATGAAATTGGAGAAATGCAGCTTGATATGCAGGTTAAGCTTCTAAGGGTACTGCAAAACAAGGTCTTTTACAGGGTGGGAGGCAGGGAGCCTGTTCATGCTGATGTTCGTGTCATAGCTGCTACCAATAGAGCCCTGGAGGGAATGATTGCAGAAGGTCTCTTTCGCAAGGATCTTTATTATCGCTTGAATGTGGTTTCCCTGGACATTGCACCTTTACGGGAGAGAAGAGAAGATATAGCTGATATGGTATCTATCTTTATAAAGGAGTTTTGCACCCTGTATTCAAAAGAACCCCTGGATATTTCTTCTGAGATAATGACTATTCTGTTGAATTACTCCTGGCCTGGAAACGTAAGGGAATTAAGGAATGTTGTTGAAAGGTTTGTAATTCTGGCAGAGGACGGAATAGTCAAGAGGGAGCACCTGCCTGAAGAAATTAAGGGGCACAGGATAGTTCAGCAGAACGAGTTTGCTTCAAGCCTGATAGAAGAAACAGAAAGAACAGAAAGACAAATGATTTTAAAAACACTAGAGGATTTTCAAGGCAACAAATCCAAGACTGCCAAGGCACTAGGCATTCCTAGAAGCACACTGTATTACAAATTAAAAGTATTAAATATCAAGAGCTAGGTCAGGCCTTCATAAGTTCTGGCCTTTTTTACTGGCTTCTTCAGGTATTGTTCTGATTTTACATTGAACAAGGAGACTTCTTGTTTAATATCTGTTAAAATATAATTAAAATATATGGGGAATGTTAACTCGTGCTGAAAACCATTAAGAAAGCTTTAGAAGTAAAATCAGGAAATATTGTATCTGCAGTTGGTGCAGGCGGCAAAACAACCTTTTTGCAAACTCTGGCCAGGGAACTGGCTGGGCAGGCAAAACCTGTTATTGTAACCACCACCACCAGGATTTTTCCGCCTGTAGGATTAGAGCCTTTACTGTTAATTGACCAGCAATCTTGCAGGGATGCTATAGAAAAGGCACTATTGAAAGCAAAAAAAGGCCCGGGAGTTATTTATTTAGGCAGGGAAATAAATGGTGAAGGAAAGGTTGTTGGCCTGTCACCAGAGCAAGTGGATATTTTAAAGACCCTTTCCTCCTATGCCCTGGTAGAGGCTGATGGTGCTGCTGGAAAGAGCTTTAAAGCACCTGCCGGCCATGAGCCTGTAATACCTGAAAAGACAGATATTCTCTGTTGTGTTGTTGGCCTTGAGGTTCTAGGAAAGCCCCTAACCAACCAATATGTGCACCGGCCACAGAGGGTATCTTCGATAACAGGCTTGCAAGAAGGAGAATTAATCACCCCAGAAGCCATTGCCATGGTTTTAACCAGCCAGAAGGGTTATTACAGGTCAGAATACAGGTGTGTGCCTGTTCTAAACCAGGCTGATACCTTAGAGGATATAAAAAATGGCTTTAATATTGCTGAAAAAATTTTTTCCATGTCAGTTATTATAGAAAGGGTGCTCATCACATCCTTTAAGAATGACCCATACATGATAATAACTGTTAAACGATAGAGCTTTTTAATCTTTAATCTGCTCATTGGCAGATTAACGGTTTCATATGAAATGATTGGATTATGAGTGTTATGATTGAAATGGGGGAACTAAAATGATAGTTCTTATAAAAGGAGCAGGGGATATTGCATCAGGGGTTGTCCATCGCCTTACAAGAAGTGGCTTTAATGTAATCATGACTGAAATTGCCCAGCCTACAATGGTTCGCAGAACTGTTTCCTTTGGAGAAGCTGTCTACCAGGGCAGTGTAACAATTGAGGGCATTACTGCAAGATTGGTAGATATAGATACTGATCTAAACCCCATTTGGGACAGCAAAGAGATCCCAGTTATTATAGACCCCCATGGCTTCTCTGTTCAGAGGATTCAACCCCAGGTTCTAGTGGATGCTATACTTGCCAAGAAAAATACAGGAACTTCCCTGGGGCAGGCGCCCCTTACCATTGGACTTGGGCCTGGTTTTACTGCGGGAGTTGATGTTAAAGCTGTAATAGAAACCATGCGAGGTCATGACCTTGGAAGGGTCATCTACGAGGGCCCTGCCCGGCCAAACACCGGCATTCCGGGGGAGATTGGCGGCCAAAGCCTAAAGAGACTTTTAAGGGCACCTGCTGGTGGGGTATTTATTTCTAACCACAAAATTGGTGATTTTGTTCAAGAAGGTGAGGTTGTTGGTCAGGTAAATAATATTGCAGTAAAGGCTGAGATAACTGGCATTCTCAGGGGCCTGCTCAAATCTGGATTAGTGGTGAGTATGGGCATGAAAATTGGAGATATTGATCCAAGGGCATCAAGGGAGCACTGTTATACCGTATCAGATAAAGCAAGGGCAGTTGCTGGAGGTGTGCTAGAGGCCATCCTGTCAGCTTGCGTTGAGAGAACTTTAAAATTGAAAATATAAAAGTATAAAATAAAATAGCACCGACAAATTTTAGGACTGATTTTGGCTTTGACCATGTTGTTGAAAGAGAATTGGCGACATTTTCTCCCAGGCAGGGGTTGACTTTAGAATAGAGGTGTGTCGCCGTACATTGCAAGGAGGAAGATTTATGCTGGGTGAAAAAATCAGAAAAATTCGGTCTGAAAAGGATATGAGTCTAAGGGATCTGGCAGAAAAAACTGGTCTAACACCAAGTTTTTTAAGTCAGGTGGAAAGGGATTTGACAGAGCCCTCTATTACGTCATTGAGAAAAATCTCTGGTGCCCTGAATGTGCCAATCTTTTTCTTTTTATTAGAGCCTGATGACACTAGTCCCGTAATAAGAAAAGACAAAAGAAAGGTTTTGCAGCTTCCAGAATCAAATCTAACTTATGAGCTCCTATCTCCTAACCTGGAGAAGAGCATGGAAATAATGGTAGCCAGGCTTAAGCCAGGAGCTGCCAGCTGTGAAACCCCCCTGTCTCACCCAGGTGAGGAATGTATTGTGGTGCTGGAAGGAACAATGGAAATTACAGTAGGCAGTGACACCTATGTTCTTGAAGAGGGAGATTCCATCTACTATCACAGTGCTGTCCCGCATATTCTTAAGAACGTGGGGGATAAAGAACTGGTTTTCCTATCCGCCATAACACCTCCAATGTTTTAATGGGCTATATAAGTCGTTTTGGCAAGTCTTAAGCTTTTAGCTTGAAAAAATGTAATATGGGTAAGATGAAATGACGTTTACAAATGCAGGTAAAATCCTGCTGCTTGTGGACGTCTTTTTATTATTTCCATTATTTCCAGCGAAGAATTTCCATTTAACAGAACAATGTTTTCTGGAATTGTTAACACTGCTTATTTTTATCCTGAAAAAGACAGGTTTTTGCCAGCATCAAAGCAAAAAGCGTAAGATGTTCTAAATATAAGAACAATATATAAAAATAATAGAAAAATTTTTTAAAAGTTAGCAGGAGATTCAGAAATCATGTTGAATATTCAAAATTACAAAATACATAAAACACTGTTCTAAAAATAGGAACAAAAACAAAATAGTGCAGTAAAGCAGTATTTATTTTTAAAATCACTAAAATGTAAACTGCTCTACTTTATGAATAATGTTTGGAAAATATAAAAATTTAAATTCTATTTATTCGGCTTCAAAGGGGTGATGTTTAATAGAAATAAATGTAGCCTTTAGCAACTTGTATATATGCCAAAATTAAGTTTTTATAATTTTAAGGAGGCTAGAACTATGACTTTTGAAAATATCACTAGATTTATTGAAAACAAAACTGATTTTCCATTGAAGGATAGGCATGATTTGCCTTCATCACCATTGACCTTTGAAGGTGGAGCGCATTACAGAATGGAGATTACAGGTATAGAGTGCGCAGAAAACTTCGAGATTCTAATTAAGGAAATAGACAAACGCAAAATTCCCATTCACAGGGTGATCGGAACTGTAGGTGGTTCTGCAAAGCTGGATTGGCAGGAGTTGAGGTATTATGCCCAAATGGCATCAGATAGTAACATAGAAGTAATGTTGAATGCCCTGCCAAGTAGGGGCTGGGATTTAGGGAGGCAGTATATAACTCCTGAAGGATATGTGTCAGGAATGCGTTTAAGGGGCCATGATAATTTATATATGTGGCTTAAGGAATTTAATAGATGTCTAGAGGCGGGTATAAGAGGATTTTTAATTACTGATGAAGGCCTGCTAAATCTACTTAATAAGATGAGAATAGACGGAGTAATTCCAAAGGATGTTAAATTTAAGGTTTCCGTATTTGCAGGTCATGGCAATGCAGTAGGAGGACAGCTATTAGAGCAATTAGGAGCTGACAGTTTTAATCCTCTTGCAGATTTATCTTTGGCAATGTTTGCTTCTATTAGAAGTGCAACTAAGATTCCCATGGATGTATATATGAGCTTGGTTGATTCTATGGGAGGATTTCAGAGATACGTTGAGGCAGATGAAATTGCAAGAATTTGTGCTCCTGTATACTTCAAATTTGAACCTGGTAAAAATGAGTGTGATATTTATAATGCTTGGGCTTCACCAGACCATTTAAATGAATTGGTTAAACTAAAAATGAAGTATGCAGTTATTGCAAAAGAATGGTGTGAAAAGAGTGAATATAATCTTGTTTTCAATGATTATAAAGAAGACCTGTCAATTCCTAGACCTTAGTAAATTTTAAAAATAAGGAGGAAGAATCTAATGAGCAACCCTTTTGAAACTGCGCTAAATAGCTTATACAGCGCCAGCGAGGCAGCAAATGTTGATCCTAATGTAGTTGCAATTTTAAGCAAACCAAAAAGAATTACTGAGTTTAACATACCTTTAAAGATGGATAATGGAGAAGTGAAAATTTTTACTGCTTACAGATGTCAATATAATGACGCCTTAGGAGCTACCAAGGATGGAACTAGATTTGTTCCAAATTTAGATCCAGACACAGTTAAGGCCTTGGGTTTTTGGATGACAATTAAGCATGCTGTTGCTGATATTCCTGCTGGAGGCGGAAAAGGTGGAATAGTGGTAGATCCCAGTAAATTAAGTAAGAATGAACTAGAAAAACTAACTCGTGCCTACATGCGCAGATTACCTGTAAAAGGTGCTTGGGTAGATGTCCCAGGAGCAGATATTGGTACCAGTGCACAAACTCAAGGCTGGATGCTGGATGAGTACGAGGAAATAATGGGTTATCATAGTCCAGCTGCTGTAAATGATAAGCCCACGATTCTAAATGGTACTGTTGGCAGCTTTGAAGCTACTGGTTTGGGAGTCTTTTATGTAACTGTACAGGCCATAAAAGATCTTGGATTAAGCAAAGGCTCAACAGTTGCTGTCCAGGGATACGGACAGGTTGGTGCTATTGCTGCTAAGCTATTATTTGATGAGGGATATAAGATTGTTGCTGTAAGCGATATAAATGGTGGTGTTTATTCTGAAGGTGGAATAAACATTGATGAGCTGGATAAGCATGTTGCAAAAACAGGTACAGTAGCAGATTTCGCTGGGGTTAAGGTTATTAGCAACGATGAGTTGTTAACAGCGCACTGTGATATTTTAATTCCCGCTGCAGTTCAGAGCGTAATCCATAAAAGCAACGCAAAAGATATTAAGGCTAAACTAATTGTAGAAGGTGCAAATGGACCTATAACTCCAGAAGCAGAAAAAACTCTCCTTGGAAAAGAGATCTATATTGTACCAGACGTAATTGCTAACTCTGGTGGAGCTATTGTCTGCCACTTTGAAAGAATTCAAGGACTTACCGATATGTATTGGGATTTAGATACTGTTAAGACCAGATTACATGAACGTATTTTGAAAGCCTATAATCAAGGAATAGAAACTAGCAAAAAGCTAAATAATCCTTCTCTTAGAGTAGCTGCATGGGCAAATGCATTAGGTAAGATTAGTGAGGCAATGAAAGCAAGGGGATGGGTATAGTATTTAAATAATAGACAAAAGGGTTTCTTAATTATGAAAGAAAATGACTTTCATAAAAAGAAACCCTCCTCCAACCATAAAGCTAAACTAATAATCGGGGGTTATTTTAATGGATATAAAAAAAGAAATAGACAGTTTTCTTCATGAACTGATTGAACTAAGAAGAGATTTTCATAAACACCCTGAGCTAGGATTTGAAGAATATAGAACATCAAAAATAATCTCCGACTATCTAATAAGTATTGGATTAGAAGTTAAAACACTAGCAAAAACAGGTGTGGTGGGTATTTTAAAAGGAAATAACCCTGGACGTACTCTTTTACTAAGAGCTGATATGGACGGTTTACCTATTGAAGATGAAAAGGATGTTTCTTACAAATCAGTTTGTCCGGGGAAAATGCACGCTTGTGCCCATGATGGACATATGGCAATGCTGCTTGTAGCAGCAAAAATAATGACTAAATATAAGGACCAGCTGCATGGAAATATAAAATTTGTTTTTCAGCCAAATGAAGAGGATGCTGGTGCTAGAAAAATGATTGAGGAAGAGGTAATGCTTGACCCGGATGTTGATTTTGCCTTTGGAATTCATCTGTGGACACCTTTGAGAAGCGGTACAATAGGGATTTCGGCAGGACCGGTAATGGGTGGTCATGATAATTTTAAAATCGACTTGACTGGTAAAGGTGGACATACGGCTATTCCTGAAAATGCCATAGACCCAATAATTGCAGCAGCTAATATTATTCAAAGTGTGCAAATAATACAAACTCGTGAGATTGGAGCATTAAAACCTACACTTATCATGTTTGGCAAAATAAACGGAGGTACAGGTCCAAATATTATTCCTGAAAAAGTAGAAATTGAAGGCTCCATTAGGTACCTTCATGAGGACAATCAAGATGAAAGTATAAAGGACAAATTTAGAAGAATAGTTGGTTCCGTTTGTTCGGCATACAGGGTTAGCTATAAATTGGACTTTATTCCAAGTAGTGCATTGTTAGCAAATGATGCTAAACTAACGGAAGTTGTAAAGAGTATTGCTGAGGAAGTAGTTGGAAAAGAGAATATAGTTCCTTTTGTAAGTATGGCAGGTGAAGACTTTTCAGAGTTTTCCATGGAGGTGCCAAGTGTATTTTACTTCATTGGCACAGGCAATGAAGCCAAGAAAACAACATATTCTCATCACCATCCACTTTTTGACATTGATGAGGATAGCCTTTCCCTTGGAGTAGAGATGCACCTTAGAACATCCATGTCATTACTAGGAAAATAAGCATAGGGTATAAGAATGGACTAGATAAAGGCTGGTTAACCCCCTGGCACAAATTAGAATGGCTGTCTTATATTTAGAATGATATAATCTTTGTAAAATAAATAATTTATGGAGGTTAATGTAATGGCAAAATTAGAAAAAAATATGTCTTATAATCCAAAGTACCCTGTGCAAACTTTAGAGAAATCGTTAGAAGTAATTGAGTACTTATCAACAGAAACAGCAGACGGGTTAGGAATTACAGAATTAAGCAATAAGCTTGGTATGGGCAAAAGCACAATTCATAGAATATTAGATACTCTTGTTGCCTATGGATATGTAGAAAAGATCCCCCAGAATAACAGATATCGACTTGGCTGGGAGCTATTTAAGAAGGGTAATGTGGTTCCGCGGCAGCGTAATCTATATAATTTTGATAAAAAAATTCTTGAAGATTTATGCAATGAATATGAAGTCACTGTTAATCTAGGTGTTAGGGTTAAAAATGAAATAGTAATAATTGCCAAATATGACCCAAAAACAAGGCTGACAGTAAACCTACATGTTGGTGAAAGAGAGCCTCTCCATTGTACGAGTTTAGGAAAAGTTTTAATTTCTGAAATGGACAAAGAAACTATTTATAGCATTTTAGGTTCTGATGAGTTACAACCTTTAACTCCAAATACTATTACATCAATGGTAGGGCTTATCAAAGAATTAGAAAAGGTTCGTGAGCAAGGGTATGCCATAGATGATGAGGAGTTCTGCTTGGGTTTATCTTGCATTGCAATGCCCGTACGTGACAACTCTAATAATATTATTGCGGCTATTAGTATGAGTGGCCCATCAATACGTCTAAATTTTTCTAAAATAATGGATATTAAAGAAGCCTTGGCAAAAGCAACCTTAAAAGTGTCCACATATTTTGGTTATCAGCCAAAAAGCGAGGGTAAATAAGTTTTGTGAAGGACTTTGTGTAAAATATTGGTTTTAACCTATGAAAGGAGTAAATTACTATGTTGCCATTTAGCAAAACTGAGTATATGGAAAGAATTACTAAGGTTAAAGATAGTATGTCCCGTAAGGGGATAGATGTACTCTTAATTACAGATCCTGCTAATATGTGTTATTTAACAGGATATAATGCTTGGTCTTTTTATGTGCATCAGATGGTGATAGTAGCGTTAGATGAAACTGAACCTATTTGGGCAGGTCGTTATATGGATGCTTTAAGTGCCAAGTTTACCACATGGTTAGCAAATGAAAATATTAAGGGATATTCCGATGATCATGTTCAAAGTAATGTGAAGCATCCAATGGATTATGTTGCTAACCTATTAAAAGAAAGAGGGCTTGGAGATAAAACTATTGCAGTTGAAATGGATGCATACTACTTTACGGCTTTGTGTTATGAAAGGCTAAAAAAAGGTTTACCAAATGCTAAATTTACAGATGGAACATTACTTGTAAACTGGGTTCGTATTATTAAATCCCATGAGGAAATAACCCTTATGGAAAGGGCAGGGAAGATAGTAGAAAAGGCCATGCAAACAGCCATTGATACTATTAATGTGGGAGTAAGAGAATGCGATGCTTCTGCGGCAATTTATTATTCCCAAATAACAGGAACGCCTGAATTTGGTGGAGACTATCCGTCTATAGTACCATTAATGCCATCAGGAGAAAAAACAGGAGCATGCCATTTAACATGGACAGATTCCAGATATAAAGATGGTGATGCAGTTATTATTGAAATAGCAGGCTGTCATCAAAGATATCATTCCCCTTTAGCCAGGACAGTATTTTTGGGTAAACCTCCGGCAAAAGTTACAGAGACAGCTGAAATAGTTGTTGAAGGAATAAATGTGGCCCTAGATACAGCCAAGCCAGGTGCAACTTGTGAGGAAGTGGAACTAGCATGGAGAAGGGTGCTAAATAAATACGGCTTGGAAAAAGAATCACGCATTGGATACTCCATGGGACTAAACTATCCACCTGACTGGGGTGAGCATACAGCAAGCATCAGGCCGGGAGACAAAACGGTTCTCCAACCCAATATGACCTTCCACATGATTCCTGGAATGTGGTATGACACCTGGGGAGTTGAGATAAGTGAATCATTTAGGATCACTGAAACTGGTGCCAAGACCCTTGCAAACTTCCCGCGTCAATTGTTTATAAAGTAAAAAAATGGATGGGAGGTCCTGCTGATAGGTCCTCCCAGAAAGACCCCTGGGATAATTTGAAAAAATTGAAAAGTATGATAGTTGTTAAGTACTGTTTACTAAATTTCAAAGGAGAGGGGTTCATTGAGTTTTTTAAAAAAAATTGATAGGTATCTGGCAAAAGTTGAAGCATTTTTACTTAGTTATACTGTAATCGCTATGGCCATTGTTTTGATAGGCAATGTATTGAGCAGATCTATATTCAATCGCAGCTGGACTTTTGTTGAAGAAGTGGGACAATTAATGGTTATTATCATCACTTTTATAGGAGTTAGCTATGCTGCAAGAAATGGTAGGCATATTAGAATGTCTGCTGTCTTTGATGCTGTACC
This sequence comes from Desulfitibacter alkalitolerans DSM 16504, assembly GCF_000620305.1. NCBI lineage: Bacteria > Bacillati > Bacillota > Clostridia > Neomoorellales > Desulfitibacteraceae > Desulfitibacter > Desulfitibacter alkalitolerans. The sequence continues at coordinate 110,652 of NZ_KK211102.1, read as the reverse complement.
AATCAAAGCTAAAAAAGTTTTAATTCTTATAATATCTTTAGCGACAGCAGTTACGTTACTATATTTTGCGTATTTAGGATTTACGTATATGAAATTTGTAATAGGTACTGGTAGAGTTACTCCGGCTTTAAGAATTCCTGCCTATTTCATGGTAGTCTTTATTCCCGCAGGCTTTCTACTTGCTGGAATACAGTATCTAATAAACTTTGTACTAAACCTAAGAGAAAAAGAAATCTATATAGGAACAGATAAACCTTTAGCTCTGGAAACTCAATGTAGTTTGGAAACTAAATGTAATAAGTAACTTTTGGAAGGAAGGAGTAAGACCATGGTACTAACTTTACTGATAATTATGTTTGTCTTGTTACTCATGGGCTTTCCAATGATGATATCCATGATGCTGGCCCCATTAGCAGTATTAATACTATATTTTCCCAACATAAATCCACATTTAATGACCCAGCATCTTATAGCGGGAGTTCAACCCTTCGTTCTTCTATCTGTACCTATGTTTATCTTTGCTGCTGACATAATGTGTGCAGGACAGATTGCAAAGAGAGTACTTTATTTTGTTGAGACATTTGTAGGACATATTAAAGGTGGAATGGCAATTACTACCGCTACAGCTTGTACATTATTCGGTTCTATTTCTGGATCTACACAGGCTACCGTAGTGGCCATTGGCAGGCCAATGCATGCTAAATTGCTTGAATCAGGTTACAGAGAAAAAGATATATATGCTTTAATAATTAACTCCAGTAACATTGCTCTTCTAATACCTCCAAGCATTGTAATGATTATGTATGCAGTTGTAACTGGTACATCAGTAGGTGAATTATTTATAGCTGGAATAGGCCCTGGATTGCTAATTTTATTAATTTTTTCTATATACAACTATTTTGCTGCAAGACATTATAACATACCTGTAACCCCTAAATATACATGGAAGCAAAGGTTTCAATCAATTAGAGAAGCTTTATTGCCCTTTGGTTTTCCAGTAATAATAATTGGTGGGATTTATACAGGTTTTTTTAGTCCAACTGAAGCAGCAGCAGCATCAGTTTTATATGCCTTGATTTTAGAAGTCTTTGTTTACAAATCAGTGAAAATAAAGGAGATTCCCGACATAGCTCTTTCAACTGGGCTAATTACAGCAGCTGTATTTATCCTTGTAGGAGCGGGAGCAGCTTTTTCCTGGGTAATATCTTTTGCAAGAATTCCTCAAATGATAACTGCCAATGTATTAGGCCCTGATCCAACTGCTTTATGGGTATTGCTGATGGTTACAATCTTTTACTTCGTGGGGTGTATGTTTGTTGATCAGTTGATCGTAATTATTATCCTAACACCAATTTTCTTTAAATCAGCAATGATGGCAGGAATTGATCCCATACATTTAGGTATTGTAGTTACACTACAGGCGGCCATTGGTTCTGCAACGCCACCTTTTGGATGCAATATTTTCACAGCTTGTGCCATATTTGACAAATCTTATATGGAAGTAATTAGAGGTACATTACCATACATAATTATGTATGTTATTGTATCAGCTATTATGATTTTCTTCCCGGAAATAGCCTTGCTGTTTAGAGATTGGGCTTTTAGATAATATTTAACTACTTAGCAGGGAGGAATTTTGAATGTATAAAAACGATGTTGCTAAGTACACAAAAGAATTAATTGATATTAGGCGGGATATACACATGCATCCTGAGTTGGGTTATGAGGAGTACAGGACATCCAAATTAGTATCAGACTATCTATTGAGCTGTGGAATACAAGTTCAAAGGGTAACCAAAACCGGTGTTGTAGGTCTTCTTAAGGGAAAGAAACATGGAAAAACAGTTATGTTAAGGGCTGATATGGATGCCCTTGCATTGCAAGAAATGACTAATGTAACCTATAAATCCAAATATGACGGGAAAATGCATGGTTGTGGACATGATGGGCATACGGCAATGCTTTTAGTGGCTGCAAAAATATTATCAAAATACAAGGACCAGATTAACGGGAATATTAAATTCATATTTCAGCCAAATGAAGAGACTGCAGGAGCCTTAGATATGATAAAAGAAGGAGTGCTTGATAATCCGCCAGTTGATGCTGCCCTTTGCATCCATCTTTGGCCTTATATTCCAAGTGGAACAATTGGTATTACATCAGGGCCAATTATGGCGGCATTAGAGGAATTTGAATTAACAATTTATGGGATGGGCGGCCATACAGCTTCGCCACAAGAGGCAATTGACCCTGTTATAGCTGCATCAAATATTATTCAAATGGTGCAGACCATACAAACAAGAGAGGTAAGTGCACTGAGCCCAACAACTATTATGTTTGGAAGAATAAATGGAGGAACTGCAAGAAACATAGTAGCTGGAGATGTAAAGCTAGGAGGTACCATTAGGTACTTATATGAAAATGAAGAGATAGAAAAAAAGCAGCTTCTGAATAGATTTGAAAGAATCATAACCGGAATATGTCATGCTGCCAGAACTAAATATGACTTGAAGTATATTCCCAGTAACCCAGCGTTATTAAACAATTCGAAAATAGTAGAATTCGTTGTAAATGCTGCTAAAGATATTTTGGGTGATACAACTAAAATTGTAAATTACTCCTGCATGGCAGGAGAGGACTTTGCCGAGTTTAGCAGGATGGTTCCTAGTGCCTTCTATTTTTTGGGGTCTGGAAACAAGGATAAGGGGACAGACTACCCGTTGCATCATCAATGCTTCAATATAGATGAGGATGTTTTACCTCTAGGTGTTGAATTTCATGTAAAAACTGCAATGAGTTTTTTGCAAAAAGAGAATTAAATTGCATCTTTCCATTATTTAATTAAGGAGGTGATATTCACACAGGTGTTTTTAGTGTATTAGGTAGGATGTTTTAAGATGATATTGACTTTTTTAAAAAAGGAGAGGAGTGGAATTAATGAAAAAAAGTATAATTTTACTTGCTTTATTCCTAATGATTGGTTTACTTCTGGCAGGTTGCGGTGGGGGTCAACAAGCTGATAAAGGTGGTAGTGACAAAATAGAAAAACAGGTTTGGAAGATTGCCCATGAAGAAATTCCAGGTAGTGTTCAGGATGAATATGCTCAAAGATTTAAGCAGTTAATTGAACAAAAAACTAATGGAGCTGTAGAGGTTGAAGTTTATCCAGTGGGAGAGATTGGAGATGCAATTCAGCATATTGAGTTTGTTCAATCTGGGGTATTAGAATTTGTATTAACTAACCCTGGAAATATTGGAACTACAATTCCAGAGACACAATTATTCTATCTGCATTTTTTATTGCCAGATGATGAAGAGCAGGTTCGTGAAATACTGAATACAAGTAAAGCTATTGAAAGGCTTAATGATTTACATTTAGAACATGGTCTTAAAGTTTTAGACTGGTTCCCAGAGGGTTATATGATGTGGACTGCCAATAAGCCTCTAAGAACACCAGATGATTTTAGAGGATTTAAGATGAGAACAATGCAATCACCTTTAATTGTTGCTACTTATGAAGCATATGGTGCTAACCCAACTCCAATGCCATACTTAGAAGTATATAGCGGTTTGCAGCTTGGTTTGATTGAAGGGCAGGTTAATCCACTTTTTGCAATTGAGGAAATGAAGTTTTATGAAGTTCAGGACTATATAATGCTTTCTAAGCAGGATACCTTTGTGGCCTATTTAGCTGCAGGCACAGATTTTTATGAAGGATTATCTGATGAGCTTAAAAATATAGTTGCTGAAGCAGTTGAGGAATGCAATGAATATGTTTTTGAAGTTCAAAAGCGTTTAAATAGTGAAAGACTAGAGGCCATGAAGGCAGCACGGCCCAGTTTAAATGTTATCGAATTAACAGAAGAGGAAAGGGATTTATTCAGACAAGCTAGTATGCCTGCAAGAGAAAGGTTTGTTAGCATTGCGGGACCAAGAGGAAAGGAAATATTGGACCTTTTGGTTCAAGAAGTTGAAGCATTGAGGTAACTATCCCCTCAAATATGAATTTAGCAGGGGAGAAAATCCCCTGCACTTTCTCTTTATGCAGCTGGAATTTTTAAATAATGTACGAGGGAGTGTTATATAATGAATAAAATACCGGTCCATCCAGAAAGTGCGCCAGTACCAGCAGGACCTTATACACCAGCATTAATTGCAGGCAATTTAGTTTTTGTAAGCGGCCAAACCCCTGAGAAACCAGGAACAGATGAGCTTGTGGAGGGGGATATTATGGTTCAAACTAGGCAGGTTATGGAGAATATTAAGGGAATTCTTGAAGCTGCTGGCTGCACAATGGATGATGTGGTTAAGGTTAACTGTCACCTGGCAAATATAAATGACTTTAGTGGATATAATGAAGTATATGGCCAATATTTTACAAAGCCATATCCAACACGCACCACTGTTCAAAGTGGTATTCCAGGAAACTCTCTAATAGAGATCGATGTTATAGCAGTTAAAAAATAATATCCTTAAATTATCTATATCACTAACCTTAAACTGAGTAAATTGTTGGAGGCTAAGAATGAATAATGCAAAACCTTCTAATCAACTTAACTATCCTAATATTCGTGATGTATATATAGCTCATAAAAGGATAAAGCCCTTTGTTGTAAAAACCCCATTAATAGCTTCACAGGAGCTTTCTCTCTGTTTCGATAAATCTATACTTCTTAAACTTGAAAATTTGCAGGAAATTGGTGCTTTTAAAATTAGAGGGGCGGCAAATAAAATTTTGAGTCTCTCAGAAGATGTAAGAAGCAGAGGAGTAGCAACTTTTTCCACAGGCAACCATGGTTTGGCTGTGGCATACATGGCAAAAAAGCTTGCTATTCCAGCTTATATATGCATATCTAGTCGTGTGCCTGATGTTAAAGTCAATTCTCTAAAAAAACTAGGTGCCAACATTGAGATATATGGAAAAAGTCAGGATGAAGCAGAAAGATATTGCTATCAGCTAGCAAAAGAAAAAAGTTTAACTATTATTGAGCCCTTTGATGATCCCTTTGTAATTGCAGGTCAGGGAACTATCGGCCTTGAGATTATAGAAGTATTGCCCAATATTGATACAATTATAGTTCCTGTATCTGGTGGAGGTTTATGTGCCGGAATTGCATTGGTCGTAAAGACCCTGATACCTGGCATTCGTGTTGTAGGGGTATCAATGGAAAATGGGGCAGTAATGTATCATAGCTTAAAAGCAGGTAAGCAGGTTGCACTAGATGAGGTAGATACTTTAGCGGATAGCTTATTGGGTGGATTGGGTGAAGAAAATAAATATACCTTTAGTATGCTGGCAAAATATATTGATGAATTTGTACTTGTTTCTGAAGAAGAAATAGCTCAAGGGATGTCCTATATTTTTAAAAACCATAAAATGGTTGTGGAAGGGGCTGCAGCCACGGGGGTTGCTGCACTTTTAAAGAAAGGCGTTAAAAATGTTGGGGATAATGTTGTTACTATTATAAGTGGAAATAATGTAAATATATCTTCCTTTGTTAATGCCACGAAAGACTTTCTATAAAATAATTGGTAGTGAAGGTGATTTAAGCAATGCAAGATAAATTATATGGATGGAGAGCTAAAATAGGTTTGATTTATCCTGCTTCTGGTTGGGTAATGGAACCAGAATTTTATGCAATGGCGCCAGAAGGAGTTTCCATTCATACCACAAGGGTTGAATTAAAAACCGTAGATGTTAAAGGGGTAACTGAGATAGCAGCAGCTTCCATTGAGGCGGCACGATTACTGGCGACGGCTCCACTAAATGTCATAGTATTAGGATGTACTAGTGGAAGCTTTATAAATGGGTCAGAATATGATAAAAACCTGATAAGAAGCATGGAGGAAGTAACTAATGGGATACCATGTACTACCACTGCAAGTGCTGTTAGCAAGGCATTGGATAAATTAAAAGTCAATAAGTTAGCGGTGGTAACTCCTTATGTTGAAGAAATAAATTTAAGAGCAATAAAATATTTGCAGGAAAAGGGTTTTAAGGTATTAAATTTAGCTGGATTAGGTTTGATCGAAGACTATGATATAAACAGGCAGGATCTTGAAACTGTTTATAATTTAGCTAAAAGTACAGATGTAGAAAATGCTGATGGGATATTTATTGCATGTACAGGTATTAGAAGTATTCCTATAATAAAAACTCTCGAAAAGGACCTTAACAAACCAGTAATTTCGGCAATACAAGCAACCTTTTGGGATTGCTTAAGACTATCAGGAGTACACGAAAAAATACATGGTTATGGTTGTTTATTAGAAAGCTTTTAGATTTAGGATTTTAGTATCAATATAACTATTTTAGTAAGTATGCGGCAAATATTCACTTGAAATTTTAGCAAAGACCCTTGACAAATAACCTCCTCCTTAGAAATCCAGTAGGCCCTATAGTCTGCTGGATTTTTGTACTAATTATTAAAATTTTTCCAAATAAAGCAGGATTCTTGATTTATACAGAGAATAATGTATACATGGATACACAAAGGCGTGGTGCAAATTGCACAGGTGTTTTGTATATAGCCGTTTTAATGGAGGAAAACAATGGAGTACAAAAAACTCGGTTTAGCAGATATAACAGTTTCTGAGCTGTGCTTTGGCTTATTACCAATGGGGCCTATACAGGCAAATATCTCCTCGCAAGAAGGAGGAGCTTTAATAAGACATGCACTAGAGATGGGAATTAACTTTATAGATACGGCTGAATTATATGGAACCTATGAACATATTTTAAGGGGAACTCATGGGTTTCCAAGAGAAGTTGTCATAGCTTCAAAATCAGCGGCATCGGACTATAAGGGTATGGAAGACGCTATCCAGGGTGCTCTTAAAGCTTTAAAGAGAGATGCAATCGATATTTTTCACTTGCATGCAGCCAGAGCAGATACTGACGTCTTTAATGAGAGGGGAGATGCCCTTCAATGCATACTAGATTACAAACAAAAAGGTCATGTACGTGCCACAGGTATAGCTACACATAATGTTAAGGTAGCAGAGCTGGCATCAACTGTACCTGAAATTGATATAGTGCATCCATTGATTAATAAGAGCAGTCGAGGAATAGTAAATGGTACTGCTGCAGATATGGCTAAAGCTATTGAGAAATGTCATGCAGCTGGTAAAGGTCTTTACGCCATGAAAGCTCTAGCAGGAGGGAACCTAGTTGGTGAACTTCTTGAAGCTGTTAGTTTTGTTAGGAATACTAAAGGAATTCACTCAATTGCTGTAGGCATGATAAGAAAAGAGGAGCTGGAATTAAACCTAAAAATATTTAATGGCGATGTAATCACCTTTGACATGCTGTCTAAGTTAAAAAACACTAAGAAAATATTTGTAAGAGACTCTCTCTGTGAAAAGTGCTGCATATGTATTGATGCATGCCCTAATAGTGCATTACATTTGGGCAATGAAAATATAGAAGTAGATCATGGCAAATGTATACTTTGTGGTTACTGTTATCCAGCATGCCCCCAATTTGCAATAAGGTTAATATAAAAACCCAGTCAAAATTATTTTTAAAAAATTTAAATAATTAGCAGGATTCTTTTTTCTTGCGAAGAATACATGTATACACGGACATAAGATTAAACGAAATAAAAAAACTAAAAATGTAGCGCTAAATTATTGAGGGGTGGATCAATGTTAAACAATACCTTGAAACCAATAAATGCAAATAGATCTCTTTTAGCAGAACAAGTTTATAACACAATTAAAAGTGCTATTCTTAATGGACAAATCCCTTCTGGAGAGAGATTAAAAGAGGTGGAAGTTTCAAAAAAACTAGGGGTTAGTCGGACGCCTGTTAGAGAAGCATTATATAAATTGAGAAAAGAAGGACTTTTAACAAACCTAGCAGGTGGCGGAGTAAAGGTATCGCAAATTTCTACTGAAGAAATAAATAAAGTATTTGAATTAAGAATTCTCCTAGAAACTTATGCTGTAGAAAAAGCCGTACACAATTTCACAGAAGAAGATATTAAAAAAATGGAAGAAATATTAATAGAAAATGAATTGCTGATAGAAAGAAAAAATTACAAGAAAATAGTTGAACTAAATACACAATTTCATGATGTTATAATTAATGCCAGCAATAATGATAAATTATTTGATATATTAATAGGCCTTAGGGATTATCTGGCCCTTTACAGGAGCATAAGCTTAAGTAGTATGGAAGGGGCAAAAGAATCATTTGAAGCTCATAAAAGAATTTTTGAGAATATTAAAAGAAAAGATAATGAAGCAATATGTCAAAGTATGAAAGAGCACTTAGAAGAAGCCAGAAGAACTATTTTGTCTCGAGTTAGCAGCAAAGATGATTAGAAGGTGAAGCAAATAATTTATTAACACCCCAGGTATTACCCCAGGTATAGCCGTACTAATATCTATTTGGTTTTGCACCTTATGTTTGTATGTCCCACCTTGTAAATTTCAGCAGAAAATTTTATTAAATACTTTAGGCAAACAAATCACACATTTTTTTAAGCTTACTATGTATACAAAAATACACAAACTCCTATTTTGTTTAAAAGTTAAGTAATTTTTTAATTCTGAATGTATACAAAAATACACCACAAAATATAAATTAAGACATATATTTACATTATATTTGTTATTTTGCAAAAAAAACTTACCGAAAGGGGGTAGTGACTAGACTTTAATTTAATAATTAAAATATTGCTAATATTGCGAAAGGAGGGCGGGTTGCAGTTTTAAATCTTTATCATGAATGCTTTACCAATATTACCAAGGAGGTTTTTAAATGATCATTTTAAGAGATAAATGCAGTAAATGTGGTAAATGTGCTCGTTATTGTCCAATGAATGCAATTAGTTTAAACAGGAGCAAAAAATATTATGAAGTAGATCTGGACAAATGTGTAGAGTGTTACAATTGCTATCGCCAAAGCGGATGTAAAGAAGATGCACTCTATTGCCAAAAACTTGTTTGGCCTCGCACTATTCGCAATTTAATGAGCGATGAACTAGCAGTTGCAGAAGAATCAGGAATTTCCGGCCGTGGTACAGAAGAAATGAAAACTAATGAAGTAACAGCTAGATTTGGTGTTGGTGAAGTTGGTATAGGTGTTGAAATGGGAAGACATGGAGTATCAACTCTTCTAGTGGAAGTAGAAAAAGTTGCCATGAAATTAGCAGAATTAGATGTCGAATTTGAGCCTCAAAACCCAATTACAAGTCTAATTGAAGATAAAAAAACAGGTAAATTCAAAGAAGAAGTACTACAAGAAAGGTGCCTGTCAGCAATTATTGAAATAAAAACTGACCTTGATAAACTGCCGCAGATTATAGAAAAATTAAGAGAAGCTTCTGAAGAAATAAACACTGTTTTCAGCTTATGTGTAGCCAGTAAACTAGATGAAAATATGAATAACCCAGTATTACCTATCCTAGATGAGCTAGGAGTTGAATATCGGCCAAACTCAAAAAATAATGTAGGCCTTGGGCGTCCCCTTGCATTAGCTAAATAATATAAAAATAGATACAGGAGGATTAAATTATGACACATTCACTACATCGTATTGGAGGAAGATTTGGCGTAGAGCAGGACTTTGTAGTTTTATGTATGCCATCAAAAGACATAAATCACGTTGGCTCCGGACCAAAACTAAGAAAATTTTTGGAAATGGCCATTGAACATGGAGCAGTAAATGTTGGAGATGCCAGATTAGGGAATGAATGGTGGCATGGCAGCAGAGAAAAATTTTTAGATGCCATAGAAGATCGAGCTGTTGTAACCGCTTGCTTTAGTGATAAAGAGAAATTAGTTAATTACTTAAAGGCGCTAAAAGAGGCAGACTTAGGATTATCTGTAGTTGTTCAAGGGATTTTTGAATCTGTAAAAGAATGTTGTGGAAAAGCAGGCTTGAAGCTCCATACAGAAAATCGTTCACTAAAAATGTGGGGCAATACTGAACTTTTACCCCCTGAGGACATTTTAACTGTTACCACCATGTGTGGTCACGCTATGGTTCCTGCCCAGTTAGTTGAATATATGATTAAGCGAGTACGAAATGGAAGTATTTCAGCAGAAGATGCAGCCCTTGAACTGGCAAAGCCATGTATGTGTGGAATATTTAATATTGAAAGAGCTGCACTAATCTTAAAAGAATTAAGCAAGTATATTCAAGAGGTAAGCTAATATAAAGTGGCACCAGGGTAGAGGATGTCTGTAAGAGGGGGAAGAATAATGAGGCAAAGAAGAAAGCCAGTTATGGGATTACTATTTGGAGAAACAGCAGGTATTGGTCCTGAATTAATTATTAAAGCCCTTCAAGTGAGTGAAGTACGACAAATGGCAGTCTGGGTTTTAATTGGTGACGAAAGAGTATGCAAACTGGGTCAGGATATTGCTGGGCTAACTATACCTTATAAAAAAATCCAATCCACTGATGAGATTATTACTGATGAGGCTTCTATTTGGATGATTGACCTAAAAAACATTGATCCTAATACTATTCAAATGGGTACTATTTCTCAAAAGTCTGGAAAAATAACTGGGGAAACATTAAAGTATGCCCTGGAATTGGCTTTGGATAAAAAACTTGATGGAATAGTATATGCCCCTGTAAATAAGGAAGCACTACATAAGGGTGGTTTAGATTTTAATGATGAAATTCACTTCTTTGCTGATACGTTTAATTGTCTAGAAAGGTTTGGAGAAATAAATGTAATGGAAAACCTTTGGGTAACCCGTGTAACTTCCCATGTACCCATAAAAGAAGTAAGTGGGTTAATTAGCAAGAAAAGAGTTGGTGAAATAATTAGATTTGCTAATGCCAACTTAATACGGGCTGGTTTTAAAAATCCAAGTATTGCTGTATGTGCATTAAATCCCCATGGAGGCGATGGAGGATTAATTGGGAGAGAAGAAATTGATGAAATTATCCCAGCTATTAATGAAGCTAAACAACAGGGATTAAATGTAGCTGGCCCCTATCCTGCAGATACGATTTTCCTGAGATTGCAAAACAATCCAATTGACTGTTTAGTTGGAATGTACCATGACCAAGTACAAACGGGGATGAAATTACTAGGGTTTCATAAGGGAGTAACTATCAGTGGAGGGTTACCTGTAGTAATAACAACCCCCGCCCATGGCACAGCATTTGATATAGTGGGAAGAGGAATAGCTAACCCTGGTGCCCAAATGCAAGCAATGAAATTAGCTGTTAAAATGGTCCAGAATAATTTAAATAGTTAGGGTGAATTAAGCTCTTTCTATTCTTTTTATCATGAGAAGATGGAAAATTCAAAAATTATTAAAACGAGGAGGATTTTTATGAAAAAAAGTTGGCTTGTTTTAATGTCTTTCGTATTAATACTAGGTCTAGTTTTAACAGCTTGTGGAAATCAACAAGAGAAAAATGATGTATCTTCAAACCCTGCAGATAATTATCCCACACGTAATATTGAAATCTTAGTGGGACATGGTGCAGGAGGAGGCTCAGATCTTTTTGCCCGTGCAATTGCTAAAGAAATGGAAAAAATCCTTGGTGTTAACATTATAGTTATTAACCAACCAGGAGGGGCAGGTGTAATAGCTAAACAAAATGCTGCCCTGGCACCAGCTGATGGGTACACCCTTGTGGTATTTTCCTCATTCCCTTATACAACAGCAGCAGGGACAAATCCAAATGGATTAGACAAACTAATTCCAATTGCCCGGGTGCAGGCAGATACTTTTGCTGTACAAGTTAGGCCTGACAGGTTCAAGAACCTGGATGAATTTCTTGCAGCAGCAAAAGCAAACCCGGGCCAAATAACAATTGGTGGAACAGGTTCTATGGGTGTAGACGAAGTGCATGCAGCAATGTTTGCGCACATGGCTGGCATTGAATTGAACTATATACCCATTGATGGGGCTGGTTTAATGCATGCTGAGCTTTTAGGTGGTCATATTGATGCCATGATAGAAGAGATAGGCCCTGCCATAGCATACATTGAAAGTGGAGATGTAATCCCAATTGTAATATTTAATGACAAAAGATTAGAAGATTTTCCAGAAGTTCCAACTACTGTAGAGTATGGTTGGGATTTAACAACTGGTGTAGAAAGGGCCCTTGCTATTCGTGCTGATGCTCCATCTGAAATTATTGCAAAATTAGAAAGTGCAATTAAACAAGCAATGGAAACACCTACTTACAAAGAATATGAAAAACAATCTTTCTTACATCTGAGACCAGGCTGGATGGGCTCAGCAGAATATACTGCCAAACTGGAACAAGATATAGCTAAATTTAAGGCAGTACTTGAGGAACTTAATAGATAGAATTTACATCAGCTATAGGAGTGGGTAAAGGAGATAAGCTTAGGCTTATCTCCAAAATTCTTAATTGGGAGGTAAGCTATGAGTTTTAATTGGATAATAGGAGTTATCACAATTGCTTTTCCAATATTATTTTTGCCTTATGCATTGAAATTTCCTGCCGCCCGAACAGCTGGACTACTAGGTCCCGGTTTTTGGCCAACTGCTATTTTAAGTCTTATGTTTATACTTAGTGTAATGTTACTTGTTCAAACATATAAAAATAAGGTAGAAAAAAATAAAAAAGATGAGGTTATGGCCGATGAGTCAGGAGAAATAGAAAAGGAATTCGTTGAATCAAAGATTGCTTATCCTAATCGTTATTGGATTATTATCTTATTACTGTTTTTATATGCCTTATTTATAAATTATATAGGATTTATAATTGCAACGCCGTTATTAATTCTGTCTTCAGCCTGGGTACTGGGAATGAGACGTTGGACTCATCTAACTTTAATGACTGTGATAAGTAGTATTTGGGTAATTTATGTTTTTGCAATTTTTTTAGAAATTCCATTGCCTCGCGGATTTGGAATTTTCAGGAATATTAGTTTATGGTTTTATTAAATGAAAATATATGTAGAAAATATGGAGGAGGAAAACAATGTTAGAAGGATTATTTTATGGGTTACTCTCGGTTTTAGAGCCTTTGCATTTATTCTATCTTTTTTTAGCAGTTGCTATAGGTTTTCTTGGGGGAGCGTTACCTGGTATAAGTGGAACTATGCTCGTAATTATATTATTACCCTTAACATATGGTATGGATAAGGTCTCTGCATTTTTAATGTTGACAGGTATATATGCTGCTTCTGTTTTCTCTGGAATGATAAGTGCCATCTTGTTTAGAACACCTGGCACACCAGAGGCTATTGCAACAGTATTTGATGGCTATCCAATGGCCCAAAAGGGGCATGCAGGGCGAGCACTGGGAACAGCAATATTTAGCTCTGTAACAGGTGGAACTTTCGGGGTAGTTATGCTAATTTTTCTAACTCCGATATTAGTATCTTTTGCACTGAAGTTCTCCTCTGCTGAATATTTTGCATTAGCAGTTTTAGGATTAAGTGTTGTAGCTTCTTTGAGTGGTGGACAGCTAATCTTTGGTCTAATTGGTGTACTTTTTGGATTATTCATTGCGACCATTGGAATGGATCCACTTACAGGAACCTTGCGTTTTACCTTTAACTCTTTAAATCTTATTCAAGGTATTAACCTTATACCTGTACTAATTGGGTTGTTTGCCGTTTCAGAAATTTTTAGAAAATCAGGTGAAAAAAATATAAAACTTACTTTCAAGAAAGTTCAAACCAAAATTTTTGATCTTTCAATTTTCAAGCGCATAGCTAGTACAATAGCCCGTTCATCACTCCTTGGTGTTTTTGTAGGAATACTTCCTGGGGTTGGAGCAACTACAGCGGCTATGCTTAGTTATAGTGAAGCAGTTCGGTGGTCAAAAAACCCTAGAGAATTTGGTACAGGGATACCTGAAGGGATTGCTGCTCCTGAATCCGCTAATAATGCTGCAGCCATGGGTGCTATGGTTCCATTGTTATCATTTGGAATCCCCGGTAGTGCCACAACAGCAGTAATTTTAGGGGCTTTTATTCTTCATGGATTACAGCCAGGACCCATGTTAATTGTAAGAGAACCAAACTTGGTCTATAGTATTTTTATGGGTTTGCTTTTGGTAAATCTATTAATCTTAGTTTTTTCCAAACCATTTATCTCATTATTTTCCCAAATCATGAGAGTGCCTTATACTGTTATGGGTCCAATTATTTTAGTTTTATGTATTATAGGAACATACTCTGTAAGAAATTCGATATTTGATATTTGGATAATGTTAATTTTTGGGGTTATTGGGTTTTACTTAGAAAAAAACAAGTTTCCCTTACCACCTATAATACTGGGTGTAGTTCTAGGACCTTTAGCTGAAGTTAATTTTCGCCGTGCACTGCAAATGGCAAATGGGGATTATACAATATTCTTTAGTAGGCCTATTAGTGCTATTTTATTAACTTTGGCAATTATAGCAATATGTGCTCCATTGTTTAAGAAAAAATCTAGTATTTAATGAAATTTTTTTAACCTCCTCCTTATAGAAATCCAGTAGGCTTAAGGCTTGCTGGATTTTTTTCTGCCTCTGGTCAGGTAAAAAACAGGCTTAATTTAAGATTTAGGATTAATTCGCACATTTATAAAAATTTTAAAAATAAAAAAGGATATTTGTGAATCAAATAGAATAATATAGGCGTTTGAACTTTATGTTCGCCCATGTAACATGAAACATAGTGCCTAAATAGTCGCATCAATCAGGGAGGATTCACTTTTGACTAATAAACTAGATGGCTACTTTGTACACTCTCTCGCTAAAGGTGTCAAGGTTTTATCTGCCTTCGATTATAATAAAAAAGAACTGTCAGTTTTAGAAATAAGTAAGATTACAGGTATCCACCGGACTACTGTGCACAGGTCAATCTTTACCCTGGAAAGGGAAGGTTTTGTAGAAAAAAATGAAAGTACCGGTAAATATAGATTAGGACTAAAGCTATTTGAACTGGGCAATATGGTAGCAGCAAATATGGACATTAGGCATAGAGCTAGAGCACACATTGAAAAGCTTGCAGAAGCCTGTGGGATTGCCGTCCACCTTGTGGTTATGGATGGCTGGGAAGCAATATACATTGACAAGGTTGAGCCGCCCAAGGGCATGATTAGATACTCCCGGGTTGGAAAGAGAGTGCCTCTATACTGCACAGCTGTTGGAAAAATACTTCTTGGGGGAATCCCTGATGAAGAAATTATCAAAGCACTGTCCAAAAGCGAGTTTAATAAATTAACTCCCAACACGGTAGATAATTTATATGAATTACTAAAACAGGTGCAAAAGGCTAGAGCTTTAGGATATGCACTGGATCTTGAGGAGCTTGAATTAGGCCTAAACTGTGTAGCTGTGCCAGTATATAATTATAAAGGAAATATAATAGCTGCCATTAGTGCCTCTGGGTCTGCTTCTCAGTTTCCTGTTGAAACCATTAAGGGCCTGGTGGATTCAGTTCAGGAAGCGGGCAGGGCAATATCTAAGAGCATGGGATGGCTGCCGGAGAAATAAAGTTAGTGTCATTGCTGACTAAATAACCGAACACAATTCGATATTGCCGAACATTTCCTGCAGGAATAAACAAACTAATGTCGAAAAGATACAACTAATAAAAGTGTAATAAATAGTGGTCTTAAAAGGTTTGAATATTTAGAATATAAGTCAAGTTATTTCAATACTGGTAACTTCACGGTTAATAATGGCAAAGCAAGAAGGGAAGCTCTTGATAATGGAGCGCCTTAGCGTAACATGGTACATGTTACACTCATGTTGTTTTTGGGGGTTTTAAGAATTTTTGAGTGAGGGGCTGTATAAAAGACATGGTTGCTGATGTACGTAAAAATAACCAAATACAATCTGTGGCCAGGGCCGCAAAAATACTTGACATTTTAGCATCAGCAAATAGAGAGATGGCCCTTGGGGAAATAACTAATCAGTTAGGGCTTCCAAAAAGCACAGTTCATGGGCTGCTGTCAACATTAAGAGACTATCACTATGTAGAGCAGTCGCCCTTTAATGGCAAGTATAGACTAGGAATACGTCTTTTTGAACTGGGAACCATAGTCTCTCATAATTGGGATGTAAGAACAGTTGCATCACCTCACATACAAAGGCTGCTTGAGCATTTGGGGGAGACGGTACACCTTGTTATTTTGGACAGCAATGAAGTGCTCTACATTGATAAAAGGGAATGGCACCGTATTTCATTAAGGGTAGTGACACAGGTTGGAATGAGAATGCCAACTCACTGTACAGGAGTAGGCAAGGCATTGCTGGCATATATGCCAACCCATGAAGCAAGAAGCATAGTTGAAAAAAGAGGCATGCCCCGTTATACAAATAAAACTATAACAAATATTGAAGAGTTAGTAAAAGAATTAGAAATAATCAGGGCAAAAGGCTATGCTTTGGATAATGAAGAGTTAATTAGTGGAGTAAGTTGTGTAGCGGCGCCAATCTTTGATAATTATGGCAGGGTTAAGGCAGCTATAAGTGTGTCTGGGCCAACAGCAAAAATAATAGGGCAGAAATTTAATGAAATAGTTGAAGAAGTTAAGAGCACTGCCATGGCTATTTCCAGGGAATTAGGATATAAAAATGAAGCATTTTTAGATGATAAACAGGTTTTGTAGGGGGTGGAATAATGCAGCAATTAATTGTTATAAATCCAAAGGATAATGTGGCTACAGCTACAGTAGATTTGCAAAAGGGTCAGGAAATTGCAGTTGAAACAGGCAGCGAAGCATTTATTATTACCCTTCAAGCAGACATTAAGTTTGGGCATAAGGTGGCAATAAAAGACATTAAAAAGGGAAGCCCAGTATATAAATATGGAGAGGAAATTGGAGTAACAACGGAAGATATATCCATGGGCGAGCATGTTCATGTGCACAATGTATTGAGCCAGAGGGGTAGAGGGGATTTGAGTAATTAAGGGGGATATAAGATGCAATTAACTGGTTTTCGCAGGGAAAATGGACAGGTAGGCATAAGAAATCATGTGGTTATTATTTCATCAGTTGTCTGTGCCAACAGGGCAGTGGAAATGATAGCGGCTCAGGTTCCAGGGGCCATCCCTATAATACATCAACATGGCTGTTCCCAAATTGGAAGTGATAAGGAGCAAACTGCGCGTACCTTAATAGGCTTTGGCAAAAATCCTAATGTGGCAGCAGTACTTGTAGTTGGCCTGGGATGTGAAACCCTGCAGCCTAAAGACCTTGCTGCTGAAATAGAGGTGACAGGAAAGCCTGTAGCTCATATGACAATTCAAGATGAGGGAGGCACCTTAAAAACTGTAGCCAGGGGTTCAGAAATAGTCAGGGATATGGTTATGAATGCATCTCAGATTCAAAGACAACCAGTAGACATAAGTGACATTATTCTGGGGACAGAATGTGGAGGTTCTGATACCACATCTGGATTAGCTGCTAATCCAGCAACAGGTTTTGCATCTGACCTGCTTGTTGAAGCAGGTGGTACTGTAATTCTTTCAGAAACAACGGAGTTAACTGGTACCGAGCATATTCTGGCTAAAAGGGCCAAGAATGCTGAAGTAGCCAGGCAGATTTATGAGATAGTGGCAAATGTTGAAAAGGAATCAAAAAGACTTGGAGTTGATATTAGAGGGGGTAACCCTACTCCTGGTAATATTGAGGGAGGTTTAACAACAATAGAGGAAAAATCTCTTGGATGTATCTATAAGGCAGGATCTTCCGTTATAAATGAAGTGATTCAATTTGCAGAGGAACCCAGTGAAAAGGGTTTAGTGGTAATGGATACTCCAGGACATGACATAGAGTCAATTACCGGCATGATAGCCGGTGGTGCGCAACTAATTGTATTTACTACTGGCAGAGGCACACCGACAGGTGCTCCAATAGCACCAGTTGTAAAGGTTTGTGGAAATCCCAAAACAGTTAAAACAATGATGGATAACATTGACATTGATGCAAGTACAATTATGACTGGCGGCAAAACTGTTGAGGAAGTTGGCAGAGAAATATATGAAGAATACCTACAGGTTATAAATGGGAAGCAGACGAAGTCAGAAGTTTTAGGACAAAGAGATTTTGCAATTTGTCGTATAGCAAGGACCATGTAAGGTTTTATACGAGGCCATAGTATTTTAAGGGGGTGATAGGCAATCAGAAATGATTTACTGTAAGGTGTACTAGATTTAAACTACAGATTACAAACACTAAGGAGGAGTATTTGTGAAAAAGAGAAGTTTAAAGATTTTAGTGCTTTTAGTAGTGGCTTTATTTGCCATGGCACTAGCAGCTGGTTGTGGTGGAGGATCTAAAGATCCAGGTACTGGAGGCGGCGGAGAAGAGGTTAAAACGGTTGTGCTAAAAGCAGGTGTTACTCCTGACGCAACTCACCCATATGCTCTTGGTATGATAGAGTATGGTAAGATGATAGAAGAAAGAACTGGAGGAAGATATAAAATAGAAGTATACCCTGCTGCACAGTTGGGCTCAGAAAGAGAAGTTATTGAAGGTGTGCAAATGGGCACAGTAGATTTAACAGTTGTATCAACTGCTCCACTAGCAGGTTTTTCAGATGCCTTCCTGGTAACTGACCTTCCATTCTTGTTTGTCGACAAGGCCCATGCCCATAAAGTATTAGACGGTGAAATTGGGCAAGGTATATTTGCACAATTAGAAGGTACTGGAATTAAAGGTCTAGCTTTCTGGGAAAATGGATTTAGAAATATTACCAACTCCAAAAAACCAATTAATCTACCAGAAGACATGGTAGGCATTAAGATTAGAACAATGGAAAACCCAATCCATATGGATTCCTTTAGACAAATCGGTGCAGATCCTACTCCAATGGCATTTGGTGAATTATTTACAGCTTTACAGCAAAGAACTGTTGATGGACAGGAAAACCCATTACCAATTATTTATACTTCCAGATTCCAGGAGGTTCAGGAACACCTGGCTTTAACAGGTCACTTCTATGCTCCAGCTCCACTGTTAATCAGTCAGGCTACCTGGGATAAGTTAAGCGCTGAGGACCAGGCAATATTTGCGCAGGCAGCTATTGAAGCTACAGCAATTCAGAGAAAAATGATTCAGGATATGGATGATGAGCTAGTAGATAAATTAGCAGAAGCAGGAATGCAGATTACAACTCCTGATAAAGGTCCATGGCAGGAAGCAATGGCCCCAGTATATGACAAATGGGAAGATACAATTGGCAAGGACTTAATTGAACAAATTAGAAAGCTTGCTGAATAAAGTCTATCCAAATATCAAATGAGTTGAGCAGGATTTAATTCCTGCTCAACTATATAATAAAATCTAATTCAAAATTAAAATGATAATAGACACTGATATTATTATGAAAGTGTCAGGGAGGAAAATCATGGAAGCAAAAAAGCAATCTTCCTTCTTTACTGTTTTAGACAAATTTGAAGACTATTCTGTAACAATTCTTTATTTAACTATGATAGTAGTTATATTTTTGCAGGTATTTTTTAGGTTCGTGATTAAGTCCTCGCTTCCCTGGTCAGAGGAATTAGCACGATATATTATGGCTTATGCTGTATTTATTGGTGCAGCTATTGCTGCTAAGGAAGGGGCTCACATTGGTATTAATGTAGTTGTAGGTTCATTACCCAAGCCCTTTAATAAATATATGAGGGTTTTTGCAATGTTTGTATCATTTATTTTTTCTGCATTATTGGTGTACTTGTCATTAATAATAGTATCATTTTTAATGAAAACCGGACAAAAATCTCCTGCCATGCTTATTCCAATCTGGATAGCTTATGCCTCACTTCCCTTTGGAGCTGTTTTAATGAGTATTAGGTTTTTACAAGCAACCTATAGACAATTTAAGCAAGAGGGGGTGTAAGGTAATATGGTTGCAGCATTGCTTTTTGGACTTTTTGCAGTACTTGTAATAGCTAGTGTGCCAATTGCAGTTAGTATTGGGCTGGCTACTATTTTAACAATCTGGGTTACTGACATTGTTGCTGTTCAAGTGGCAGCACAAAGAATGTTTACAGCTGTAGACTCCTTTCCATTAATGGCAGTTCCCTTCTTTATGATTGCTGGAGCTGTAATGGAAAGGGGAGGTATTTCTAAAAGGCTGATTAATTTTGCTAATTCATTAGTAGGAAGCTTTTTTGGGGGCTTTGCACTGGTTACAATCCTGGCATCCATGTTTTTTGCTGCTATTTCAGGTTCTTCTCCTGCCACTGTGGCTGCCATTGGTGCTATTATGATTCCAGCCATGGTCAAAAATGGCTACAAGGAAGAATTTGCAACGGCTACCCAGGCTAGTTCCGGTTATATAGGAGTTATTATTCCTCCTAGTATTCCCATGATTACCTATGGTGTAGTAACTGGCACATCAATTGGCGGCTTGTTCATGGCGGGCTTTGTGCCAGGTATGGTTATTGGTTTATCCCTTGCTATAGTAGCAGTTATTATTGCCAAGAAGAATAACTATCGCGGGGCTGACAGGCCAGCTACTCCTGGAGAGATCTGGGCTTCTTTTAAGGATGCCATCTGGGCTATATTCATGCCTATCATCATACTTGGTGGTATTTATGGGGGTATCTTTACACCCACAGAGGCTGCCAATATAGCTGTTGTTTATGGTTTAATAGTAGGTTTATTTGTATATAAAGAATTATCTTTTAAAGATCTACCCCAAATTTTGAGAACTGCAGCTATCAGCAGCTCATTGGTTCTGCTAATTGTAGCGGCGGCATCAGCTTTTGGTTTAATTCTAACAAGAGAGCAGATTCCCATGAAGGTTGCGCAAATGTTAATAGCCATTACAGATAATCCTATAATGCTGCTTATGATCTTAAACCTGCTGTTACTAGTTGTTGGTACATTTATGGAAACAAATGCGGCTATTATTATTCTGGCTCCCATACTTTTCCCTGCAGTTATTCAGTTGGGAATAGATCCAATTCACTTTGGTATTATCATGGTAGTGAACCTGGCAATAGGTATGATCACACCACCCCTTGGCGTGAATCTTTTTGTTGCATCTAGTATGCGGAAGATGCCAATAGAAAAGCTCATAAATGCTAACTGGTGGTATTTACTGGCATCAATTATAGCCTTACTTGTTATTACCTATTTCCCAGGGCTAAGCTTATGGTTGCCAAGTATTCTTAGATAAATCCTGAATGGTTTTACAAATATGCACAAGGAGGCGTAAGTCTTGGCAGAAAGAGAGTTTAATCTTAAATATGGCAAAGGAACAGTAACATTTTCCATTCCGGAAGAACAAATTCTTGATGTTGTACTGGGTGCAGACTATCCGGCACTTGAAAATCTAGAAGCAGCATATTTAACAGCCCTTGATCATCCCATTGATGCTCCTCCCTTAAAAGAAATTATTAAGCCCGGGGATACTGTGGCTATTACAGTAAGCGATATTACAAGAGCATGGCAGAAAAATTATTTAACACTGCCCCTTCTTATTAACTATTTAAATGCAGCAGGGGTACCTGATGAGAATATTACCATAGTTATTGCTGTAGGTGGGCACAGGGCAAATACGGAGCAAGAATGCAGGGAACTATGCTGTGAGGAAGTTTATAACAGGGTTAAAGTTGTCAATCATGACGCCTGGGATACTAAGAACATGGTATACCTTGGCAAGACAAGTAGAGGCACTGAGGTCTCAGTTAATAGAATCTTTACAGAAGCTGACAAGGTTATATTAACTGGTGGTATCATTTATCACTATATGGTTGGATATGGTGGCGGAAGAAAAAGTGTTTTACCTGGGATTGCTTCAATTAAGACCATTCAGCAAAACCACCTGTGGGCCATGGGACCTGAACTAGGAAGCGGCTCAAATCCACGTTCTGCTTCAAAATATACCAGGGGCAATGAATGTCATGAGGACATGATGGAAATAGCAGCCTTTGTCAACCCAGATTTTATAGTAAATGTTGTTCCTAATCCTGAAGGGGATATAGCAGGGGTTTTTGCCGGCAACTGGATTTCAGCATGGCTCCATGGAACAGAGCTTGTGGACAAAATGTATGGAATTGAAATCCAGGAGGAAGCTGATATTGTTATTGCAACTGCCGGGGGATATCCAAAGGATATAAACCTTTACCAGACAGGAAAGACAATGGATAATGCCTATTATGCCATGAAAAAGGGCGGAGCTGCCATTATCTTATCAGAATGTCCAGATATTATGGAGCCTGAGGAGTTTACCCAGTGGTTTAATTATGAATCAACCTATGAGATGGAAAGGGCATTAAGAGCAAACTTTACAATTCCAGGCTGGGTTGCTTTTAAAGAGGTAGAGTGCAGTGACAAGGGGCCTTTTATCCTGCTGACAAAACCGGAGAACGCTGAATTTGCTAAAAAGGCCAAGCTTATTCCTGTAACTTCCATTGAGGATGCTTTAAAGATTGCTTATGAAAAATGTGGAACTACAAATCCGAAAGTAACTGTTATGCCGCAAGGTGCAAATACTTTTCCTATAGTTAAAAAATAGAAAAATACAGCTAATACCAGCTTTTGAGAAAGGAAGTGGCTGCATAAAAACCACTTCCTCCTCCCCACCCTTAGTGTTTGATAACATAGAGATTGTATTTTTGCATAAACGAGGAGGAATAAATATGAGTACTTGGACAGCACCAACTCAAGCTTCAACAAGAAAGAAGGTTACAATTCATACCCTAATGGAGAAAAAAGCAAGGGGAGAGAAAATCACCTTTATTACAGCCTATGATTTTCCCACTGCTGCTATAGAAGACAAAGTAGGTATTGATATTATTTTAGTGGGAGATTCTCTTGGAATGTGTGTCTACGGGTTTGACAGCACACTGCCGGTAACCATGGATATGATGGTAAACCATTCCAGGGCTGTAAGAAAGGGAGCTCCAAATTGTTTCGTAATAGGTGATATGCCATACATGTCCTATCAAGTATCTGTTGAACAGGCCGTTGCTAATGCAGGAAGGCTAATGCAGGAGGCTGGCGTTGATGGTGTTAAGCTTGAAGGTGGTATTGAAATGGTGGACCGAATCAGTGCTATTACAAAGGCAGGCATTCCAGTTATGGGACATCTGGGACTTACTCCCCAGTCAGTTGCCATGCTTGGTGGATTTAAAGCTCAAGGCAGGGATGTTTCAGCAGCAATTAAACTCATAGAAGATGCAAAAGCCCTTGAGGAAGCAGGCTGTGTGAGCGTTCTATTGGAAGCTATACCTGCTGAAGTAGCCCAGATTATTACTGAAAGGGCAAGAATTCCTATCTTAAGTATTGGTGCAGGCCCCTATTGTGATGGTCAGGTTCTTGTGGTACATGACCTGTTGGGTTTTTTTGGAGGACATGTTGCCAAGTTTGTTAAGCAATATGCAAATATGAATGAGTATATTGAAAAAGCACTTCTTGAATACAAGGCAGACGTTGAGAATGTTGCTTTCCCAGGTCCGGAGCACTGCTACAAGATTAGTGAGGAAGAATTAGCAAAGCTTAGGAAGGCATTAGAAGAAAACTAGAGTGGAGCTTGCAAATATAAAAACCAATTATAGTGAAATCGGGGTGAGAAAAAACCATGCTAAAAAGCCAGCACCTTAGAAAAGTAAACACCCAGGGAGATGGACTGCGCCTGGGAAGCGGCTGGACACCATCAGACCTTGCAAAGCCGCAGGTGTTAATAGACAGTGTATTTGGAGACAGCCACCCAGGAAGCTATCACCTGGACAAATTAGTAAAATCAGCAAAAAATGGATTATACAGCGTGGGCTGCAAACCGGCAGTATACACGGTAACAGACATGTGTGACGGAATAGCCATGGCCCATGACGGAATGAACTACTCATTGGTGTCAAGAGAAGTCATAGCAATGATGGTGGAAATCCATGCCCTGAGCTCACCCTTTGACGGCATCATGCTCATATCAAGCTGTGACAAATCAATACCGGCCCATCTCAAAGCATTAGCAAGACTTGACATGCCAGGGATCCATATTAGTGGTGGAGCAATGATGCCAGGACCAGACTATCTATCATCAGAAAAGCTCTATGGCTCAGGCTTCAAAGAAAAAAGAGGGGAAATCACAAGCCATGAACTGCTGGTAGAACAAATCAACTCCTGCCCAACCTGTGGAGCATGTCAATTCATGGGCACAGCCAGCACAATGCAGACCATGTCAGAAGCATTGGGCTTGAGCCTGCCGGGCAACGCCCTGATGCCGGCAAGCATCAACCAGCTGGAGCACTTATCGTATAAAGCAGCAGAAAAAGTAAAAGAGCTCATGGAAAAAAGCATAACCCCAAGACAAATACTAACAAGAAAAGCCTTTGAAAACGCAATCGTCATCCATGCAGCAATCTCAGGCTCAACAAATGCAACCCTGCATATACCGGCAATAGCCCATGAAGTAGGCCTGGACATAACAGCAGACCTGTTTGAAGAAATACACGCCAAAGTACCAGTACTAGTAAGCCTGAAAACAAGCGGCAAATGGCCCACAGAACTTCTGTGGTTTGCAGGAGGAGTACCAGGACTAATGATGCAGCTAAAAGACTACCTGCACCTGGATGCATTGACAGTCACAGGCAAAACAGTAGGAGAAAACCTGGAAGAATTAGAAAGAGACGGCTACTTCCAAGTGGGCAAGGGCTACCTAAGAAACTATGGCCTGACAACAGAAGAAGTAATCCAACCAATAGACAAGCCATACAAGCAGGGTGGAGGACTAGCAGTACTATACGGAAACCTGGCCCCAGAAGGAGCAGTAGTAAAACACGCAGCAGTAGACCCCAAAATGCACGTCCACACAGGACCGGCAAAACCATATGACAGTGAAGAAGCAGCAGTAGAAGCAATATTATCAGGAGAAATAAAGCCTGGAGACATGATTATCATTAGATATGAGGGACCCCAGGGAGCAGGAATGCCGGAGATGCTTAGAACAACAGAAGCTATATATACAAACCCAGAACTAGTAGCAACAACAGCACTGATAACAGACGGAAGATTCTCAGGAGCAACCAGAGGACCGGCAATAGGTCACGTGTCCCCAGAAGCAGCAACAGGAGGGCCCCTGGCCCTAGTAGAAGAAGGAGACCTGATTACAGTAAACATTCCTGCAAGGAAGCTGGAAATAGTAGGAATAGCAGGCAAAGAAACAAGTAAGGAAGAAGTTGAAAAAGTACTAGCAGAGCGTAAAAAGAACTGGACTAGACCAGTTAAAGAGAACAAGGGTGTTCTAGGGTTATTTCAATCCATGGCCACCTCACCCATGAAGGGCGCTTATCTAAAATGGACCAAGTAGGTTATTTAAAGGGGCCAGCCAGGGAACACCTAAGCTGCCCCCTTTTTACCAAGAAAACGCAAGGTATAAAGACAAGAAGGTGGGGGCAAGAGTTAGCTAATTGTTAGAAGCTTCTGCGCCTAGATTATATTTTTCAAGTGCTTTCATAATCAAGGATTTGGTGCTGTTTAAGTGAAATGATATTTTTTCATAAGCTTCAAGCTCTGTGCCTTTTTCTATTGCTTCCACAACAATCTTATGTTCTGATAAGGCAGAATATAATCTGCTTTTATCCTTGAGTGTCTCCAGGGCAATTAGCTGTATTTTGTCGCGGTGGGATCTGTAAATATCATTAAAGCATTTATTGCCGCAATGCTTGACTATGCTTTCATGGAATAATCTATCTGCGTTCCAAAAGTCCTTTGAGTCTTCCTTTTGATTGGCTATTTCCTGGCATTTTATTGCCTGGTTTAATTCATGCAAAAGGTCTGTAAAATTGGCAGGGGAGCTTTTTTTTGAAAGGATAAGCTGTCTTATGGAAAAGCCTTCAATTGCTTCTCTAAGCTGGAAGATATCAATTATTTCTTTCTTGGAAATCATTTTTATAATAAAGCCCCTGTAGGGCACAACATCAATTAGCCCTTCATGCTGCAGCTGCAAAACAGCTTCCCTGACTGGGGTCCTGCTGACACCAATATTATTGGCAACCCACTGGTCAGAATAAAGCTTGCCAATTTCAAGATCAGTATTTAAGATAGCCTCACGAAGATAATCATATACCTGTTCTTTTAAGCTTGGAGCCTTTTTAATATTCACCATATCACACCCTACAGTTGATATAGTTATTATAGCAAATTAGCTTTAGGTTGTACAAGTTTTACTTGCTAAGCTAACATGTTACATGTTATACTCAAAATGTTATATGGCACTAGCAAGGACGAATATGATAAAATA